>NZ_JACAQP010000063.1:0-4633 GCF_013387025.1 Pseudomonas reactans | reverse complement strand
GGCTACTTCAGACCATCCTTTGGTATAATTTGACTCATAAACAAAACTACATTTACTATGAGTAAAATTAAATTCAAATCTGATGACGAATATTTAACCCATTTCGAAGGGTTGATTGACTCTTTAAGGCATATAGCCCGTGATTACGGTTATTGCGCGTATGGCTTATCTTACAAAGATTATTCAGGGAGAACTGTAATTTCTTTGGACTACTATGATGTAAAACTAGATTCGATGGTGAGCTTGGATCTGGTAAAAAAAGTAGGGGTTGCTGTTCGAAGATTCAAGAACAAAGAGGTATTGCTTTTCCGTGGCGAGACAGTAATAACTCATAAGCAGATAAAATATTTAAAAGAAATTGAATTAAAAGCCTCCTAGGTGGAGGTTTGGTTTTATCAAATGGTATAATTGTGTGTATAACAATTTATCCATTTATGAATAAAAGAAAAGCTACAAAAAGTAAAGTTGCGTTACCTGAAAGTACTCAGCCAGTTGCTGAAATGCAAAATGACGATCTGGATTTTTCATTCCTTATTGAGGATGACCCAATAGACGCAAAGAATAATCAGGAAAAACACATTAATCCAAATGATGATTTCACGATAGATGGTCTTGATTATGATTTTTCTGAGAATTCAGTTAATGGAAATAATGGGCTGGGGATTACAGGTCTTACCTTGTATTCTGAGTCAGTAAAAGAAGAGTTAGTAGAAATAATAGCCAAAATTCGAAAGATCAAATCTGATAATGATCCTTATCAATACGATGTGAAAAGTGATCTTGTCCTCGGTTATTTTGCAAGCTATCACACGAAGAAATGTTTTTATTTACCTTCTTTCCTTATCGGGCTTCTCAAAGACTACGGATTTTACGCAGAAGTTAATGAGCTTAAAATCAAAGCTCCTGAATACTATAACTCATCGGGTCAAATAAAATTCCGTAGAGATATGATTTTAAAAAGAAAGGACGGCGTATTCGTTTTTGCTTGCTGCTTTAGAAGGTCGTTGAGGAATTTTATGAATGTTACTAAAAGCTATGGACATATTCCGTGGGCTTTTGAGTTATTCATAGAAGGACTGTGTAACGACAATGGGTGCAATGAAAGTATGTTCAGATGTGATGAAGAGTCTATCCGCACATTAGGGATCGCGGAAATGTCTCTTTTCAGTTATGAGGGGCAAAACGACAAAGCTTATGAACAGTGTGTAATTAAGTTTGAATAACAATTTCTCATTGGAACGAAACGATGCCTCCTTTTAGGAGGTTTTGTATTTGCTCATGCTCCCGGTCAGTCCGGGAGGGATCGGGCCTAAACGTGCTGTGCCGTCAGCTTCACGCCTAATGCATTCACAAGCTTCAACACTGTGTCATACCGGGGCTTTGCACCTGGTGCCAACGCTTTGTACAGGCTCTCACGATTGATACCAGCATCCTTGGCAAGCTGGCTCATGCCACGAGCCTTGGCTACTTCCTGCAGAGCGCGAAGGAACACGTCAGGGTTTGGGTCTTCCAAAGAAATGGTCAGGAATTGAGCAATCTCGTCCTCGTTGGTGAGGTACTGGGATGCATCAAATGCTTTGAGTTCTCTCATTTTACGTCTCCTTGCTCGATCTCATTGAGGATGGATTTGGCAAGCTTGATGTCTCGTTTCTGTGATGACTTATTGCCGCCACACAGTAGCAGGTAAACGACCTCGCCACGGCGCGTGTAGTACACACGGTATCCCGGCCCGACGAAGATCCGCATTTCGCTGATGCCTTCACCTACTGGCTCACAGTCACCAAAATTACCCGCCTCTGCACTCAAGATCCGAGAAACGATCCGTAGACGTGCCTGTACTTCTTTCAGACCTTTCAGCCAGTTATCAAATTCATGGGTAGTGATGATTGTGTTCATGAAGCAAGTGTAGCCGAACGGCGACATTCCAGCAACGAAAGGATGATCACTTTTTGATCAGCCTTGGAGGTGCTTCTCTCTAATCATATCCTCCAGCTCATTCTTCCTGTCATTAAGTGCCTGCAGTGCCTGTACAGCCTCACGAGTAACCTTGTCGTGTGTCATGGACAAAACCATTGCAGTGGCTAAACCCATTTCGACGCAGGCTAGTAGCCCGCCTTCGTATCCATAATTGCTGACACCATAGAGACCAATATTTTCAATCAAAGTCATGCCCTGGTCATCGTCAGTGAATCTAGTATGAAGAGTCACCGTCTTCGGATTGGGGTGTGCGCCAAAGTCGATGGTGCTTTCGTATAGGGCATACATCCATTCACCCAGCACGGGATCATGTTTATCAACCAATTTTTGCGCATCTTTTATTGCCTTGCTGAAAGCCGTTTTGCAGGCTCTCAAACCCTCGGGGGAGCTGTTACGACCTAACCATATGTCACACAGGGAATCGTTATTCGCCATCAGCAGCGCGTAACAACTGGTTTCCAAGGCCGTGCGTAGAATGGGGAAAATGCCTGAAACGTGGCCTGTCAGGCCAATGCGAAACCCGGTCATCAAAAGAAAACGGGCGTTGATGCGCAATAGGTGGATTATCTGATTATCGATCTCGACGTTTGGGCCGCTCACATGCTGAATCAGAAACGAATCGAGGTCGTCCATCATCGTGAGAAAGGCAGAGCCTGCCACTAGGATCTCATCTAGATTCTCAGTACCAGCAGCGAGGTAAGCCCGGAAGGAATCATCACCATTGCTTCTGAACATCAGGCCACCTCGTCCGGCTTGGACCTACGCAATTCAGCTTGGTATTTTTCAGCCTCTGCTTCTATACGTTCTATGGTCCAACCGTTCTCTATCCACAAGGGTTCAAGGATGACTGTGAGAGCAGCATCTGTTTCTCGAAACAGCTCAATGTCATCGTTTAATCTGGTGACGATTTCGTCAAAACCACCCGCGTAAAGCACGTCCATGTTTTCACGGAAAAAGGTATGGGCGAGGTAGTTGCGGCGCTTGTTGGATCTGCGAATCAGGTCATCAAAGGCTTGCGGTACGGTCGTCACTTTCCTCAACGAGTTAACCAGAGTGCCAAACGTCTTGGAGAAATTTCCGTCAAAAAATTCCTCATACTCTGTGTCAGTCCATTCTGATTTTTTGCGAGGCAAGAAGTCGAGGAAGAAGAGGGCGTTCACGATCCCATGCTCAAGCACCTGCGCCATGTGCATGGCTGCACCGTAGTAGGCGCATACCTCTTTGAACTGGAGGGCTTGAGGGTCAATTTCATCCATGCTGACGTTCCTAATTGAACCGTTTTAGAAATTCGTTAAGGTCACGTTCTGGACGTACACCTTTGACGCTAACCAACATCAAAACTCCGATTAATCGAGCCTCCGAAGTGGCGATTTCAGCATCCCCAAATTCTCTCCTTACGACCGGCAAAGCATGCTCCAACCACCCATTCAGAATCTCTATAGGATCTTCCTTCATGCATCCGGCGTCGAGTTCGCGTTTCTCGGTCGGGGTGATGGCTCCGAATTCTTCTGCAAGGTGGAAGGTTTGAAGGATCAATGCTCGCGCCATCCCGTGATTTTCAGGCATTTGACTGTTGGAAAATAATGCAAACCAATTCGGAAAGTGCATCCGTGTGAGCTTATTAAATTTGTCTGTTTTGGATTTTACCAAGACAACAAAAATGATAATTCCGGCCACGATTGCACCGATCAAATATTCCATTGAAAACCTCTTATAGATCCATGTAGTGCGGCGTATTTTACTTGTTTGTAAGTGGTATGCTTTTCGCGCTATCGAAAAATATCCTCGTCCATTATGCCGTTGAATAAACTGCCTTGGTAACGCTCTGCATAGAGCAGTGTTGTAACGTACCGATCAGCGCTATGCGTTCCGTTCAGCTCAAGAGGGTGGGCACCATCAGTTGCGAAAATGTTGCTTGGGTCGTGGTCCTGGATATCGTCCTCGGAAACCTTTCTGTACACAGGCTGGTAGATCGTCCCATGGTCGGCCCGCAGGTAGTACGTTGGGTACTTCGTTTCCTTGTCGAGAAGGATTGCACCGGCAGTGAGGCGAGCGGGGCCGTTTACCGTGCGAACCTTGCCATCTAATAGCTTGTACGTGCCATTTCGTGTGTGAAGCTCCATCACAAAGTCACCCATCGACCGAAGCGGCTTGCTGACAGGTATGCCCTTGCTCGTGATGTAAACAAGGAAAGCATCAGACAGGGTTTCTGATGACAGCGAGCTACCATCAATGAACTCAACGACTCCACCGGCCAACGCTCGTTCAAGGTCAGTGGCTGCTACCAGTAGTGGTTTTAAAGAGTGGTCAGCGGCTTTTGCACGATCCAGAAGGTGCAGCATGTTCAGATCGTCCTGTCCCGAGGGAACCCTATCGGTACGTTGGACCAAGAATGACTCTTTAAAAATGCCTTGCCAGCTATCCAAGCACTCGTTTTTGGAATCCCAGATAACAAGCTGGTCCTCCAATTGCAGAGGTAAGCACGTTGAGCGGAGTGCCTCGATGAGCATGTGCAAAGGCGCGAAATAATCACCGTCTTTTTCTCGGAAGCGAACAATCAGCCCATCATCTTTACCCGCGATCATGCCATCCAATGACCACTGACCGATTTCAGCCGTTTGGCCCGTCCAAACCATTAGGGAAACTCTGAAAAAGA
>NZ_JACAQP010000062.1:0-1251 GCF_013387025.1 Pseudomonas reactans | reverse complement strand
ATCAAGGTATGTTGTTAAAAGTCTCAAATTCATGAATGAAACAAATTAAATCCACCAAACTATCTAAAACTCATTTTATGCATAAACCTGATTTTTCTCAGGATCCCATCAATAAAATAAGAAGTTCTGGAAATTTTCAGAAAATAACTTATTTTTATTGAATTACTATAATTATTGCACTAAAATAGGGCAATAATTCATATAAAATACTTTTTGTATTCAATAAATTCTGAGAAAATTATGGGATGACCCATAAACTGAGAAAACATAATTTATGAAGTTTCATGCATTTATATTACAGTTTTATGGTTATTTTGTATTTTATTTTGTTAAAGCTAAATAAATAGAAAAATATAGTTATGTATGTCAAAAACACGATTTTATATTTTTCGCACCTTATTAACATTTTAAAGACTCCATGACAAAATTTACAGATTTTTGTAAGAATGTTTGCTTATTTTTCCTGATTTAATGATTATTTAATGGTTTAAATTGATAATAAATAGCTACACATGTCCAAAAATTATAAAACCTTATCCGAATATCATATATAACATGTTAATCATAAATAAAAAGTCTAATGAATTTCTCTTAATATTTTCCTATTATTTATGATTTTATTGATTAGTTAATAATGAAAAACATAAGAAATACTTCCCATAGTCCAAAATATCCAAAATATTTACAGTAGGCTCAATATAATGTTAGAAAACTATGGTTAATTTTCCAGAATTTTTGGGAATCATTTATTATTTTTCCCGAATTTTGTTGTGGTTTAATTATTAAAATACTAAATAAATACTAAAGCAGTTAAGAAAAATATGAAAATTTTACAGTAATTACTATTTTATGAAATAATGATTTTCTGATAATTTCAGAATGTTTCATTACTGTTTAGTATTTAAAACCATTTTCCTAAATATCTAAGCATGTAAAAATGCATTTTTAATGATTATTTCATATAAATAATTGTTTATAATATATAAAATCTGTAAATACTTATAATTTGACTAGTTATTATTTTAATAAGAAATTATTAAAATCTTGCCTAAAGTGAAAATATAAATTAATTAAGCAAAGTAATTAATTCAATTTAAAATTCATTTAACATATGAATACATTAATATTCAAAACAAAATTTGGATTATTGTTAATTCATCTAATATAAGAATATGTGTCTAATTATTTTTATTAATACTCTATTCTCGTTTAGTCGATTCCTAAGCCAAAACTATTAATTATATTAGGTTC
>NZ_JACAQP010000061.1:294-678 GCF_013387025.1 Pseudomonas reactans | reverse complement strand
CACAAAACGCTCGGCAGTCAGTGCCGGGCGTTCCAGATAACCCCGCGCCACGCCTTCGCCGCCCAGGTACAACTCGCCAGCCACGCCGATGGGTTGCAGGTTGAGTTGCGAGTCCAGCACGTAGCCGCTGCGGTTGCCCAGCAAGGTGCCGATTGGGGCATAAACCGCGCCGCATGGATCGCCACGGCGGGCTTTCCACAGCAACGGTGTGACCACGGTTTCAGTCGGGCCGTAGCCGTTGAACAGGTAAGTCGGTTTCAGTGCACGCCAGGCCAGGTCATAGCTGGCCTGGGCTACCGCGTCACCGCCAAAGCAGTACACACGCACTTTGGGGGGGTTGCCGTCACGCTCGGCATGCTCGGCCAACTGTTGCAGGTAAACCGG
>NZ_JACAQP010000061.1:0-209 GCF_013387025.1 Pseudomonas reactans | reverse complement strand
TGCATCCAGCCTTCGTGAGAGCCGTCGAAGGCGAACGACATGAAGTGCAGTTCGCAGTCAGCCGGCGATGTTTCATAGCGCTCGCCGGTGGCGATGATGTGCGCCACCAACGGACCATGGGAGACTGCCACGCCTTTTGGCATGCCGGTGGAGCCGGAGGTGTAGATCACGTAGGCCAGGTTATCGCCGTCTAGCTTCACGTCCGGTGC
>NZ_JACAQP010000060.1:0-1626 GCF_013387025.1 Pseudomonas reactans | reverse complement strand
GGCTACTTCAGACCATCCTTAACGTGGTAGAACAGCGTTTTTTCTGGTTATAGGTTCTTATAGAGATTTCTAATAAATATGTGATATTTTTATTGGGTGGCAAAGTAATAGCTTGGAAGATTTGCTAGTGGGAGATGTTTGAGTTGTTCTTATGTTTTCCACTGTTAGCGCAAGGGTTGACGGTAGTATTTAATGACTAGTGTCGATTTGTGTTGACGTGATCTGCACGTCAGTGCTGTGACAAAGTTTTATATGGGGTTGATTATGAAAGATATGTTTGTGCCAGTTGTAAAAACTAAGGTCGGGACAAAATATATGGTAAGTAGCCAGTCAGTTTCTATGACTGGTGAAAATCCTGAGTTTGAAATATTCCTTGATGAGTGGTCCTGCGTTGTTCGATACCTAGACGATTCCGAAAATGAGAAGTCTAGATATCAAGTTGAGGTCATAGATGGGAAGTTGTATGTAAATCTGTACAATCATAATAGCAAAAAAGGAGAGTTTATTTATACGCCATTTAAAGTGGCTAAAGCTGGAAAGTGGCAGATATATTTAACTTACTTTTCCGAGTTGCACGGAGGTGCAGTTGTAGGCGCTCGAAGGTTTGATTACCACGTTTGGGTTGAGGAGGTAGCATGATAGATAATGCTAGCCCGCAAAGTGGCGATGTTGGTGAGCAACCAAAAACGAAAATTGAAAACACAACTTCGCACGCTACTCATCAAGTTGAAGGCTTGATTACTAAACAAATTGGTTCGGGAGAGTATGCTAAAGATACATTTATATATATAACGATATTTTGGAGTTTTGTGATTGGGTCGGTAACCTGTGGTGCAATTTATATTAGAACGTTTGCTCCTCCAGAGATGACTGCTGCTGAAATTGTTGAAATGGTCAAGGGAGTGTGGTCTATATTTTTACCAATTATAACATTGGCTTTGGGGTATTCTTTCGGGAAGGGACGGTAGGGTTTATTGTGAGTTCAATCTTTCGACGATTAGGACTTCCAAGGGCTCATTTTTTGTGCCAGCGGCCGGGCAGGGTGTCCACGCTGTCGCAGTCCATCAAGGCGGCAATGTCGCGGCGCATTCAGTCGTTCCAAGTGCCGCCGTCGGGGTTAAGTTCGGCGGGGTTGGTGACGGTGTGGCCGCCGGCGCGCAGGTTGGTGGTCATTGCTTGGAAGGCGGCGAGGTTGAGGTCGGGCAGGCTGGTCATGGGCCCGCTGAGGTAGATGCGCTTCATGCTGCCTCCCGTTGCTCTTCCGGCTTGCGGATCAAGCCCAGGCGCACGCCTTCATCTCGAACAATCAAGATGTCGTCGCCATAGCCCCATGGATTCTCGAAGCCGTTATCCATCGTTGGCTGGAAATACCCGTAGCGCATCATCTTCCCGCTGAGCACGAACGAACCGACAGACCCGACCAGGCTCTTCAGTGTGCCGCCGTGCGAGAAGCCGTCCCACTGGCCTTCCCTCGTAACGTTGATGCGGGCCCCGGAGTAGTCATCGAACAGCCAGACGATGTTTCGGCGGCCATTTAGAGCGAGGTATGCATCGTGCCCCGCGCCCTTGTTACGAAAGAAGCACCGGCCGCAGTTGGCGATCACCCTTAGGGATGGTCTGAAGTAG
>NZ_JACAQP010000059.1:0-10842 GCF_013387025.1 Pseudomonas reactans | reverse complement strand
GCTACTTCAGACCATCCCTAGCTCTCGGGTGATTTAAGCGGGAACTCACTACCACTCGTAGCTTCATACTTGCGGTTCGCGACAATCAAGTAGTAACGTAACTACATCCAGCCTGACGAAGGGGGAGCCCCTTATGACCATCACGACTATTTCCAGCCGCGAATTCAACCAAGACACAAGTGGTGCCAAAAAAGCAGCTCGCCAAGGGCCGGTTTTTATCACTGATCGCGGCAAGCCGGCCCATGTACTGCTAAGCATTGAGGACTACCAGAAACTGACAGGGCTCAATGCCGACATCGTTGATCTGCTAGTGATGCCAGAAGCGGCCGATATCGACTTCGAAACCGAACGCGGCGTGATCACTCATCGACCTGTGGACCTTTCTTGATGTACCTACTCGACACCAACGTTATTTCTGAACTCCGCAAACCCCATGCCGACGCAAAGGTGGTCGCATGGGCAAAAAGTGTCATCGCTCCACGCATGTTTATCTCTGCGATAACGCTTAAAGAATTGGAGACCGGGGTCTTGCGTATCGAGCGCCGAGACCCGGCACAAGGCAAGGTGCTAAGAACGTGGCTCAAGCGCCATGTAATGCCCGCTTTTGACTCCAGAATTCTGCCGGTGGATACCGCAGTCGCCCTGCGTTGTGCACATCTGCATGTGCCTGACCGGACCAATGAAAGTGATGCACTGATTGCCGCTACCGCTCTGGTTCACGGGCTGACCGTGGTAACGCGCAACATCAGCGATTTCAAATCCAGCGGCGTTCCACTGATCAATCCATGGGACGAATGACCTGCTTACTCACCAAAACCGTCCATACTTCCCAAGTCAATTGATCCAGATCACGTACACCATCAATTGATTTCCCCCAACGCGACCAAAGGTCGCACCCTTTGCACAGCATCGGGGGCGTATCATTAGGCCACTGCAACACCCCTAATTTGACCCCGGTTGGCACGTACTGGCCGAGGCAAATCTCCACCGCCGTGGGATGCAATGATGAGCGACCAAATACCGGTACACGACGTTACCCCGCCTGCCAAAACTGTCGATCTCTACGCCTCGCGAGAGAAGATCTACACCCGCGCCTTCACCGGCCTGTTCCGCAATCTGCGTATGCTCGGCGGTGCCGGTCTGTTCCTGCTCTACTTCGGCACCGTGTGGCTGAACTGGGGTGGTCACCAGGCCGTGTGGTGGAACCTGCCGGAGCGTAAATTCTTTATTTTCGGTGCGACCTTCTGGCCCCAGGACTTCATCCTGCTCTCGGGCATTCTTATCGTCGCGGCATTTGGCCTGTTTTTTATCACCGTGTATGCCGGTCGCGTGTGGTGTGGTTATACCTGCCCGCAAAGCGTGTGGACGTGGATCTTCATGTGGTGCGAGAAGGTCACTGAAGGCGACCGCAACCAACGCATCAAACTCGACAAAGCGCCGATGGGCGCCAACAAGTTCCTGCGCAAATTCAGCAAGCACACCCTGTGGCTGCTGATCGGTTTTGTCACCGGCATGACCTTTGTCGGCTACTTCTCGCCGATCCGCGAACTGGTGTTTGACTTCTTCACCGGCCAGGCCGATGGCTGGTCGTATTTCTGGGTGGGTTTCTTCACCCTCGCCACCTACGGCAACGCCGGCTGGCTGCGCGAACAGGTGTGCATCTACATGTGCCCGTACGCGCGTTTCCAGAGCGTGATGTTCGACAAGGACACCCTGATCGTTTCCTACGATCCACGCCGTGGCGAGCTGCGTGGTCCGCGCAAAAAAGGTGTCGACTACAAGACCCAAGGCCTGGGTGATTGCATCGACTGCACGATGTGCGTGCAGGTGTGCCCGACCGGTATCGACATCCGCGACGGCCTGCAGATCGAGTGCATCGGCTGCGCCGCGTGTATCGACGCCTGTGACAACATCATGGATAAGATGGAGTACCCGCGCGGCCTGATCAGCTACACCACCGAGCACAACCTGTCGGGCCAGAAAACCCACAAGCTGCGCCCGCGTCTGATTGGCTACGCGCTGGTGCTGCTGGCGATGATCAGCCTGTTGGTGGCCGCGTTCTTCATGCGCTCCTTGGTGGGTTTCGACGTGAGCAAGGACCGTGTGCTGTATCGCGAAAACGCCGAAGGCCGCATCGAAAACGTCTACAGCCTGAAGATCATGAACAAGGACCAGCGCGACCACACCTACGTGCTCGACGCCTCCGGATTGCCAGACCTCAAGCTGCAAGGCCGCCGCGAAATCAGGGTGGCCGCCGGCGATATCGTCAGCATGCCGGTCGAGCTGTCGAGTGCGCCGGAACAGTTGCCGTCGAGCACCAACGAGGTGAAATTCATTCTCACCGATGCCGATGACGCCAGCGTCCATATTGAAGCCAAGAGCCGATTCATCGGCCCACAAGTTCGTTAAAAGAGAGCAGAACCATGTCCGTAGCCACTGCCGCAAGCCCCTGGTACAAGCACCTCTGGCCCTGGATCATCATTGGGATCCTGGCCTGCTCGGTGACCTTGACCCTGTCCATGGTGACCATCGCGGTGAACAACCCGGACAACCTGGTCAATGACAACTACTACGAGGCCGGCAAAGGCATCAACCGCTCCCTGGACCGCGAGCTGCTGGCCCAGACCCTGCAACTGCGCGCCAAGGTGCACCTGGATGAGCTGACCGGTGAAGTCGAAGTGAACCTCACCGGCAACAGCAACCCGACCACCCTGGAATTGAACCTGATTTCCCCGACCCAGCCGGAAAAGGATCGCAAGATCAACCTGGTCCGCAGCGACAGCGAACCCGGCCGCTACATCGGCCAGGTCACCGACAAGGTCGAAGGCCGTCGCTTCGTCGAATTGCTCGGCGTGGAAGGCGACCGCACCTGGCGCATGTTCGAAGAAGAACAGGTCAGCCACGACAAAGACTTGCTGCTGGGCGATGAACCGTTGCAGGGTGCTGAAGACCTGAAAAAATAGCAGCGCCATGACCAGCCCAATTCCCTGCTACCACTGCGCCCTGCCCGTCCCGCCGGGCAGCCGCTTCACCGCAGTGATCCTCGGCGAACGCCGCGAGCTCTGTTGCCCAGGCTGCCAGGCGGTGGCCGAAGCCATTGTCGCCGGCGGCCTGGAAAGCTATTACCAGCACCGTAGCGAAGCCTCGGCCAATCCCGAGGCATTGCCGGTGCAACTGGTGGACGAGTTGGCGCTGTATGACCGCGCCGACGTGCAAAAACCCTTTGTGCGCCACGAGGGCGAACTGGCCGAAGCCACCCTGTTGATGGAAGGCATCAGCTGCGCCGCCTGCGGCTGGTTGATCGAAAAACACCTGCGCAGCCTGCCCGCCGTGGCCGAGGTGCGGCTGAACCTGTCCAACCATCGCCTGCAGGTGCGTTGGGCCGACGGACAACTGCCGCTGAGCCAACTGCTCAGCGAATTGCGCCATATCGGTTACGCCGCACACCCCTATCAGCCGGACCGCGCCGCCGAGCAACTGGCCAGCGAAAACCGCCTGGCCCTGCGCCAATTGGGCGTGGCCGGGCTGTTATGGTTCCAGGCGATGATGGCAACCATGGCCACCTGGCCGGAATTCAATATCGACCTGAGCCCGGAGCTGCACGTGATCCTGCGCTGGGTGGCGATGTTTCTTACAACGCCCATCGTGTTCTACAGTTGCGCACCGTTTTTCAAGGGTGCCATGCGCGACGTGCGCACGCGTCACCTGACCATGGACGTTTCGGTGTCATTGGCCATCGGCGGCGCTTATCTGGCGGGGATCTGGACCGCGATCACCGGCGTGGGCGAGTTGTACTTCGACGCGGTGGGCATGTTCGCGCTATTCCTGCTGGCCGGTCGCTACCTTGAGCGCCGCGCCCGCGAACGCACGGCGGCCGCCACGGCGCAATTGGTCAATTTGCTGCCCGCCTCCTGCCTGCGCCTTAAAGCCGATGGCCAGAGTGAACGCATCCTGCTTCCTGAACTGGCACTGGGCGACCGCGTATTGGTCCACCCTGGCGCCGTGCTGCCGGCGGATGGCGTGATCCTCGACGGGCAATCGAGCATCGATGAGTCCCTGCTGACCGGTGAATACCTGCCGCAACCGCGCCAGACCGGCGATGCGGTCACCGCAGGCACCCTCAATGTCGAGGGCGCGCTGACCGTCGAAGTGCGCGCCTTGGGCCACGACACACGCTTGTCCGCCATCGTGCGCCTGCTGGAGCGGGCCCAGGCCGAGAAACCACGTCTGGCGCAGATCGCCGACCGCGCCGCGCAGTGGTTCCTGTTGTGCTCGCTGATCGCCGCCGCGTTGATCGGCCTGCTGTGGTGGGAGCTGGATGCGTCGCAGGCGTTCTGGATTGTGCTGGCGATGCTGGTCGCGACCTGCCCCTGCGCGCTGTCCCTCGCCACACCCACCGCCCTCACCGCCGCCACCGGCACCTTGCACAAACTCGGCCTGCTGCTGACGCGCGGTCATGTGCTGGAAGGCTTGAACCAGATCGACACAGTAATTTTCGACAAGACCGGTACCCTCACCGAAGGACGCCTGGCATTAAGAGCCATCCGCCCCCTGGGCAGCATGAGTACCGACCTGTGCCTGAGCCTCGCGGCCGCCCTGGAAAACCGCTCCGAACACCCGATTGCCCGCGCCTTTGGCCGAGCGCCACTGGCCGCCGATGAAGTCATCAGTACGCCTGGGCTGGGCCTTGAAGGGCGTGTCGGCGAGCGCGTATTGCGCATTGGCCAGGCGGGGTTTGTCTGCGAACTCAGTGGTTGCCCGATTCCTGCTGCGCCGGAGGTTTCTGGCCAATGGCTGCTGCTGGGTGACCGCGAAGGCGCGCTGGCCTGGTTCGTCCTCGATGACCGTCTGCGCAGCGACGCGCCGGCCTTGCTCGCCGCGTGCAAAGCACGTGGCTGGCGCACGCTGTTGCTGTCCGGCGACAGTTCGCCGATGGTCGCCAGCGTCGCCGCCGAACTGGGTATCGACGAAGCCCATGGCGGCCTGCGCCCCGATGACAAGCTGCACGTGCTGCAACAACTGCACAAGGAAGGCCGCAAGGTGCTGATGCTCGGCGACGGGGTCAACGATGTGCCGGTCCTCGCCGCCGCCGATATCAGTGTGGCCATGGGCACCGCTACCGACCTGGCCAAGACCAGCGCCGACGCGGTGTTGCTGTCCAACCGCCTGGACGCCTTGGTACAAGCCTTTACCCTGGCGCGGCGCACCCGCCGGGTGATCATTGAAAACCTGCTGTGGGCCGGGCTGTACAATGGCCTTATGCTGCCGTTTGCCGCCCTGGGTTGGATCACCCCGATCTGGGCCGCAATAGGCATGTCCCTCAGTTCGTTGACCGTGGTGCTCAATGCCCTGCGCCTGACTCGCCTGCCGAGCACGCCAGCAGCCCAAGCCCCCTCAGTAACCCGCCCGCTGCCGGTGTGAGCCGCACGGCCATGGAGTGCAGATGCCAGCTTTATACGTGATGATTCCGGCGGCGCTGCTGTTAGTGGGCGTGGCTATCTACATCTTCTTCTGGGCGGTGGACAGCGGCCAGTACGACGACCTCGACGGCCCGGCCCATAGCGTGTTGTTCGACGACCAGGACCCGAACCACCTGGCCGGTATCGAAGAGGCCAACCACGCCGAGCAACCGCCGAAAGACCCGCCCCATGCTTGAACTGGCGCCACTGCTGGTCTCCGCGCTGATCCTCGGCCTGCTTGGTGGCGGCCATTGCCTGGGCATGTGCGGCGGGCTGATGGGCGCGCTGACCCTGGCGATCCCCAAGGAACAGCGCGGCCGCAGGTTTCAACTGCTGTTGGCCTACAACCTGGGACGCATCTTCAGCTATGCCGCTGCGGGCGTGTTGATTGGCCTGGCCGGTTGGGCAGTGGCCAACAGCCCGGCGGCGATGTTCATGCGCGTACTGGCCGGGTTGTTGTTGATCAGCATGGGCTTGTACCTGGCCGGCTGGTGGAGCGGCCTCACCCGTATCGAAAGCCTCGGGCGCGGCCTGTGGCGCTATATACAGCCAGTCGCCAACCGTTTGCTGCCCGTGTCCAGCGTACCGCGCGCCTTGCTGCTGGGCGCGCTGTGGGGCTGGCTGCCGTGCGGATTGGTCTACAGCACTTTGCTTTGGGCGGCGAGCCAGGGCAATGCGCTGGACAGCGGGTTGCTGATGCTGGCGTTCGGCCTGGGGACCTGGCCTGTTTTGCTGGCGACAGGATTGGCCGCCGAGCGGGTGACGGCGTTATTGCGTAAACGCAGTGTTCGCATGGCCGGTGGCGTGCTTGTGATTTTATTCGGAATATGGACATTGCCAGGTCCACACCAGCACTGGCTAATGGGCCATTAAAAGGCCATGTGGCATAGCGCCGCTCCCCGTTGATACAAATCAAGATGCCATCCCCGCCACGCCCCTAGACTCGGCCCACTAGCCTATCCGGGGGAACGCCCGCATGCTCGACGCCATTCGTTGGGACACCAATCTGATTCACCGCTACGACCTGGCGGGACCGCGCTACACGTCCTACCCCACCGCCGTACAATTCGACAGCCAGGTCGGCACCTTCGACCTGCTCCACGCCCTGCGCGACAGCCGCAAAGCCGTGCGGCCGTTGTCGCTGTACCTGCATGTGCCGTTCTGCGCGAACATCTGCTACTACTGCGCCTGCAACAAGGTCATCACCAAGGACCGTGGCCGCGCCCAGGCCTACCTGCAACGCCTGGAGCAAGAGATCCAACTGGTGGCCTGCCACCTCGATCCGAAACAGCGGGTTGAGCAACTGCATTTTGGCGGCGGCACCCCGACCTTTCTCAGCCACGATGAACTGCGCCAGGTCATGGGCTGCCTGCGCCAGCACTTCAATTTGCTGGATGACGATTCCGGCGACTACGGCATCGAGATCGACCCCCGCGAAGCGGACTGGGCGACCATGGGCCTGCTGCGTGAACTCGGCTTCAACCGCGTGAGCATCGGCCTGCAAGACCTCGACCCCGAGGTGCAACGGGCGGTGAATCGCCTGCAGAGCCTGGAGGAAACCCGCGCGGTGATCGACGCGGCGCGCACCCTGCAATTTCGCTCGATCAATATCGACCTGATCTACGGATTGCCCAAGCAAACGCCGATCAATTTTGCGCGCACCGTGGAAGAAGTCATCAGGCTGCAGCCCGACCGTCTGTCGGTGTTCAACTACGCGCATCTGCCGGAGCGCTTCATGCCCCAGCGGCGCATCAACACGGATGAACTACCCTCCCCCGCGTCAAAGCTCTTGATGCTGCAAACCACCATCGAGCAACTGACCCAGGCCGGCTACCGTTACATCGGCATGGACCACTTCGCCCTGCCCGACGACGAGTTGGCCATCGCCCAGGAAGAAGGCACTCTGCAACGCAATTTCCAGGGCTACACCACCCACGGCCATTGCGACTTGATCGGGCTCGGGGTGTCGGCGATCAGTCAGATCGGCGACCTGTACTGCCAGAACAACAGCGACCTCAACGGCTACCAGAACACCCTCGCCGGCGCGCAACTGGCAACCAGTCGCGGCCTGGTGTGCACCACGGATGATCGGTTGCGGCGGGAAGTGATCCAGCAGTTGATCTGCAATTTCAGCCTGGCCTTCGAGTCGATCGAGCAGGCCTTCAACATTGATTTTCGCGGGTACTTCGACGACATCTGGCCACAACTCGAGGCCATGGCCGAGGATGGCCTGATCGAACTCGACGCCCAGGGCATCCGTGTATTGCCAGCCGGGCGATTGCTGGTGCGTTCGGTGTGCATGGTGTTCGATACCTACCTGGAGCACCAGAACAGGCAACGATTTTCGCGGGTGATCTGAGCCCGTACTATTTCGCCGCCAGACTCATGGCTTCCATCTGCGCCTCAGGGGACTCGCCTTTCATTGCCTTGCCCAGTTGGGCTTGGGCCGTTGCGAGGCCGCCCTGCAAAGCCGAAAGCGATGCTTGCAAGTTACCCACCTTGGCCTGACGCTGTTCGGGCGTCATTGAAGTGTCGGCCATGGCGGCGGAAATCTCGGCCATCTTGTCGGCGATTTGCTTTTTCAGCTCGCGGATCATTTTTAGTAGCTGTTTGATGTTGTCTTTCAGATTACTGTCGTCGATATCCTGATTGGGATTACTGTTGGCCTTGGAGGCCTGGAACGCGGCACCGGAAATGGTCACCGTCACCCCCTCGACCGCCTTGGTATCAGCGGCATTTGCAGGGGTTGGGGCTTTTTCCTTGGCCTCTGCAGCGGGCTTCGTATCAGGCACGGTCGGCAAACGAACAGCAGGGTTGTAGGCAGCGATAACAGACATGATCGGGGGCTCCGACGTGTAGAGATGACCTTGTATCGACTCCGACACAAAAACCTTTATACCGCTGCCGGTTTTTTGTACAGGCTGGCCTCACCGCCCCCCAGTGCGTTACCCTTACGTCTTATGTGTGTTTTCCCACAAGGATTTAAGAAATGTCCGAGCCAGTTAAACTGCGCGCTCACAGCCAGGCTCATTGCAAGGATTGCAGCCTGGCCCCCCTCTGCTTGCCACTTTCGTTGAATTTGGAAGACATGGATGCGCTGGACGACATCGTTAAACGTGGCCGCCCGCTGAAAAAAGGCGAGTTTCTGTTCCGCCAGGGCGACAAGTTCGATTCCGTTTATGCAGTACGTTCGGGTGCGTTGAAGACGTTCAGCCTGAGCGACAGCGGCGAAGAGCAGATCACCGGTTTCCACTTGCCCAGCGAACTGGTGGGGTTGTCGGGCATGGACACCGAGATTCACCCGGTGTCGGCCCAGGCGCTGGAAACGACATCCGTTTGCGAAATCCCCTTCGAACGCCTGGACGAACTGGCCCTGCAACTGCCACAACTGCGCCGTCAGTTGATGCGCGTGATGAGCCGTGAGATCCGTGACGACCAGCAAATGATGCTGCTGTTGTCGAAGAAAACCGCCGACGAGCGCATCGCGACCTTTCTGGTCAACCTGTCGGCGCGGTTCCGTGCCCGTGGTTTCTCGGCCAACCAGTTCCGCCTGAGCATGTCGCGAAATGAAATCGGCAACTACTTGGGACTTGCGGTGGAAACCGTGTCCCGCGTGTTTACCCGCTTCCAGCAAAACGAGCTGATCGCCGCCGAAGGTAAAGAAGTGCATATCCTCGACCCGATCCAGCTGTGCGCGCTGGCCGGTGGCTCGCTGGAGGGTTGATGCAGACACTTGCGGCCGCGCCAACCGGCGAGGCCGCAGGTATACTTCGAGTCCGTTTCCAGCCCCAGGACTCTTCGACGATGACCTTCGATTCGTTCGACATCAAATCCCTGATCCGCCCCGTCATCGACTTCCCCAAGCCTGGGGTGATCTTCCGTGACATCACGCCATTGTTCCAATCGCCCCGCGCCCTGCGCCTGGTGGCGGACAGCTTTGCCCATCGGTATGTCGAGGCCGAGTTCACGCATATCGGCGCGATGGATGCGCGGGGCTTCCTGATCGGTTCGATCATCGCCTACCAACTGAACAAGCCGCTGATCCTGTTTCGCAAGCAAGGCAAGCTGCCGGCTGACGTGCTGGCCGAGGGTTACCAGACCGAGTACGGCGAGGCGTTCCTGGAAGTGCATGCCGACAGCCTGTGCGAGGGCGATTCGGTATTGATGTTCGATGATTTGATCGCCACCGGCGGCACCCTGATCGCAGCAGCGAACCTGGTGCGACGCATGGGGGCGACGATCTTCGAAGCGGCGGCGATTATTGATCTGCCCGAGTTGGGCGGTTCGCAGCGCTTGGAAGATATGGGCATCCCCACCTTTTGCCTGACGCAGTTTGCGCTGAGCGAGCAGTGATCAAAGCCCCATCTGCTTGCTGATGATTTCATTCATCACTTCACGGGTGCCACCACCGATGGACAGGATGCGGTTGTCACGATACAGCCGCTCCACCAGGCTGCCGCGCATGTAACCCTGGCCTCCGAGGATCTGCACGGCGTCATAGGTGACGCGGTCGGCAGTGTCGGTGGCGAGGTTCTTGGCCATGGAAATCTCTTTGATCACGCTGATGCCCGCGGCCATCTTGGCCGCCTGGCGGTAGGTGAATTCCCGTGAGACTTCCACCGCAGTGGCCATCTCCGCCAGACGATGCTTGATCACCTGGAATTTGCCGATAGGTTTACCGAAGGCTTCGCGTTGCGCGGCCCATTCGAGGCTTTCCTCCAGCGCCATCTGCGCCGTCATGTTGGCCATTAATGCCAGGGCTAGCCGCTCGCTTTGGAAGTTGCCCATGATGCAGGCAAAGCCCATGTTTTCAGCGCCGATCAGGTTGCCGACGGGCACGCGGCAATCGTCGAAGAACAATTCAGCGGTGTCCGACGCCCACCAGCCCATTTTCTTCAGGGGCTGGCCAACGGTAAAACCGGGGGTGTCTTTTTCGATCAGCAGCAAGCTGATGCCGGCAAAGCCTGGCCCTCCGGTGCGCACGGCCACGGTATAGAAATCTGCGCGGCTGCCGCTGGTGATGAAGGTCTTGCTGCCGCTGACGCGGTAATGTTCGCCGTCGCGAACGGCTCGGGTTTGCAGGCTGGCCACATCGGACCCTCCGCCCGACTCGGTGACGGCCAGGGCGATGATCTTCTCGCCCGACAGTACTTGCGGGGCCACGCGCTCACGGACCTGCGGCCGCGCCCATTTGACGATAGGCGGCAAGCCAATATCCAATGAACCCAGTCCCGCCACGACGCCGCCAGAGCCGCAACGCATCAATTCTTCGCTGGCCGCCACCTTGGCGAACAGATCACCTTCATGACTGCCACCGAGCGCTTCGGGGTAGCCGATGCCAAGAATCCCCGCCGCGCCGGCCTTTAGGGAAACTCTGAAAAAG
>NZ_JACAQP010000058.1:0-304 GCF_013387025.1 Pseudomonas reactans | reverse complement strand
CGAATTCCGGCCAGCGTGTTTGACGGGGCGCCTAAGATCAAAATCAAAAGCAAGAGCACAGCGGCCTGACAGCCGGCTTGAGTGGTGTGAAGCAAACGCAAACGCAAACGCGCGGTCAACTGTAGGAGCTGGGGGGACGCCTAGTCCTTGCCAGCGATGGTCTTCAACGATGACGCGGGGAATCAGACAAAACGCGGCGGTCTCACGTTTTTCGCCGGCAAGCCGGCTCCTACAGACGAACAGCGTATCTACGATGCGAAGCGAGTCGCTCTTGATCTTGATCTTAGGCGCCCCGTCAAACACG
>NZ_JACAQP010000006.1:234205-603111 GCF_013387025.1 Pseudomonas reactans | reverse complement strand
TGAAGCAACCTACTGCCGAAACCTACATAACTCATTGTTTACCAAGGAGTTTTCCGTTTCGACTGCGCCGGAAGTGGGGCGAATTATAGACATCCAGAATCTGCCGTCAATGCCTTTCTTCATATTTCTGTCATATAAGTCAGAAAAGTCCCAAAAACGCGAAAGCCGGCCCCAAGGGGGCCGGCTTTCAGCTTGCCTTAAGACAAGCTGGGGAACGCAAACTGCGACGCTTCATGGCTGGCGCGCTGCGGCCAGCGCTGGGTAATCGCTTTGCGACGAGTATAGAAACGCACCCCATCCGGCCCATACGCATGCAGGTCACCAAACAGAGAACGCTTCCAACCACCAAAGCTGTGATACGCCACCGGTACCGGCAGAGGAACGTTCACGCCGACCATGCCCACTTCAATCTCGTCACAGAACAGACGCGCCGCTTCACCATCACGGGTAAAGATACAGGTGCCGTTGCCATATTCGTGATCGTTGATCAGTTGCATCGCCGCTTCCAGGCTATTCACCCGGACCACGCACAGCACTGGCCCAAAGATCTCTTCCTTATAGATGCGCATCTCTGGCATCACACGGTCGAACAGGCTGCCACCAAGGAAGAAACCCTCTTCATGCCCGGCAACACTCAAGCCACGACCATCAACCACCAACTTGGCACCCGCTGCCACACCGTCCTCTATATAACCACTGACTTTGTCACGGGCCTGTCCTGTCACCAGCGGCCCCATATCCAGGCCGCAGGACGTGCCCGCGCCGATCTTCAGCGCCTTGACCTGAGGCACCAGCTTGGCAATCAACGCATCCGCCACTTGGTCACCCACGCACACGGCGACCGAGATGGCCATGCAGCGCTCACCGCAAGAACCGTACGCCGCCCCCATTAAGGCACTGACGGCGTTATCCAAGTCCGCATCCGGCATCAGCACCGCATGGTTCTTCGCACCACCCAGTGCCTGCACGCGCTTGCCACGCTTGGTCGCTTCGGAATAGATGTACTCGGCAATCGGCGTCGAGCCCACGAAGCTCAGCGCCTTCACTTCCGGCGCCTCGATCAGCGCATCCACCGCGCCCTTGTCGCCATGCACCACGCTCAACACGCCTTTGGGCAGACCGGCTTCCTGCAGCAGTTGCGCGATCAACAGCGTCGAGCTCGGATCACGCTCCGATGGTTTCAGGATGAAACAGTTACCGCAGACAATCGCCAGCGGATACATCCACAACGGCACCATCGCCGGGAAGTTGAACGGTGTAATGCCAGCGACTACGCCCAGTGGTTGGAAATCCGACCAGGCATCAATATTCGGTCCTACGTTACGGCTGTACTCGCCCTTCAGAATTTCCGGCGCAGAGCACGCGTACTCGACGTTTTCGATCCCTCGCTTCAGTTCACCCGCGGCATCTTCCAAGGTCTTGCCATGCTCTTCACTGATCAACTGCGAGATACGCGCTTCGTTCTGCTCCAGCAATTGCTTGAAACGAAACATCACTTGGGCACGCTTGGCCGCTGGAGTATTACGCCAGGCCGGGAACGCCGCCTTGGCCGAGTCGATTGCCTGTTGAATGGTTTCACGGCTGGCCAACGGCACTTGGTGGATCACCTGGCCGGTGGACGGGTTATACACGTCGGCACTGCGACCGCTGTCGTTGACCAACTCACCGTTGATCAAATGCTGGATAAGGCTCATGCAGGGCTCCTGAAAAGTTGTTCTATATAGAAGGAGAAATCAGTCGATCTTGTTCAGCACTTCGCCGACCGCATCGAACAGGCGATCCAGGTCCTGCGGCTTGCTGTTGAAGGTTGGCCCGAACTGCAAAGTGTCACCGCCAAAGCGCACGTAGAAACCGGCTTTCCACAAAGCCATACCGGCCTCGAATGGACGCACGATTGCATCGCCGTCACGCGGAGCAATCTGGATCGCACCGGCCAGGCCATAGTTGCGAATGTCGATCACGTTCTTGCTGCCCTTCAGGCCATGCAGCGCATTCTCAAAGTGCGGTGCGACTTCGGCGACGCTCTGCACCAGGTTTTCCTTCTGCAACAGGTCCAGTGCCGCCAGGCCAGCCGCGCAGGCGACCGGGTGCGCCGAATAGGTGTAACCGTGCGGGAATTCCACCGCGTACTCCGGCGTCGCCTGATTCATGAAGGTCTGATAGATCTCGCTGCTGGCAATCACCGCGCCCATCGGGATCGCGCCGTTGGTGACTTGCTTGGCGATGCACATCAGGTCCGGGGTCACGCCGAAACTGTCGGCACCGAACATCGAGCCGGTACGACCGAAGCCGGTGATCACTTCGTCAAACACCAGCAGGATGTTGTGCTGGTCGCAGATCTCACGCAGACGCTTGAGGTAACCCTGTGGCGGCACCAGCACGCCCGCAGAACCTGCCATTGGCTCGACAAAGACAGCAGCGATGTTCGATGCGTCATGCAGCTCGATCAGCTTGAGCAGCTCATCGGCCAGCGCGATACCGCCCTGCTCCGGCATGCCACGGGAGAAGGCATTGCTTGCCAGCAAGGTGTGCGGCAGATGGTCAACGTCCATCATCGCCTGACCAAAGATCTTACGGTTGCCGTTCACACCACCCAGGCTGGTACCGGCGATGTTCACCCCGTGATAACCGCGAGCGCGACCAATCATTTTGGTCTTGGTCGCCTGGCCTTTCAGGCGCCAGTAGGCCCGCACCATCTTCACCGCCGTATCGGCGCACTCGGAGCCGGAGTCGGTGAAAAACACATGGTTCAGGTTGCCAGGGGTCAGGTCAGTGATCTTTTCCGCCAGTTGGAAGGACAGCGGATGACCGTATTGGAAGCCCGGCGAGTAGTCCAGAGTGCCCAGTTGCTTGGCCACCGCTTCCTGGATTTCCTTACGGGTATGCCCGGCACCACAGGTCCACAGGCCCGACAATGAGTCGTACACCTTGCGTCCCTTGTCATCGGTCAACCAGCTACCTTCGGCCGCCACGATCAGGCGTGGGTCACGCTGGAAGTTACGGTTGGCGGTGTAAGGCATCCAGTGCGCGTCCAGCTTCAATTGGCTGGCCAGGGACGATGGGGCGTTTTCAGGCATGTTCATCAGCAAAACCTCGCAGGGCAAAAGGCAGCGTCGGGATTGAAAAGCGTTGTTGCAGCTAAATTGCCACGGCGATAAAGTCGGTGAAATTCAACTCTTCTAACCTTCAGTCAGGCCTTCACTAAACTATGAGCAGCCGTCGACCCGATCCCCTGGCCCAAGTCAGCGACTTCGATATCCGCCTGTTGCGCATCTTTCGCAGCGTGGTCGAATGCGGCGGCTTCTCTGCGGCGGAAACCGTGCTGGGCATCGGGCGCTCGGCGATCAGCCAGCAAATGAGCGATCTCGAACAACGCCTCGGATTAAGACTGTGCCAACGCGGCCGCGCCGGTTTCTCGCTGACTGAAGAGGGTCGTGAGGTCTACCAGTCCGCACTGCAGCTATTAAGTGCCCTGGAAAGCTTTCGCACCGAGGTCAACGGCTTGCACCAGCACTTGCGCGGCGAGTTGATCATCGGCCTCACCGACAACCTCGTCACCCTGCCCCACATGCGCATCACCCACGCGCTCGCCCAGTTGAAGGAGCGCGGCCCGGATGTACAGATCCAGATCCGCATGATCGCCCCCAACGAAGTCGAGCAAGGCGTACTCGACGGCCGCCTGCATGTAGGCGTGGTGCCTCAGGCCAGCGCGCTGTCGGGGTTGGAATACCAGCCATTGTACAGTGAGCGTTCACTGCTCTACTGCGCCGTTGGCCACCCGCTGTTTTACGCCGACAACAAGCAGTTGGACGACGCACGCATCGATGCCCAAGACGCGATCGCCCCGACCTTCCGCCTGCCCGCCGAGATCCAGGCCCATTACCAGGCCCTCAACTGCACCGCAAGCGCTTCGGACCGCGAAGGCATGGCCTTCCTGATTCTCACCGGCCGCTATATCGGCTACCTGCCCGACCATTACGCCAGCCTGTGGGTACAACAAGGCCGACTGCGTGCGCTGAAACCGACTACACGTTTTTACGATTTAAGCCTCGCATCGGTCACCCGCAAAGGCCGACGCCCCCATTTGGTGCTGGAAAGTTTCCTGGAAAGTCTCGCGGCAACCCGCTAACTCGGCCTCGCCGCTAAAAGCTGAGCAGTTGGACAGCTTTTTGCAATAACCCAAGGACATAGACCTTGAGTTTGCCCGCCATGCCACCAGAAGCGTCCAACAGCAGCGACCTGATCTACGGCCTCAACGACCGCCCAAAACCCGCCCCGGCTTTTCTCGCCGCACTGCAACATGTGCTCGCGGCATTTGTCGGTATCATCACACCGCCGCTGATCATCGGCTCCACCCTGGGCCTCACTGCCCATTTGCCCTACCTGATCAGCATGGCGTTGATGGTCTCCGGTGTAGGCACCTTCATTCAGGCGCGTAGGCCATTTGGAATCGGCGCCGGGATGATCTGCCTGCAAGGCACCAGCTTTGCCTTCCTCGGTGCAGTGCTATCAGCCGGATTCTTGGTGAAACAACGCGGCGGCAGCCCGGAAGACATCATGGCGATGATCTTCGGCGTGTGCTTTTTCGGCGCTGTGGTGCAGATTGTGCTGAGTCGGTTTATCGGACAATTGCGCCGAGTCATCACGCCTCTGGTGACTGGGATTGTCATCACCCTGATCGGCATCAGCTTGATCAAGGTCGGTATCACTGACCTCGGCGGCGGCTTCAACGCCCCCGACTTCGGCGCACCCACCAACCTGGCACTGGGTGTGTTCGTCGTTTTGACGATCATTCTGCTCAACCGCTCCAACACACCGTGGGTACGCCTCTCGGCCATCATCATCGGCTTGGCCCTCGGCAGCCTGGCCGCTTGGTTCAGCGGCAAGCTCGTGCCGCAAGCCCTGCCCGACCTCCCTCTGGTCAGCCTGCCGATTCCGTTTCGCTTCGGTTTCAACTTCGACTGGAGCGCTTTCCTGCCGATTGCGCTGATTTATCTGATCAGCAGTATCGAAACCGTCGGCGACCTCACCGCCAACTGCATGATCGCCCGCCAGCCCATCAGCGGCCCTTCCTATATAAGCCGGCTTAAAGGTGGCGTACTCGGCGATGGCGTGAGCTGCATGATCGCGGCCACGTTCAGCGCTTTCCCCAACACTACCTTTGCGCAGAACAACGGCGTGATCCAACTTACCGGCGTGGCCAGCCGTTACGTCGGCTTATATATAGGCGTGGTGCTGTTTTGCCTCGGCTTGTTTCCATTGATTGGCGCGGTATTGCAACAAATTCCCAAACCGGTGTTGGGCGGCGCCACCCTGGTGATGTTCGGCAGCGTGGCCGCCGCCGGCGTGCGCATCCTCGCCCAGGCACCGTTGGACCGACGCAGCATGCTGATCATCGCCACCTCGTTTGGCGTCGGCCTGGGCGTCGCCGCGCAACCGAACCTGCTGCACCTGATGCCGACGCTGGTACAGAACCTGTTCGACTCCGCTATCACCAGCGGCGGGCTGACCGCCATTTTGCTGTGCCTGTTATTACCCGAAGCCAAAGCAAACGAGGCTGCCGCAAACCACGTTTCGGAAAGCGACACACTGGAACCGCTTTGACGGTTTTATTGCATCAGGACTTGTCTGAGGCTTGAGGGTGGGTTATCTGTGCACACGTCGTCTCTATCGATCAGCACGGAAACCTCCATGAGCCTCGAAGTTCCTGCCCACAGCAACCACGCCGGTAAACCCGCCAGCCGCATCCGGCAAAAGAACGAACAAGCCATTCTGCAGGCTGCTGAAGATGAGTTCGCACGCCATGGCTACAAAGGCACCAGCATGAACACCATTGCTGCCAGTGCCGGGTTGCCCAAGGCCAACTTGCATTACTACTTCACCAATAAGCTGGGCCTGTACATTGCGGTGCTCAGCAACATCCTCGAACTGTGGGACAGCACCTTCAACACGCTGACCGCCGAAGATGACCCGGCCGTGGCGCTCACTCGCTACATTCGCACCAAGATGGAGTTTTCGCGCCGCCAACCCCAGGCCTCGCGGATTTTCGCGATGGAAATCATCAGCGGCGGCGAATGCCTGACCGAATATTTCAGCCAGGACTACCGCGCCTGGTTCAGTGGCCGTGCGGCAGTGTTCCAGGCCTGGATCGACGCCGGCAAGATGGACCCGATCGACCCCGTGCACCTGATCTTCCTGCTGTGGGGCAGCACCCAGCACTACGCCGACTTTGCCACCCAGATCTGTCGCGTCACCGGTCGAACCAAGCTGACCAAGCAAGACATGGAAGACGCCGGCACCAACCTGATCCACATCATTCTCAAAGGCTGTGGCGTCAAGCCGGCCCTATAAACGAAGCGACTTATGCCTTTCACGCTCACCGGTCTTTGCGAGTTTCACGAAGAAATCCGCAAAAGCCGCTTTATCACCCTCGCCGCCCCCATCACGAGTCCGCAAGACGCCCAGGCGTTTTTCGCGCAGCACAGCGACTTGAACGCCACGCACAACTGCTGGGCCTGGAAGCTCGCGGATCAATACCGCAGCAATGATGATGGCGAACCCGGAGGTACCGCTGGCCGACCGATCCTGGCGGCCATCGAAGCACAAGGTTTCGATCAGGTCGCGGTGCTGGTCATCCGCTGGTACGGCGGCATTCAGTTGGGCACCGGTGGCCTCGCCCGCGCGTACGGCGGCGGCGCGAACAAATGCCTGCAAACCGCCGAACGCATTGAGCTCATCAGCCGCGTGCCGTTGAGCTGCGCATGCAGTTTCTCGGAATTGAACCTGGTGAAACTGCGCGTCGCCGAACTGGGCGGACTGGTAGTAGAAGAATCTTTCACCGCCAACGGCGTCGAGCTACAACTCGCTTTGGGCGAAGCCCATATCGATAACCTGCAAATTCAACTCGCCGACCTTAGCCGTGGGCGTATCCTGCTACAACGTTGAACACCCTGAACCGCGACTCTTAAAGGAAGCTTTTCATGTCTACGCCAAAAACCGCATTGATCATCGGCGCCTCGCGCGGGCTGGGCCTTGGCCTGGTCAAGCAACTGTTGCGGGACGGTTGGGACGTGACCGCCACCGTGCGTGATCCGAGCAAGGCCGATGCCCTGAAAGCCGTGGGCCCAGTACAGATCGAGAAACTCGACATGGACGACCAGCAAGCCGTGATCGCCCTGAGCCAACGCCTGAAGGAACGTACCTTCGACCTGCTGTTCGTCAACGCCGGCGTCAAAGGCCCTGCCAACCAGGAGCCGGGCCACGCCACGCTGGCAGAGGTCGGCCAACTGTTCTTCACCAACGCCGTGGCGCCGATCAACCTGGCCCAGCGCTTTGTCGGGCAGATCCGCAAGGACAGCGGCGTATTGGCGTTCATGAGTTCAGTACTGGGCAGCGTGACCATCCCCGACGGCTCCGACCTGGCGTTGTACAAAGCCAGCAAGGCGGCACTCAACTCCATGACCAACAGCTTCATCACCCAGTTGGGCGACCATAAGTTGACCGTGCTGTCACTGCACCCAGGCTGGGTGAAGACCGACATGGGCGGTGAAAACGCACACATCGACGTCGACACCAGCGTGCGCGGCCTGGTGGACCAGGTGAACGCCTACACCGGCAAAGGCGGCCATCATTTCATTGATTACAAAGGCGACACCATCGCCTGGTAAATTAGCCCCTGTGGGAGCGGGCTTGCCCGCGAAAAACGCCAAGGCACCGCGTTAATCCAGAAAGCTCGCGTTATTGTTGACGTTTTTCGCGAGCAAGCTCGCTCCTACAGAGGTAGACTCATCACCTCGCCCTCACCGGCGACCCTGGATCAGCAGACAGGGCAACACTGAGCTGGCAAACCTGAACCCATCATTCAGAGGAGCCGGCCAATGCCTGCGACCCGTATCTGGTTAAAAAACCCCCTCGCGATTTTCACCGCCAATGGCCTCGACGCCCGTGGCGGCCTGGTGCTGCAAGACGGTGTGATCAGCGAAGTGCTGGCCCAAGGCCAAGAACCCGTGCAGCCCTGCGCCCAAGTGTTCGATGCGCGTGAGCATGTGGTCTTGCCGGGGCTGATCAACACTCACCACCACTTTTATCAAACCCTGACTCGCGCCTGGGCGCCGGTGGTCAATCAGCCATTGTTTCCCTGGTTGAAAACCCTGTACCCGGTCTGGGCACGACTCACCCCGGAAAAGCTCGCTCTGGCCAGCAAAGTCGCATTGGCCGAATTGCTGCTCTCGGGCTGCACCACAGCGGCGGACCACCACTACTTGTTCCCTGACGGCCTGGAAAACGCCATCGACGTACAAGTGGAAAGCGTCCGCGAGTTGGGCATGCGCGCCATGCTCACCCGTGGTTCCATGAGTTTGGGTGAAGCCGACGGCGGCCTGCCACCGCAACAGACGGTGCAGCAGGGCCAAGTCATCCTTGAAGACAGTCAGCGTCTGATCCGCGAATACCACCAGCGTGGTGACGGCGCGCAAATCCAGATCGCCCTGGCGCCCTGCTCACCGTTTTCCGTCACCCCGGAAATCATGGAAGCCAGCGCCGAACTGGCCAACCGCCTGGATGTACGCCTGCACACCCACCTGGCCGAAACCCTCGACGAAGAAGATTTCTGCCTGCAGCGCTTCGGCCTGCGCACCGTGGACTACCTCGACAGCGTCGGCTGGCTCGGCCCACGTACCTGGCTGGCTCATGGCATTCACTTCAACCCGGATGAAATTGCGCGCCTGGGCGCTGCAGGCACCGGCATCTGCCATTGCCCAAGCTCGAACATGCGCCTGGCGTCCGGCATCTGCCCGACCCTGGACCTGCTTGCGGCCGGCGCGCCTATCGGCCTGGGTGTGGACGGTTCCGCGTCCAACGACGCGTCGAATATGATCCTTGAAGCGCGCCAGGCTTTGTACATCCAGCGTCTGCGTTACGGCGCGGAAAAGATCACCCCAGAAGGCGTGCTGGGCTGGGCAACCAAAGGATCGGCGCAGTTACTGGGCCGTACGGATATTGGTGAATTGGCCGTCGGAAAACAGGCCGACCTGGCGCTGTTCAAGCTCGATGAGTTGCGCTTCTCCGGCAGCCACGATCCGATCTCGGCGCTGTTGTTGTGCGGCGCCGACCGTGCGGACCGGGTGATGATTGCAGGCAAATGGCGCGTGATCGACGGCCAGGTCGAAGGCCTGGACCTAAAAGGCTTGATCGCCGATCACAGCCAGGCGGCACGCCAACTGATCGCCGGAACCTAAGCCCTACACAAATCAAAATGTGGGAGCGGGCTTGCCCGCGAAGGCGGCGGGTCAGTGAATGCATGTGCTGGCTGACACACCGCTTTCGCGAGCAAGCCCGCTCCCACAGTGGATCTGCGGCGGCTACAAACCCAGCAGCGACAACATGATAAAGGTCGCAAACAACACAAAATGGGTCATCCCTTCGATGGCGTTGGTTTCGCCATCGTTGAGGTTTATCGCGCTGACGATCAGCGTGATAAATACCATCACCGTTTGTACCGGCGTCATCGCCATCTGGAACGGCTGGCCGGTGTAGAGCGCCATCGCCTCCATCACCGGCACCGTCAGGATCACCGTCGACAGCGAAGCACCCAACGCAATGTTGACCACCGACTGCATGCGGTTGGCCAACGCGGCACGCAACGCCGTCAGGATTTCCGGCGCTGCCGAAATGGCCGCGACCACAATCGCCGTAATCACCGGCGGCGCCCCCGTGCCTTCCAGGCCAAGGTCCAGGGTCTTGGACATCACCTCGGCCAGCGCACCGATCACAATCACCCCAAACACCAGGGTGCCGATAGAGAACGCCAGGTTGACCGGCGGCGCCTGCTCGTCTTCCGGCAACTTCTTGCGGCGTTTTTCCGGGTAGCTGTAGCTGAAGAAGTAGCTGTGCGGCCCCACCTGCATGCGCAGGAACAGGGTGTACAACACCACCATCGCGCCAATGGTGAAGGCCGAGTAGATTTTCCAGTCGGCTTCGGGGATGAATTCCGGCACCACCATCGACACGCCCATGGCGGTGAGAATCATCACGCTGTAGGTGCGGGCCGAATCATCGTTGTAGGACTGCTCGCCATGCTTGATGCCGCCCATCAACGCGGCCAGGCCGAGGATGCCGTTGATATCGAGCATCACCGCCGAATAAATGGTGTCACGCACCAGGGTGGGCGACGGCTCGTTGCTCATCATGATCGCCAGGATCACCACTTCCACCAGCACGGCGGCGAGGGTGAGGATCATGGTGCCATAGGGGTCGCCGACCTTTTCCGCGAGTTGCTCGGCATGGTGGGCCACGCGCATCGACGCCACCACGATAAAGCCGATCAGCACCACGCCGGCCAGCAACGCCGTGATCTGCCCGCTGTGCAGCATCCAGTGCTCCAACGGGTAGGCGGCGATGGCGGCAATCAGCGCCAGCAGCATGAATTTTTCTTGCTTGAAGGATGTGAGCATTCCGGGCCTTTTAGTGCAGCAAATCAGTCATTGATGGGGTACAGACTGCGTCACGCCGCTAACGTTTCGTTACACCTTAGTTCACGCGGCTCTTGCGCGAATGCAACGAAAACAATCCTGCTGGTCAGGTTTTGCCGATTATTTCGGCCATGGCCTGTAGAATGCCGCCATTGCACCTGATGAGAATTTAGAAAATGTACGATTGGCTCAACGCCCTGCCCAAGGCTGAACTACACCTGCACCTGGAAGGCTCGCTGGAGCCTGAGCTGCTGTTCGCCCTGGCCGAGCGCAACAAGATTGCGCTGCCATGGAACGACGTCGAAACCCTGCGCAAGGCCTACGCCTTCAACAACCTGCAAGAGTTTCTCGACCTGTACTACAAGGGCGCCGATGTGCTGCGCACCTCCCAGGACTTCTACGACCTGACCTGGGCCTACCTGCTGCGTTGCAAAGAGCAGAACGTGATTCACACCGAACCCTTCTTCGATCCGCAGACCCACACCGACCGTGGCATCCCGTTCGAAGTGGTGCTCAACGGCATCGCCGCCGCATTGAAAGATGGCGAGCAACAACTGGGTATCACCAGCGGCTTGATCCTCAGCTTCCTGCGCCACCTGAGCGAAGCTGAAGCCGAGAAAACCCTGGACCAAGCTCTGCCATTCCGCGACGCGTTCGTGGCCGTGGGCCTGGACAGTTCGGAAATGGGTCACCCACCGAGCAAGTTCCAGCGCGTGTTCGACCGTGCCCGCCACGAAGGTTTCCTCACCGTGGCCCACGCCGGCGAAGAAGGCCCGCCCGAGTACATCTGGGAAGCCATCGACCTGCTGAAAATCCAGCGCATCGACCATGGCGTGCGCGCCATCGAAGACGAGCGCCTGATGCAGCGCATCATCGACGAGCAGATCCCGCTGACCGTGTGCCCGTTGTCCAACACCAAGCTGTGCGTGTTCGATGACATGGCCCAGCACAACATCCTCGACATGCTTGAGCGTGGCGTGAAGGTGACGGTGAACTCGGATGACCCGGCCTACTTCGGCGGTTATGTCACCGAAAACTTCCACGCGCTGTATACCTCGCTGGGCATGACCCAGGACCAGGCCAAACGCCTGGCGCAGAACAGCTTGGATGCGCGGCTTGTAAAGCCATAACGGTGTAAAGAACAATTGGCCAGGTCAGGCAGACCTGGCCAATCGAGTGATTTCCCTATGCCCTACGGCGTTGACCCGTAACGCCTGGGACTCATTGATCACGCTGATCCAGTTCGACTGCAGAAAGAGTTGCAACAACCCCGCACCCAACGCCCCCCCCAAATGAGGTTGGTGCTGGCTCCAGTCGAAACAATTACACACCAGCGGCGACGCCAGGGCTTGGGTAAAAATCCCAAGGCTTGCCAGGCGCTGTGCGCCCTTGACCGTGATATCGGCACGCTGCTCATAGCGTTCTATCCAACCCGCCTCCAGCAGATGCTGGTACAACTGGGCGCCCAATTCCCCACCGAGGTGGCCATGGCACAACCGCGCATGGCGTAACAACGCTGGAGCGACCAACGCCGGCGGCAGAGACTCCGGCGCCCGGCGTGCGGCGCACGCCATGGTGGTCCTGGCCAAGGCGTCAATGGCGGCACTGACATCAGGCGCCGCGACACGGAACAAACGCTTGCCGCGCCTGGCTTCCACTTGCAGCACACCACTTGCCGTCAGTCGCGCCAAATGCGCGTTGGCGGAGGTCGGTGACAACCCGGCAAGCGCCGCCAACTCGACGGGTGACTTGGCCGAGCCATCCATCAAGGCCCACAGCATGGCAGTACGTTTGGGCTCGGCGAGCAAGCTGGCGATCTGACTGATGCAAGGTGCAGCTTCCATCTTTTCACTCCCTGTCGATTTATTTTTCTGCTGAGGTAGGTACCAAAGTATAGGGGCGCAAACCACCGGTTCCATGGCGTCTGACAGCGTAGAGAGGGACAGGATCTGAGTGAAATTTCCGGCTTTGATGGAGTCCTTTACGTGGTGCCGGATCGCTCTGGCAATTGGGCGGTCAATGTCGCACAGCGAGACACGAGCATTTCCCGCAACAGGTTGATGGGTTTGCTCAATTGCGCGCGGTGCGCGCACAGCAGATTGAGCGGTGTACGCTCGCCGCGCAGCTCCGGCAGGATAAGGCGCAAGCGCCCGGCCAGTACGTCGGTACTCACATCCAGCCATGACTTGTAGGCAATGCCCACCCCCGCCACCGCCCAGCGCCGGACCACATCGGCATCGTCACTGAAGCGGTCGCCGGTGACGGTCAGGCTGATTTCGCGTTTACCGTCGTGAAAGCTCCAGTGGTCGTGGACCCGGCTGCCGAGCATGTACAGCAGACAATTGTGCTGGGCCAACTGCTCCAGGTGCCGAGGCTCGCCATAACGTGCGAGATAGCTGGGAGAGGCACACAGCACACGCACATTGTCTGGGGCAATGGGCAGCGCAATCAGGCTGGAGTCTTCAGGCTCACCATAACGCAAGGCGATATCCACTGGCTGGCGGAACAGATCGGCAATCCGGTCGCCGAGCAATAGCCGCACGGTGAGTTGTGGGTAGTCACGCTGGAACTCATCCAACCACGGCAATAACTGATTGCGCCCGAAATCCGACGGGGCCGACAACTGCAGCACACCACTGACATGATCCTGCCCACTGGCCAATAAGCGTCGCCCCTCATCCAGCGAACTTAAGGCAGCACGGGCATATTCCAGGAAGCCCTCACCTTCGGCGGTCAGGCGCAGGCTGCGAGTCGAGCGCGCCAGCAAACGCGTACCCAATTGCTGTTCGATGCGCTTGAGCGCCGCACTCGCCACCGCGGGCGACAGGTCCATCACCCGTGCCGCAGCCGACAGGCTACCCAAGTCTGCCGCCCGCACAAACAACTGCAAATCATCAAAACGCAGCATGCTCTTCCGCTCATTATCAAAGTTTTGTTGAAACAGACTGCAGTTTTAGCGGGTTTTATCTGCGCGGGAAATAGCCAATCATCTGTGCATCCCGTTCCTCACGTGTCTGGAGTTGATTATGTCCACCGCCTTTAACGTCATCGCCACGCTGATCGCCAAACCCGGCCAACAGGCCACCCTGGAAACCTTGCTGCGCGGCCTGTTGGAACCCACGCGCCTGGAAGCCGGTTGCGAGCAGTACGATTTGCACCAGGATCTGCAACACCCCGAAACCTTCTACATGCTCGAACGCTGGAGCGACGACGCGGCGCTGGCCGACCACGACCAGAGCGCGCATATCCAGAGCTTTCGCGCCAAAGCCGCGGATGTGCTTGAACACTTCGAGCTCAAGCGCCTGAAATTTCTCGCCTGATCCCCACCATTTTTCTGTAGGAGCGAGCTTGCTCGCGAAAGTCGTCAACGAAAACGCTGCATGCCTGGTTTAACGCGGCGCCCTTGAGTCTTTCGCGAGCAAGCTCGCTCCTACAGTCGATTACCCTTGTCTTATGGAGCCATCATGAAAGCCATTGCCTACTACGCCTCACTGCCGATCAACGATCCAAACGCCCTGCAAGACATCGAGTTGCCCGCGCCTGTCGCAGGCCCGCGTGACGTGTTGGTGGAAGTCAAAGCCATCTCGGTCAACCCGGTGGACACCAAGGTGCGCCAGAACGTCGCCCCGGAAAATGGCGCCGCCAAGGTACTGGGCTGGGACGTGGCCGGTGTGGTCAAGGCCGTCGGCAGCGACGTGACGCTGTTCAAGGCCGGTGACAAGGTGTTTTACGCCGGCTCCCTGGTGCGTCCGGGCGGCAACAGCGAATTGCACACGGTGGATGAGCGCATCGTCGGGCATATGCCGAAGAGCCTGGGTTTTGCCGAAGCCGCCGCGTTGCCGCTGACCGCCATCACCGCCTGGGAATTGCTGTTCGAGCGCCTGCAAGTGCAGGAAGGTACACAAGACGAAGGCCAGAGCCTGTTGATCGTCGGTGCCGCCGGTGGCGTGGGGTCGATCCTGACTCAACTGGCCAGCCAACTTACCGCCTTGAAAGTCATCGGCACCGCCTCACGCCCGGAAACCCAAGCGTGGACTAAAGCCCTCGGCGCCGACCTGGTGATCGACCACAGCCAACCGCTGAGCGAAGCGCTGAAAGCCGCCGGCCACCCGCAAGTGACCCACGTCGCCAGCCTGACCCAGACCGATCATCACCTGGACCAGTTGGTCGAAGCCCTGCAACCGCAAGGCAAGCTGGCGCTGATTGACGACCCCAAGGCGCTGGACGTCAGCAAGCTCAAGCGCAAGAGCCTGTCGCTGCACTGGGAGTTCATGTACACCCGTTCGATGTTCGAGACGCCGGACATGATCGAACAGCACAACCTGCTCAATCGCGTGGCCGAACTGATCGATGCCGGCACCTTGAAAACCACAGTGGGTGAACACTTCGGTGTGATCAATGCCGCGAACCTGCGGCGTGCGCATGCGCTGCTGGAAAGCGGCAAGGCCAAGGGCAAGATCGTGCTGGAAGGCTTCTGAAAAAATAGCTGTCAGGGTCGTCCATTATTCATGTGAGTAATGGACGACACCGCTAGTCAGACAGTTGACCTTTGTCATATTTGTGAGCGTATTCGGGTTTATATTGGCCGCCTTTGCCACGATTCTTTTACGTGAGGAAGTCAGCAATGAAAATCCTGATAAAAGCGTTAGCAAAATCCGCAGGCAATAAATGGCAGGTCCGTCTCGACCAGGACGCCTTTACCTTCCGCACCGAAGCCGAGGCCCGTGCCTTTGCCGACACCCTGCAAGCCCGGATCCAGGCACCTCACCGTTTTCCGAACAGCCAGCAACGCTCTGCCGCTGGCTGACCCGCTGTTCAGACCTGCGCCTGCAAGGCCCGTTTGCGTTGCAGGCGCTGGGTCGACATCGCAATCGTCACCGCCAACACACCGCACAAGCTGATGACCATCGCCATCGGCATCGCCGTGCCATCGTGCAAAACCCCGACCAACGACGCCGCCCCCGCCGCCACGCCAAACTGAATGCACCCCAGCAACGCCGAGGCGCTACCGGCCCGTGCACCCTGCCCGCTCATGGCACAGGCCGAGGTATTCGGCAAAATGCAGCCCAAGCTGGCAATGCAGATAAACAGCGGCACCAGTAACGGCCACAGCGCATCGGTGCGCAACGCCGCGATACCGAGCAAGCTCAACGCTGCCAGCAGATAAACCCACACACTGCGCGACAACAGGAACGCTGGTCCGCGTTTGGACAGCAATCGTGCATTCAACTGCGCCACCAGGATAAAACCCGCGGCGTTGGAGCCGAACAGCCAGCCGTAATGCTCGGCGGGCACGCCGTAGAGCTGGATGAAGACGAAAGGTGAACCGGCGATGTAGGCAAACATCCCGGCAATCGAGATGCCGCCGGTGAGCGCATAGCCCAGGTAAACCCGGTCCGACAACAGCGCCGCATAGCGACGCAGCGACCCGGACAACGGCTGGCGCGGCTGATGGGCCGGGAAGGTTTCCGGCAGCCCGACCGCTACGGCGATGGCCGCCATGACGCTGAAGATCGACAGGGCGAGGAAAATCGACTGCCAGCCCCATATTCCCACCATCAGCCCGCCCGCCAGCGGTGCGAGGATCGGCGCCAGGCCGGTGACCAGCATCAACTGGGAAAACACTTTGGCCGAGCCGACCGCGTCGCATTTGTCACTGACAACCGCGCGGGAAATCACCATGCCGGCGCAGCCACCCAGCGCCTGCACAAAACGCGCGCCGATCAGCCATTCCAGCGACGGCGCAAAGGCACAAGCAAAAGACGCCAGGGTAAACAGGGTGACACCACTGAGCAGCGGGCCTCGTCGACCAAAGCGGTCGGCCAGTGGGCCATAGATCAGTTGGCCGATGGCCAGGCCGCCGAAATACACCGCCAGGGTCAACTGGATGTGTTTTTCATCGGTCGCGAAAGCCTTGGCCATGGCCGGGAAGCCGGGCAGGTAAAAATCGATCGCCAGCGGCGCAAAGGCGCTCAAGGCACCCAGAATCAGGATTATGCGGAGGTTCATCGGGCACCCAAGTGAGACGGCAGCCCGATAGTCTAGCCGCGCTTGGGTGCATTGAACACGATAGCTCGCTAACTATTTACCTGTATCAGGCAAGCTTGGCGCTGTAACCCTCTTCGGTGATCGCCGCGATCACCTGTTCGGCAGACAAGCGGCTTTCGACGCCCACTTCCTTGGCGGCCAAGTCGACTTTCACACTGGCCGCCGGATCCTGGCTCTGCACGGCCTGGGTCACCGCTCGAACGCAATGGCCGCAGGTCATTCCTTCAACGCTGAATACTTGCATGACATGACTCCTTTGATGAGGTTGGACCCAGTCTCGACCTTGCCACGATGGCAAGGTCAAGTTCCGGAAATTTCTGCCGGGCTGGTATTTGGCCGCTTCAAAGGCCAAGCTTCACCCATCTTTGATTCACACCACGGAGCATTCGCCATGCGCTGGTCGTTTTTTGCCCTTGCGGGCCTGATGAGCTTGTCGGCCGCCGTGCCTCAGGCCTTCGCCGCAGAAGACTATGCGGTGCTGATCATTTCCCGGGAACGCCTGGAAGTGCCGACCAACTGCGAAATCGGCCTGTACCTGAATGACCAGCTGGCGGGCCGGCTGTTCCAGGAACAGGCTACGTCGTTCAACTTGCCGGCGGGTAATCTGTCGTTGCGCCTGAAGCTGCTGCCGGGCCAATCCCCTGGCTGCCTGCCGGGGATGCTGGCACCACCGGCGCAGAACATCACGCTCAAGGCCGGTGATGTGCGCAAACTGCGCATTGCCCAGGGCCCGGATGGGATGTACCTGAAAGCTGCCAAATTGGAATATTAAAGGCGCTTGACCTTCCCCACAGGTCAAGGTTGATCCTAAGGGCAACTTCTCTTGGAGGACTGCCCCATGAATGGATCCACCACCTTTGACCTGCCGATCAGCGGCATGACCTGCGCCAGCTGTGCCGGCCGGGTCGAGCGCGCGCTGGGCAAGGTGCCGGGGGTGCAAAGCGTCAGCGTCAACCTGGCCAATGAACGCGCCCACGTTGAAGTACTCGGCCAGATGGACCCCAGCGTGCTGATCGCCGCTGTCGACAAGGCCGGCTACACCGCCAGCTTGCCCCAGAGCGAAACCGCCACCGACGCGGACCAAGCCCAGCGCCAGCACCGCGAACGTTGGTCGCTGGTGCTGGCGGTCCTGCTGGCATTGCCGTTGGTGCTACCGATGCTGGTGGAACCGTTCGGCCTGCACTGGATGCTGCCCGCCTGGGTGCAGTTCGCCCTGGCCACCCCCGTGCAATTCATCTTTGGCGCACGCTTTTATATCGCCGCCTGGAAAGCCGTGCGTGCCGGTGCTGGCAATATGGACCTGCTGGTCGCCATCGGCACCAGCGCCGGTTATGGCTTGAGTATTTATGAATGGCTCACCGCGCACCCTGGCATGGCGCCGCACCTGTACTTCGAAGCCTCTGCGGTGGTGATCGCCCTGGTGCTGCTCGGTAAATACCTGGAGAGCCGTGCCAAGCGTCAGACCGCCAGCGCTATCCGCGCCCTGGAAGCCTTGCGTCCAGAGCGGGCGATTCGGGTGATTGAAGGCCGTGAAGAAGATGTCGCCATCAATGCCCTGAAACTCAATGACCTGGTTCTGGTAAAACCCGGTGAACGCTTCCCGGTGGACGGTGAAGTCGTCGAGGGCCAAAGCCATGCCGACGAAGCCCTGATCAGTGGCGAGAGCCTGCCCGTACCGAAACAACCCGGCGATCAGGTTACCGGTGGCGCCATCAATGGCGAAGGCCGCCTGCTGGTGCGCACCCTGGCCCTCGGCGCTGAAAGCGTACTGGCGCGGATCATCCGCCTGGTGGAAGACGCCCAGGCCGCCAAGGCACCGATCCAGAAACTGGTGGATAAAGTCAGCCAAGTGTTTGTCCCGGCCGTGCTGGTGCTGGCATTGGTGACGTTGGTGGGCTGGTGGCTGTATGGCGCGTCCCTGGAAACCGCAATCATCAATGCCATCGCCGTGTTGGTGATCGCCTGCCCTTGCGCCCTGGGCCTGGCGACGCCAACCGCGATCATGGCCGGCACCGGTGTTGCCGCGCGCCACGGCATTTTGATCAAGGACGCAGAAGCCCTGGAACGCGCCCATGAAGTGAGCGCGGTGGTCTTCGACAAGACCGGCACCCTCACCTCCGGCGCGCCGAAGATTGCGCACCTGGCAGCCGTGGATGGCAACGAAACCTTGCTGCTGCAGCAAGCCGGAGCGTTGCAGCGTGGCAGTGAACACCCGTTGGCCAAAGCCGTGTTGGATGCCTGCAACGAACAAGGGCTGACGGTGGCAGACGTGACCGCCAGCCAGTCCCTGACCGGGCGTGGCATCGCCGGCACGCTGGACGGTCTGCAACTGGCTCTGGGCAATCGTCGCCTGTTGGAAGAAAGCGGCTTGAACGCGGGCCATCTGGCCGACTCCGCCAAGGCTTGGGAGGCAGAAGGCCGCACCCTGTCCTGGCTGATTGAGCAAGGCGGCCAACCCCGCGTGCTTGGGCTGTTCGCGTTTGGCGACACCCTCAAGCCCGGTGCGCTGGAGGCCGTGGAGCAACTCAAGGCCCAGCACATCAGCAGCCACCTGCTCACCGGCGATAATCGCGGCAGTGCCCGCGTGGTCGCCGAGGCGCTGGGCATCGACGACGTGCACGCCGAAGTGCTGCCCGCCGACAAAGCCGCCACTGTCGCCGAATTGAAAAAAACCGGCGTGGTAGCCATGGTCGGTGACGGCATCAACGACGCCCCGGCCCTGGCCGCCGCCGACATCGGCATCGCCATGGGCGGCGGCACCGACGTGGCCATGCACGCCGCCGGTATCACCCTGATGCGCGGCGATCCGCGCCTGGTGCCGGCGGCGCTGGAGATCAGCCGCAAGACCTACGCAAAAATCCGTCAGAACCTGTTCTGGGCCTTTGTGTATAACCTGATCGGCATTCCCCTGGCGGCGTTCGGCCTGCTCAACCCGGTGCTGGCTGGTGCGGCGATGGCCTTGTCCAGCGTCAGCGTGGTGAGTAATGCGTTACTGTTGAAAACGTGGAAGCCCAAGGACCTGGAGGATCAACGCCCATGAACATCGGCCAAGCCGCACGCCAGAGCGGGTTGAGTGCCAAGATGATTCGCTACTACGAATCCATCGGCCTGCTCAAAGCCGCGCATCGCACCGACAGTGGCTATCGCGTGTACGGCCAGGATGACTTGCACACCCTGGCGTTTATCAAACGTTCGCGGGATCTGGGATTTTCATTGGAAGAGGTCGGCAAGCTGCTGACCCTGTGGCAGGACCGGCAGCGGGCCAGCGCCGACGTAAAAGCCTTGGCGCGCCAGCATATCGAGGAGCTGAACCAGAAGATTCTGGAACTGGGGCAATTGCGCGATACCTTGCAGGACCTGGTGGAACACTGCCAGGGCGATCATCGGCCGGATTGTCCGATTCTCAAGGAATTGGCGTCCGGTAGCTGTTGCTGACAACCCGTTGTAGGAGCCGGCTTGCCGGCGATGAGGCCCTTGAATCCAGTGCAAGGGTTGAGGCCGCCATCGCCGGCAAGCCGGCTCCTACAGGGGTGGTGTTGTCAGCGAGTCATTGCATCCAAGGCGGTGGCGGTGGCTCATCCGGCACCTTGCTCGGTGGCGCATCATCCGCCGCGCGGATCGCCTGACGACGCTCTTCATCCAGCCGCGCCGCTTCGATCTCGCGGATCACACCGCCGACATCCGCCAGCTCTTCCGGCTCGTCGAACTCACCAGTCAATACACTGGCCGGGTGCAGGGTGCCAGCTTCGTACAGCGCCCACATTTCCTTGGCGTACTTGGTCTTCTTCAACTCCGGGGCAAAGCGCCCGAAGTAGGACGCCATGTTGCCCACATCGCGCTCCAGCATGCTGAAGGCGTGGTTGTTGCCCGCCGCATCCACCGCCTGGGGCAGGTCGATGATGACCGGGCCAGTTGGCGTGAGCAGCACGTTGAACTCGGACAGGTCACCGTGCACCAGGCCGGTACACAGCATCAACACGATCTGGGAAATAAGGAAGGCGTGGTATTCGCGCGCCTGGTCCGGTTCCAGCGTGACGTCGTTCAGACGCGGCGCCGCATCGCCGTACTCGTCGGCCACCAGTTCCATCAGCAGCACGCCTTCGAGGAAGTCGAACGGCTGGGGCACGCGAACGCCCGCACCGGCCAGGCGGAACAACGCCGCCACCTCGGCGTTCTGCCAGGCATCTTCGGTTTCTTTCTTGCCGAACTTGGAGCCCTTGGCCATGGCCCGGGCCTGCCGGCTGTTACGGACCTTACGGCCCTCCTGGTATTCGGACGCTTGACGAAAACTTCGTTTGTTCGCCTCCTTGTAAACCTTGGCGCAACGCAATTCATTGCCGCAGCGCACCACATAAACAGCTGCTTCTTTACCACTCATGAGTGGGCGCAGCACTTCGTCGACCAGACCGTCTTCGATCAGGGGTTCAATGCGTTTAGGAGTCTTCATCAGCTTTTATTGTGGGTCCTTTATTACCAAATACGCGTATGGCACTCGTTATACGGCAATCAGCGCGTCGGTGGGAGGGGCTACCGACCGTTGATCATTTAAGAATGCAACCAATAGGCCAGTTTCAGCGCTCAATGATCGCTGTAACCCCTTGCCCGCCTGCCGCACAGATGGATATCAGCCCGCGGCCCTTGCCCGCCGCATCCAGCAACTTGGCCAGATTGGCGACGATACGTCCTCCTGTGGCGGCAAACGGGTGTCCGGCGGCCAGGGAGCTACCCTTTACATTGAGCCGGCTGCGGTCGATGGCGCCCAGGGGGGCATCAAGGCCCAGGCGCGTCTTGCAGTAGTCCGCGTCTTCCCAGGCTTTAAGCGTGCACAAGACTTGGGCAGCGAAAGCTTCGTGGATCTCGTAGTAATCGAAGTCCTGCAGTGTCAGGCCGTTCCTCGCCAGCAATCGCGGCACCGCGTACACCGGCGCCATCAGCAGGCCTTCGGCGCCGTTGACGAAGTCCACTGCCGCCGCTTCGCCATCACGCAAGTACGCGAGGATCGGCAAACCACGCTCTTGGGCCCAGGCTTCACTGCCCAGCAACACCAGCGAGGCGCCATCTGTGAGCGGCGTGGAATTGCCGGCGGTGAGCGTGCCCTTTTCGCTGCGTTCAAAAGCGGGCTTGAGGGCGGCGAGTTTTTCCAGGGTCAGGTCGGGCCGCAGGTTATTGTCGCGGGTCAGACCTAGAAACGGGGTGAGCAAATCGTTGTGCCAGCCTTCGGCATAGGCGGCAGCCATTTTCTGGTGGCTTTCCAGGGCGAGCTGGTCCTGCTCGGCGCGGGGGATCTGCCAGGTTTGCGCCATCAATTCGCAGTGCTGGCCCATGGACAAACCAGTGCGGGGTTCGCCGTTGCGCGGCAGTTCCGGCTTTAGATGGTGAGGGCGAAGTTGTAACAGGACTTTTAATTTATCTGCCACGGATTTGCTGCGGTTGGCTTGCAACAGGATCTTGCGCAGGTCTTCATTGACGCCAATGGGCGCATCAGACGTCGTGTCCACCCCGCCAGCAATCCCGCATTCAATCTGACCCAGGGCGATCTTGTTGGCCACCAGCAACGCCGCTTCCAGACCGGTGCCGCACGCCTGCTGGATGTCATAGGCCGGGGTTTGCGGCGACAGGCGCGAACCGAGCACGCATTCACGGGTGAGGTTGAAGTCGCGGGAATGTTTGAGCACGGCGCCAGCGGCCACCTCCCCCATGCGTTGGCCATGCAGGTTGTAGCGTTCGATCAGGCCTTCCAGGGCGGCGGTCAGCATGGCCTGGTTACTCGCCGTGGCGTAAGGGCCATTGGAGCGAGCGAAAGGAATGCGGTTACCGCCGATGATCGCCACACGGCGCAATTGAGTCATGGAAAGCTCCCTGAAGGTTGTGGGTGGAATCATTCAGCCTAGCCTAGGCTCAATCGAACGACTGCCGCCCCGGGGTGGTCAACCCTTTGAACCCCAGCCTTCGGAGAGCGTTCCATGTCTGACCGTTATATCGACTTCGCCAACTCAAGCCTCGGCCATCGCCTGGTCGCCGCCCTTGGCCTGCCGTCACCGGTACGCCTGGAACGCTGGCAAGCCGGGCGCCTGCGTCCAGTGGAAGGTGCGTTGTTGCTAGGCGGTGGCGCGCTGGCGAGCAACGTGCAGGCGTTTGCCCACAAGCTTACCGACGCGATTTATACCTACGGTGCCGAGACATCGACGTGGATCCCCGGCCACGGCCCCAAGCTCAAGGCCGTGGTGTTCGACGCCAGCGAGTTGCAACACACCGATCAACTCAAACAGCTGCGCGAATTCTTCCAGCCGCTGCTGAAAAACCTGGATAACAGCGCGCACCTGGTGATCCTTGGCCGCGCGCCGGAAAGCCTCAGCGATCCCTTCGCGGCCAGCGCCCAGCGCGCCCTGGAAGGCTTTAGCCGCTCGTTGGCCAAGGAGCTGCGCAACGGCGGCGTGTTGCAATTGCTTTATGTGGGCGACGGTGCCGAGGACCAGTTGGAAGGCGCACTGCGCTTCTTCCTCTCACCCAAAAGCGCTTACATTTCTGGCCAGGTCATTCGCCTGGAAGCCTGTGCCACCCCTGTCGAGGATTGGACGCGGCCCCTGGCCGGGCGCAAGGCTTTGGTCACCGGTGCTGCCCGAGGCATCGGTGCCTCCATCACCGAGACCCTGGCCCGCGACGGCGCCGAGGTGATACTGCTCGACGTGCCCCAGGCCAAGTCCGACCTCGAAGCCCTGGCCGCGCGCCTGGGGGCACGCACCGTCGCGCTGGATATCTGCGCTGAAGATGCCGCCAGCCAATTGATCGAACAGCTGCCCGATGGCCTCGACATCCTGGTGCACAACGCCGGGATCACCCGTGATAAAACCCTGGCCAATATGACCCCGGAATACTGGGACGCGGTGCTGGCGGTCAACCTCAATGCGCCACAAGTGCTGACCAAGGCATTGCTCGACAGCGGCACCTTGCAGGACAACGCCCGTGTGGTGTTGTTGGCATCGATCAGCGGTATTGCCGGCAATCGAGGGCAGACCAACTACGCCGCGAGCAAGGCGGGATTGATCGGCCTTGCGCAGGCCTGGGCACCGCTGCTCAAGGAGCGCGGCATCAGTATCAACGCCGTGGCGCCTGGTTTTATCGAAACCCAGATGACCGCGCACATTCCGTTCGCCTTGCGTGAGGCCGGACGGCGCATGAGTTCGCTGGGCCAGGGCGGCTTGCCGCAGGATGTCGCCGAGGCGGTAGCGTGGCTCGGCCAACCAGGTTCCGGTGCGGTCAGCGGGCAAGCGTTGCGGGTGTGTGGGCAAAGCCTTTTGGGAGCATAAGCATGCAATGGACGACGTTAGGCACTACGCCATTTTTGCCACCGCTGTATTGGCGCGCGGCGCTCAAGCGCAAGATCACCGGCAACACGTTGCCCGAACAGGGATTGCGCTGCCGCGTGAGCGTCAATCCCAAGCAGGTGGCGGCGTATCGCAAGGTCTGCGGTTTTGCCGACAGCCCGATCCTGCCGGCGACCTATCCGCATATCCTGGCGTTCGGGCTCCAGATGCAGTTGCTCACCGACAAAAGCTTTCCCTTCCCGTTGCTGGGGTTGATTCACCTGAGTAATCGCATCCGCATTCATCGCCCGCTTGGGGGGGTGAGTGAACTGTCTGTCGGTGTACACACGCAAAACCCCAAACCCCATCCCAAGGGCGCGACCTTCGATCTGGTCACCACCGTCGAGGACTCACTCGGCCTGCTCTGGGAAGCCGAAAGCCGCATGCTGTGCCGGGGCGTAAAGCTGGAAGGTGAGCCCGAGGATAAAGCCCAGCCCTCGCCCGCTCAGGTCAGCGAACTGACCCGCTGGAAAGCCCCCGCCGATATTGGCCGCCGTTATGCGCGGGTCTCCGGCGACTACAACCCGATCCACCTCAGCGCCCTCACCGCCAAGCTGTTCGGTTTTCCCCAGGCCATCGCCCACGGGCTGTGGAACAAGGCGCACACCCTTGCCGCCCTTGGCGAACACTTGCCCGCCGCCAATATCGAGATCAGCGTCGAGTTCAAAAAACCCGTGCGCCTGCCCGGTGAAGTGACGCTACTGGCCAGCGCCGCCGGTTCCAGCGGTGAGTTGTGGTTGAAAGGCGCGGGCGATATTGAACATATGGTAGGCAAGTGGCAGCCGATCGCCTGAAATAAACCGATTAATTGTATATATACACCCTAAGTAATAGCGGACTTTTTCACGTCCGCTTTTTTATTCAAGCCATTGATTATAAAGATATATATATCTTGATACATCCTAGACTTATACCCTTGGTATTAGTCACTTAAACGGTACACCCGCGCCGTATATAAATCGTTAATACCAAGTAGAGCATTGAGCGAACGCACCGCCGGGGCTGTTATAGCCACACGGACAAACATATCGCTATCCCTAGAAATAGTGAGTGTTTGAAGACAACCAAGGTTGTACAGGTGCAAGGAACTCAATCATGAAAACTCAAGTCGTGTTTTGGAAAGCAAGTACCGCGCTGGCCCTGGCCGTAGCACTGGCACTCGGCGGCTGCAGCAGCGGTGGTGGTGGACACAAATCCAGCGTGGCATCGTCCTCACCGGATGCGGGTGCCGGAACAGGCGGCGGCACTGGTGGTGGTGATGGTGGAACCGGTGGTGGTACTGGCGGCGGTACCGGTGGTGGCACAGGTGGCGGAACTGGCGGTGGTACCGGTGGTGGCACAGGTGGCGGAACTGGCGGTGGTACCGGTGGCGGCACAGGTTCGACAACCACTCCGTTGGTGACTGGCCAGATTGCCGGCACGCTGGGCGGTACTGTCGGTAACGTGGGCGCTGCGGTTGGCGACCTTGGTGACACCTTGAACACCATCCCCATCGTTGGCACTACCGCTGGCGGTCTCGTCACCGCTACCGGCAACGCCGTCACCAGCATTGGTACTGGCGTCACTGCCGGACTGGGCTCTCTGGGCACCAACAGCAACTCCCTCGGCATTACCGTGGCAGGGGTCGGTAACGGCGTTGCCGACCTGGGCGACGGCCTTTCGACAACCGGTAAATCCCTGTCGACCACACTGGGCGGCATTCCGGTGGTGGGCGGCTTGACCGGCGGTGTCGGCGGTGCTGCCGGCGGCGTGGTTGATAAGGTCGGCCAGGCCGTCACCATGCTTGGCGATACCTTGAGCACTGCCAGCACCACCGGGCCTCTGGGCTCTCTCACTAACACGGTCGGCGGTAAAGTGTTGGTACCGGTGGTCTCGCTGGTGGAAAACACCACGGGCAACCTCGGCAAGGCCACCGGCCTTGGCAACCCGGTCAATGGCCTGCTGGACAAAGTCGGCTCGACAGTGACCGGCCTGGGTGGCCAAGTCGCCAGCGCGGGCGGCAACCCGGTCACCAACATCGTGGGCGGTGCATTGACCGGCGTCGGTGGCGTGCTCGATAAATCCGGAGGCTATGTTGCTCCAGCGGGCGGAGGCTCGAAATCCGGCCTGCCTGAATTGGTGGGTGGCCTGATCGCCAACGTCGGTAACGGCCTGAATGCCGGCAACACCAATGGCGCCGTCAGCGCAGCCGGTGTGACCGGTGGCGCACTGGGCGGCACTGTCGCCTCCCTCGGCACGATCATTGGCGGCAATGGCGTCGCCAATACCGGCGCCACATCGCCCGTTGCCGGCTTGGCCACCAACGTCGGTGCGGCCCTTAACCCAGTGACCTCCGGTGTCGCCAGCCTGACGCAAAACATCGGAACCACGACCGGCATCGGCGCACCGGTCAACGGCCTGGTGACTCAAGTCGGTGGCGCCGTCAGCGGTATCGGTGCCAACCTGACGGCGGCCAACGCCAACCCGATCACCAATGCCCTCGGCGGCACCGTCAGTGCGGTCGGCAACACCGTAGGCTCAGTCGGTGGGTTGGTCACAGGCGGTACCGGCACCAGCGGCGGTCTGCTTGGCGGACTGAACGTAGGCACCAACGCCTCGGCGGGTGGCAGCGCGAATGCAAATACCGGCGGCCTGGGCGGGTTATTGAACGGCCTGACCGGCAAATAGAAATGCACCTGGCCGATTAGACGGCCTCCCCTACAGCGCCTACGCTTGGTTGAGACGAGAGACCCCAATAAGTCTCTCGTCTTTTTTATGGGGCCTGGAACATGCCCCACCCGAACCGAGTCCCAGAACCCGGCGGGCCCGAAACGCTGCTGCAGTTGACCATGGAGTGTCCTATGCGCGTGTTGACGCCGTTGTTATTGCTTACCCTCAGTGCCTACGCCCAGGCCGAGACCCTTCCCAGCTTCCTCAACAGCAACGACACCATCCGCAACTTGCCAGTGCCCAACCTTCCCGCCGACGCCTATCGACCGGTCACGCCGCAAACCCAGGTGCCCGAGGCGCCGCCCACTCAAGGCGAGCCGCTGCTGATGGACACCAAGGTCACGATTCGCAAGCTGCAGATCGAGGGCGGCACGATCTACCCGCTCGACGAGACCGCCAAGACCTACGAACCGTTGTTTGGTCATGAAACCAACCTGGCGCAACTGATCGAAGCCACCCGTAGCGTTACCCGTCGCTACCAGCAGGACGGCTACCTGTTGTCCTACGCATTCCTGCCCCCACAGAGCTTCGAAAATGGCCTGGTGCGCGTGGTTCTGGTGGAAGGCTATATCAAGGACTACCAGCAAAGTGGCGATATAGGCCCGGTCTCGGCTTACATCGACAAGCTCGCCAATAAACTCCAGGACGAACGCCCACTGACCCGCAAGACCTTCGAGCGCTACACCACGCTCATGGGCCGTATTCCCGGTGTCACACTGCAAGCGCAAGTACCGCCTCCGAGCACCACCGACGGTGGCACGCACATGCAGATCACCGCCAGCCGCAAGCCCTTCACCAGCAGCATGAGCATGACCGATGACAGCCGCGGTGGTCTGCAGGCCTTGCTCACCGGCACCAGCAACTCCCAGACCTCAATGGGCGAGCAGCTCAACATCAGCGGGCTATTCCCACCTGGCGAGGATAAAGAGCACTACTACCGCGTGGGCTACAGCCAGTTCATCAATGCAGAAGGCACCCAGTTGGCGCTCGCCGCCGAACGCTACCGCGCCGATCCCAAAACCAACCTGCAACTGGACGGTGGCTTCGAGCTCAAGCCGCACCAATCCATCGATCGCTATTCCATCGGCCTTAGCCACCCGCTGATTGCCTCACCGAATGAGTCGCTGACCCTCGGCACGCGCCTCTACGCAGTGGACCAGACCACAGGCTACAAACTGTTGGGCTTCCCCCAGCGTTTCGACGTTGAAACCGACCTGCGCGCCCTGGCCTTCGAGGGCGACTGGCGCAAGTCCGACACCCGCCAACTGCGTATCCTCAGCGCCGGCCTGTATCAGGGCATCAACGGCATGGGCGCCAGGACCCATAGTGACTTCGAAGGGCTCAAGCCCGACCTGGATTTCTTCCGCCTGCGCCTGTCCGGCGTACAAAGCGACAAGTTCTTCGATAACTGGCAAGGCGTCCTGTCGGGAGCGTTTTACTGGAGCAATGACACCCTGCCGGACAGCGAACGCGCCACGTTCGGTGGGCAGAACTTCGGTCGTGGCTACCCTGACGACCAGGGCTCCGGTGACAAGGGCTGGGGGCTGGCGTATGAGGTCAACTACAGCTACAACCGCGCCGGCGACTGGGTGAGGATTCTGCAGCCCTATATTGTGTTCGACCGCGCCAAGACCTGGTTCAACGATCTGCCGGTCAGAAGCAATGACCTGTCATCGGCTGCAGTCGGGCTGCGCTTCGGGGACAACAAGTACTACAACATCGCCCTGGAAGCGGCCAAGCCCATGTCGGATATCGCGCTGGACAGCTTCAACCGCCGGCCACGGTATACGTTGAGTTTCAGTTATCAGCTCTGATCCTACCCCGTAGGCGCTGGCCGGGCGCCTAAAGCCTGGTTTTCGGGAGGGGAAACAGATTGTTCAACGTATCGATCAACCGCACCAGATAGATCGGCTTGCGAAACAGGTCCAGTACCTGCAGGCGCAGCATGTCGCTCACATCATCCATTTCGGCATGGCCGGACATCACAATCACCGGCAGGTGTGAGCGTGAGGTGTGTTCGCGCAGGCGCTTGATCAAGGAGATACCGCTTTCCTCGGGCATGCGCAGGTCGGTGATGACCAAGGCGATGTCGGGGTGAAGTGTCAATTCTTGCAGGGCGAAGGTGACGGAAGTGGCGGTAAAACAGACAAATCCCTCGTTTTCGAGGGATTCGGCGAGTTCGATCAAGGCGTCCTCTTCGTCGTCCACCAATAGAATTTGCTGGCGTGAAGACGCGCTCATGGCATTACCTTCAAGAGGGGATGATCATAACGGCTACCACAACTAAATCAGGTTCCGGTCGGCATGTTAGTGGTCATGTTAGTGAAAATGGTTTTTACCTTAGTTCCAAGCCCCGTCCCGGCACCCACAATAACGAGCGCTACCAACGCTACGACAATGGCGTATTCAATGCCTGAGGCTCCTTCTTTGCGACTGAAGAATAGTTGCGTTTGGACATAAAGCTTCAACACCAGGTCAAGGAACATAAGACTTCTCCCTAAAACGCCACTGGAAGCCGGAACGGCTCTAGTACCAGATAATCGCGGCGTGCCACTAGAGCATTGTCAACAAACCTCAGCCTCACAACTGTAATAACGGATTAATCACAAAGTATTAGTCATAAAGTTGACGCCACAAACCCGCACGCTAAAAGGCTGCTTTTATAGTTCAGATAAATTTTTCCAGGGGTAATGGCATTTCGTCCTAGCTGAGCTACCTTCAAATAGCCAAATCGTTAGATGTTCATCACAGCCAGGTTGCGGATTAACCCATTCGAATTAATCGGGTGTGCAGTGCAACGGGAAAGGGAGAGCCGTCATGAACAGTCGCATCAGCATGGTCCTGGCCGGCTTGTTGCTGATCGGGGCCTTGATTGCCGGGTACTGGGGGCTTGTGTTGAGCCGCGCACCGGAACCTGTCTCAACCCCTGCCGCACCTGTCGTTTCCGTTGATAACACCGTCGCTGCCGTGGAAGATCAGACCCGCCAACCGGTGGTGGTGCTGACGCATGATGTGCCCGCATTCATACCACTGACCGCCGCCGACCTGACCCTGGAAAAACTGCGCACCGCGCCCGCCGGCAGCCTGACCCAGCTCGATCAAGCCATCGGCCGCATGCCCCAGCGCACGTTGGGTGCAGGCACTTGGCTCACCGAAGAAAGCTTCAGCGGCGGCGGCCCGCTCGCGCGCATGATTCGCCCGAACGAGCGCGCCCTGGCCGTGGCCGTGGATGAGGTGAGCGGCGCTGGAGGCCAATTGACGCCCGGCGACTACGTGGATGTGCTGCTGTTCCTGCGCCAGGATGCTGGCAACGTCGAGCAGTCGGCGCAGATCGTCCTTCCGGCCATGCGCCTGCTCAGTGTCGGAGATCAGTTGGGCTTGGCCAACGATGGCAAACCCGCTGTTCCTCCCCCAGCCACGCCTGAAGAACGCGCCCAAGCCGCCCAACGCCGAGCGGGCGCACGCACCGTCGTGCTGGCCGTGCCGGAACCCCTGTTAAGCCGCCTGATGCTCGCGGCGCAAGCCGGCGTGTTGCGCCTGGCTGTACGCAGCGCCGAGGAACAACTGCTCAGCCGCTACTGGGCCGGCGAAAGCGACGCATCAGAAAGACTGGAAAGTGCCAACCGCAACCTTTACCAATTCACCCAACTGGCCCTGACCGGCCCGCCCAAACGCGTTGTACAAGCCAGCACCGCTGGGCCTGGCGTTCGCCGTGGCATAGAAGTGATTCGCGGTGCCCAGGCGGCACCACAAACTCCGTGATCGAGCAAGGATGCCTTGAATGAGCCATCGCTACGCACCCCTGTTCACGCACATGGCCTGGGCCCTGATGCTGTCGAGCCTGCCGGTCGGCATGGCCTTGGCAGCGCCGGGTAACTGCAGTGCACTGGGTCAGTTACCCGCCGTGGTCGAGGTGGGAGAAGGCCTGCAACAAGAGCTGCAATCGCCAGTGGCAATTACGCGCCTGGCCATCGGCGACCCGAAAATCGCCGATGTACGGGTCAATGGCGACCGTAATTTCCTGCTGACCGGCGTCTCATCCGGCGCCACCAGCCTGTTGGTGTGGACCGCCTGCGCGAGTTCGCCGCGCCAAAGCATGGTGTTCGTCAAGGGCAAGGCCACGTCGGCACTGACCAGCCAGTCGCTGTCGCCGTCGGAAGACCCCATGCTGCCCAGCCAGGTGCAGACCGATATTCGCTTTGTCGAGGTCAGCCGCACCAAGCTCAAGGAAGCCAGCACCCGGCTGTTGGGCACAGGCGCAAACTTTTTCTTCGGCAGCCCCAACCTGTTGTCCCCTTCGGAAGGTGTTTTCAAGCTGCCGGTAAACACTGAAAGCTTCAACGTCGGCTTTGGTGGGGGGCGGGTCAAAGCGATGATCAACGCGCTGGAGCGCAGTGGTTTTGCCTACACCCTGGCACGCCCCAGCCTGGTGGCCATGAGTGGCCAGAGTGCATCGTTCCTGGCTGGCGGCGAGGTGCCGATCCCGGTGCCCAGCGCGGGCAGCGACACGATTTCCATCGAATACAAGGAGTTTGGCATTCGCCTGACACTGACGCCGACGGTGATTGACCGCAACCGCATCTCCCTCAAGGTTGCACCGGAAGTCAGCGAATTGGACTACAGCAACGCCGTGCAGATACAAGGCATCCAGGTGCCGGCCCTGACGGTGCGCCGTACCGACACCAGCGTGTCCCTGGCCGATGGTGAAAGCTTTGTGATCAGCGGCCTGATCAGCAGCAACAACCGCTCCACCATCAACAAGTTTCCGGGGCTGGGCGATATCCCGATCCTCGGGGCGTTTTTCCGCGACTCCAATATCAGCCGCGAAGAAAAAGAACTGCTGATGATCGTCACACCGCACTTGGTGCAGCCATTGGCGGCCAACGCGCAACTGCCCTCCTTGCCCGGCGAAAAACTACGCAGCTACGACCCGAACTGGTACCGGCTGTTCTTCCTGGAAAACGGCAACTTCGACCGTCGCAGTGGACTTTCACAATGAGCGATAGCCTGAGCCAGACCTTTCTCGCCATCACCCGCAACACCACTGACCTGGAGTGGCTGCAGGGCGCCCTGGCGCCGCTTGGCCAAGTCGTCAGCGCCGGCACCGGCAGCCTGGATGAACTGTTGGCACTGGTGGATGTGACCTTCGCCAACCTGGTGTTCGTCGGCCTGGACCGCGAAAACGTCGTGGCCCAGAGCGCACTGATCGAAGGCGCCCTGGAAGCCAAGCCGATGCTGGCCGTGGTCGCCCTGGGCGATGGCATGGACAACCAACTCGTGCTCAATGCAATGCGCGCTGGGGCCCGCGATTTCGTGGCTTATGGCTCGCGCTCCAGTGAAGTGGCAGGCTTGGTACGACGCTTGAGCAAGCGCCTGCCCGCCGTCGCCAACCATGCACAACTGGGTGGACTGACCGTGCTGTTTGGCACCCAGAGCAATGCCGATGGGGCAATGCTGGCCACCCACCTGGCGCTGGTCGTGCAGAAAAGCGGGCAACAAACCCTGTTGCTCGACCTGGGCCTGCCGCGCAGCGACAGCCTGGCCTTGCTGGGCCTGGAAAGCACCTTCAATTTCGGTGATGCGTTGCGACATTTGCGCCGCCTCGATACCACGCTGATCAACAGCGCCTTCACCACCGCCCTGGATGGGCTGCGCATCCTGGCCTACGCCACCGGTGACGAGCCGCTCAAACTCACCAGTGCCGCCGAGCTGTTCATGTTGCTGAGCGCACTGCGCCAACATTTCCAGCACATCGTCGTAAACATTACCGGGCAGCCCGACAGCGAAGCCCTGCGCACCTTCGTCAGCCACTGTGACAAGCTACTGTGGTGCACCGACCAGAGCGTTCTGGACTGTCGCCGCAACCTGGCGATACTCAATCGTTGGCGCGAAAAAGGCATGAAACTGGATCACGCCAAGCTGGTGGTCGACCGCTATATCAAAGCCTGCGCACCTGACACCGAAGCCCTGGAAAAAAGCTTCGGCCTTGAGTGCATCGCCGTACTGCCCCTGAGCGCCGAACTGCGCCTGAATGTGAAAAACCAAGGCCAGACCCTGTTTGCCCTGGCCCCCCGTGAACCTTTGACCCAAGCCGTGCGCGCCTTGGGCGAGCGCCTGGCAAAACGCTCCGAGGGCCTGGCGAAGCCGTCGATGCGCTGGTTTGAACGCTTCCTGGGGTCAGGACGATGAACGGCGAAAAACTGTTTGGCGGCCCAGCCCGCGCCGCCGGTGGCAACAGCGACCACGATGGCCTGAAACTGGTGCTGCACCGTTACATCATCGACGCCATCGAGGAGTCAGGCAAAAACCTGCTCGAAGGCACGCGTCAGTCCCTGGCGCAATTTGTCATCGACAAGGTGTCCGAATACATCACGCGCATGCGCCTGGCGATCTCGCGTTATGAGATGGAGCGCCTGGCCGAAGAGATCGTCGACGAACTCACCGGTTTCGGCCCGCTGGAAGTGCTGCTGCGTGACCCCTCCGTGACGGAAATCCTGGTCAACGGGCCACACCGGGTGTTTATCGAACGCGATGGTTTGTTGCACCAGAGCGACCTGCGTTTCATCGACGACCACCATGTGGAGCGCGTGATGCAACGCATCCTTGCGCCGCTGGGTCGACGCCTGGATGAGTCCTCGCCGATGGTGGATGCGCGCCTGCCCGACGGCAGCCGGGTCAACGCGATCATCCCGCCGATTGCCCTGGACGGGCCGTGCCTGTCGATTCGAAAATTCCGCAAGGACATGCTCAAGAGCAGCGACCTGGTCGCCATGCAAACCATTGATCAAAGCATCTTCGAGTTCTTCCAGGAAGCCGTGGGCAAGCGCTGCAATATCCTGATCAGTGGCGGCACCGGCACCGGCAAGACCACGCTGCTGAACATTCTCAGCCAGTTGATCAACCCCCATGAACGGCTGGTGACCATCGAAGACGTCGCCGAACTGCAACTGGGCCACCCCCATGTGGTACGCCTGGAAACCCGCCCGCCCAACGCCGAAGGCCATGGCGAAGTGCGCTCCAGCGACCTGATCCGTAACGCCCTGCGGATGCGCCCGGACCGCATCATCCTCGGGGAGATCCGAGGCGTGGAAGTGCTCGACGTGATGACCGCCATGAACACCGGCCACGACGGTTCCATGAGCACCGTGCACGCCAACAATGCCCAGGATGCGCTGCTGCGCCTGGAAACCCTGGTGGGCTTGACCGGCCGTGTGGTCGCGGAAAAAACCCTGCGCCAGATGATCTGCGCCGCGCTGGACGTGATCATCCAATTGACACGCATGCCTGATGGACGCCGCTGTGTCAGCGAAGTGGTGGAAGTGGTCGGCGTGCGCGAAGACGTGTATGTCACCAACACCCTGTTCCGCCTGGACCGGCGCACCGGCTTTGGTTTCCTGCGCGAAGCCATCAACCCGGCCGGCGACAAGTTGCGCCGCGAATCGGCTTTGCAATCCTAGGGAGCGCCAGATGATCGGACCTGTGTTGCTCCTTATCTGCCTGCTGCTGATCGGCCTGTCGTTCTGGCAATTTCAGCACGGCCTGCGCAAGGCCCAGACGGACCGCGTACTGGAACGTCTCGGCGACGGTCAGCCCGAAGTACAGGAAACCAGCACCACCTGGACGGGCCTTGAGCGGATGTTTCAACGTGCCGGGCTGGGCAAACCCACGGACCGCCTTGGCCTATGGTTGAGCGGCTGGGTGATCGGCGCACTGCTGGGCTGGCTGTTCGCCGACGGGGTGGGCCTGATCGCGATGATCATCGGACCGCCGCTGTTTCTGCGGGTGTACATCAGTTGGTGTTATCAACGCCGCGTGCAACGTATGGTCGAGCAACTGCCGCAATTGCTCGACCACAGCGTGCGCAGTCTCAAATCCGGCAGAACCTTGGCCGACGCAGTACTAGGCGGTGTCGAGAGCACTGAGGATCCGCTCAAGGAAGCCATGGGCCGCGTTCAACGTAACGTGCGCATGGGCGTCAGCCTGCCAGACTCCGTCAGCGACTTTGCCGAATTCTATGAACAGGACGAATTCCGCTTGTTTGCCCTGGGCCTGAAGGTCAACCACCGCTACGGCGGCAACGCCAGTGAGCTGCTGGAAAACCTGATCAAAATGATCCGCGAACGGGAACAGGGCGCCCGTCAACTCAAGGCCATGACGGGCGAAACACGCATGACCGCCTATGTGCTGGGCGGGCTGCCGATACTGATCGTGGGTTATTTCATTCTGGTCAACCCCGATTACCTGATGACCATGTGGAACGACGATACGGGGCGCATCATGCTGTTCAGCGCGCTGGCCATGGACATCAGCGGCACCTTGCTCATGTGGCGCATGCTGAGGAGTGTCTGAGATGGCGCTACTGGCCTGTGTCTTGTTGTTGCTCGCCGCCTTGGTATTGCTCGGGGGCCAACTGCTCGAAAATCGCCGACGTGGCCGCCGGGTCGCAGAGCGCCTGCAAGGGCGTATGGGCGGCGATGCCAAGCTCGGCACGCTCATGCGTCAACTCGGCGCCAGCACCCTGGCCCAGCGTTCGGTCAGCCTGGACAACGAGACCCAGATACTGCTCAACCGTATCGGTTGGCGCAAGGCCAGCCAACGCTCGCTGTTTGCGGCCTTTCAGATCGGCTTGCCCATCGTGTTCCTGGGCCTGACCGTCATCGGCCAACAGGTTTTTTTCCCTGAAATGGACCCTGCCTGGATTGCGCCCCTGTTTGGCCTGGGTATCGGCTACCTGCTGCCCAAACGCGTGCTGGCCGCCGTCGCCAAACATCGTCAGCAAACCATCGCCAAGGAAATCTCAACCTTCATTCCGCTGCTGCGCATCCTGTTCGAGTCGGGCATGGCGGTCGAACAGTCATTGCGCGTACTGGGCACCGAAGCCCAGCGCTTGCTCCCTCACCTCACGCATGAGCTGCGCCTGATCCTGGCGCGGGTCGACTCCGGGCTGGAGCTGGGCGAAGAGCTGGGCAAGACCGCGCGGTTATTGGAAGTGGATGAGTTCACCGACACCTGCATCATCCTCCAGCAATTGATCCAGCAGGGCGGCGGCGCGATGAAGTCCTTGCTGGCCCTCAAGCAACTGCTCGACGACCGACGCTTGACCCGCCTGCAGGAATATATTTCAAAGATGTCGGCAAAAATGTCGGTAGTGATGATGGTGTTTCTGTTCCCCGCGTTGCTGATCGTGCTTGGCGGCCCGGCCTTTATCGGCATCGCCCGTGCGATGGCCAACTTTTGAGGAGACATGGATGAAAGTACTGATTGCCGGCTTGGCCCTGCTGATGCTCGGCGGGTGCGCCACCAATGGCCAATCACCCTGGGCAGCGTTGACCTCACCGGGCAGTTGCACCAAGCCAAGCTCGGAACAGGAACTGGCACTCAACCTGTCCGATGATTTGGCCAATGAAGGCAAGCTGCACGCCAGCCTGGCCAACCTGCAGAGCCTGCCCGACGCCTTGCCCCAGGTGCGTCAGCGCAAGGCCCGCACTTACCGCCTGCTCGGGCGCAGCGAAGCCGAACCGTTGTACCGCAGCCTGCTCGGCACCTGCATGACCGCCGAAGGCGAGCACGGCCTGGGGCAATTGGCAGTCGCCAAGGGCGACAACGCCCTGGCCATGGCCCACCTGCAACGGGCGGCGCAACTGGCGCCCACCGATGAAAAGATCCGCAATGACTTGGGCGTGGTCTACCTCAACCAATTGCGCGTGGAAGACGCCCGCTTTGAATTCATGACCGCCATCGAACTCAAGCAGGGCGACCCGTTGGCCGCCGTCAACCTGGTAACGCTGTTGATCTATCAGGACGACTGGGGGCAAGCGGCCAAAGTGGTCAGCCAGTTGGGCCTGAGCCGCGAGCAGTTCACTGATGCCCAGGCCCGCGCGGAAAAACTCAAGGGTGCCCGGACGGCCGCGCGCAAAGTCGCAACACGCGACGCCCTGCCGGTGAGCCTCAAGTAAGGAGTGATCGATGAAAGCACATTACCTGATCGGCCTGGCGCTGCTACCGCTGGGCGCCATGGCCATCGAACCGGGCCCATCCTCCCCGCAGCAGGCGGAAACGGAAAACTGGATGGCCTTGCAGATCAACGGGCGAGCCGCTTCGCCGACGCCACAAAGGGCCACGCCCGCGGAACGGGAGCAGGCCTCGCAGCGTTGGCTGGAGACTTACAAACATGCGATTCCGGAGTTCTTCGAAACGGGCACCAGCGGGGACTCTAAAGGCGGCAAGAGTCAGTGATGCCCTGATGCATCAATGGGCAGTCACCCGCTGACGCATCGCCGAGTTGCTCGGCGACAAGGCCAGTGCCAGTTGGGTGCGGTTATGCATATGCGTCAGGCGTAGCACCTGAGATACGTACAGCTTGACGGTGTTCTCGGTGATCCCCAATTCGCAGGCGATCTGGTAGTTGGTCTGGCCCTTGCCCACCAGGCGCGCAACGTCCAACTGGCGCGGTGATAGCTGATTGAAGATGGTCGGAATTTCCACCGGCCCGGCTTCTTCGGCGGCCAGGTCGGCATCATCCGCCAAGCCGGCACCCGGGCTGCGACGCACTTTGTCGAGGTCCTGATACAAGTCATTGATGGATTCGGAAAGGTATTGCAGCTTCTGGTTCAGGTGCCCCAGTTGCAGCTCCTTGCGCCGCTCTTCCAGCGCCGCTTCCTGGCGTTGCAGGCCTTCGAGCAACTCGTCGAGGTTGATCGGCTTCTGGTAGTAATCCGAAATCCCTGCACGCAGGGCCTTGATCACGTCCTGTTTATCGGCGCGCCCAGTGAGCATGATTGCCTCGAACGCCCGCGCCTTGCCCGCCACCTTTTGCATGGCCTTTACAAGCTCGATGCCGTCCATGTCCGGCATGTGCAGGTCGCACAACACCAGGCCGATCTCGGCGTCTTCGCTGAAGCGCTGCAAGGCGTGTCGGCTGGACTCACAAGGGACGCAGCGATAACCACTGCTTTCAAGAAATTCGCAGAGCTCTTCCACGATCAACGATTGATCGTCGACCACGAGCACCTTTACCGCCGAGGTAAGCTTGTTCACGCGTTACTCCATGCCTGGCCAGCCAAAAGATTGACCTATCCCTTTTGACGAAGAATCCTATACATCCACTCAATAAACGTAGACCTACTTTCCGACTATGTACATAGCGATAGAGGCCTTGTGCGACTAATGGATCCAAAACCAGTACAACACAAATCCTGTCAATACAAAGGGTGCGAAAGGCTGCTTTGTTGACACCCTCGGTGACGGTGCCTCGCGGCGCGCGCTAAGCCTTTGATGGATAAGCACCCAGGCGCCCTGGAACACGGCGGCACCGATCAATGACCACAACAAGGCATCCAGATTGCTCGCCAGGGCCAGGGCGGCCAACAGCTTCACATCGCCTGCGCCAAAGCGGCCCAGTGCATAGCCCGGCAAGGTCAGCAGCAGTGCCACGGCAAAGGCCCACCCCCCGTCGCTGGCGGGCGCCCCCAACCACGTCGTGCCGCTCCACACCAGATAGATCAACGCCAACAGCGCCGCCCCCAGGGTCAAGCTATTGGCGATTTGCCGTTGACGCATGTCCTGCAACGCACACAGCCCCAACCAGAGCAGTATCACCACGCTATGGATCACGTAAAAAACATCCCTTTTCGCTGAATGATTCTATGCTGATATCAAGTAGTAGCCGTCAGGGTAGACGCAGTCATGAAAACAGGCCTGCCTGGAAAGCAAAAAGGTGCAGCCGCGATTGAGTTCGCCCTGGTCTTCGGGATCTTTTTTGCGGTGTTTTATGGGTTGATCAGCTATAGCCTGCCGTTGCTGATGTTGCAGTCGTTCAACCAGGCGGCGGCGGAAGGCGTGCGCCAGGCCATGTCGGTGGACCCGGTAGCCGCCGGTACCGCTTACCCCACGCAGGTGACTACACTTGCCAAAACAACGGCGAAAAACCAGTTGAAGTGGATCCCGGCCAGCTTCCAGTTTTCGGACGACTTAATCACCGCCAACTACACCGGTAACACGCTGACCGTCACGATCAAATACCCCACCAGCCGCCTCTATTCGGTGTTCCCGGCATTGGTGTTGCCGGTCATCGGCACCGTGCCGAATCTGCCGGCCAACCTGTTCGCCAGTTCGAGTCTGCAGCTTTGACCTCGGGGGACAAGCTCTTCGGGCGCATGCTCGGCCGCAGCAGCGCGCTCGCGCTCGATACACCCAGCACACCCACGCCAGGGCTGCACCTGCAACTGGACGCTGTGGGCCACGTGCTGAGCATCAACGGCACCCTGCGCTCACTGCTCGCCCCACATGAACCGCGCCCGTTGCTGCGCGAGCTGTTATGCGCCAGCAGCGCCTTGAGCATCGAAGGCAAACCCGCCGACTGGCAACGCCAGAGCCTGGATCTGGACTTTCAAGGCGCCGCCGGCCAGATCCTGCACACCCGTGGCTGGGTCGAACCCGAGGGCGACGGCTGGAGTTTGCGCCTGCAGGACGTCAGCGACTTGCTGGCCAGCAGGCAACTGGCCCAGCACCGCGAACAGAACCATCAACTCGCCTGCCAGATGAGCGAACAACTGCGGGTATGCAGCCTGACCCGCCTGCCCGAGGTGTTCAACGAACACCTGCGCAGCCTGGCCCAGCGCTGGCGAATCCCCTGCGTGGCCATGGCCTTGCTCGATGAAGAAGACCAGGGTTGGCGGATCTACAGCCACTACGCCGCCCACGATGCGCCCGCCTTGTGGCAGACCGGCCAGTCCTTGGGCATCAGCCTGGACAGTGCCAATGGTAATACGCCGTTGAGCCTGGCCCAGGAGCGCAGTGACAACCCTCGCCTGCAGAGCATTTTCGGGAGTGCCGATGGATTCCTGGTGCCTTATCGTGACAGCCAGGGCGTCGCCGCTTGGTTGCTCTGCGGGTTCTACAGCGGCCAGCAACACACTAGCGAACGGGACTGGTTGAACCTCACCGCCGCCCTCGCCGCCCCGCTGCTGAGTCGCCTGCGCGAGCAACGCAACCACCAACAGCTTGACCGCATGGAAGCCCTGCAAGGCCTGCTAGGCACCGGCTGGTGGGAACTGCTGCCTGCCACTCAGGAGATCCAGCTGGCCCCGCAGTTGCTGCACAATCTCAGCCTGGAAGACGGCCCGACCCGCCAGCCGCTGGACCAGTGGCTTGAACTGATCCATCCCGCCGACCGCCAGGCGCTCAACAGCCGTCTGCACGATCTGCAGGCCCTGGGCAAGCCGCTGCTGACCAGCGTGCGCCTGCAGCGTACCGACGCCGAGCACAACCCGCTGTGGTATCGCGTCCAGGGCCAGGTGCTGGGCGTGGGCGATAACCGGCGCTGGATCGGCTTCATGCTCGACATCAGCGACATCAAGAACCAGCAACTGCAAGCCGCCGCCGCCCATGCGCGCCTGGACAACCTGATCGCCAGCTCACCGGCGGTGATCTATGTGCAACGTTATGTCAGCGGCGCCCTGCTCCCGGCGTTCTTCAGCGACAGCCTGCTGCCGCTGCTGGGTTGGACCCTGGCCGACTGCACCCCTGACAACTTGGCGTCACTGATCCACCCCGAAGACCGCGAGCTGTACTTCGAGCGCAGCCGCCAACTGCTGCGCGAAGGCAGCGTACGCAGCCGCTACCGCCTGCGTGACAAACAGGGCCATTACCATTGGCTGCTGGACGAAGCCAAGCTGTTGCGCGACGACCTGGGCCTGCCGGTCGAAGCCGTCGGTTTATGGCTGGATGTCACCGAGGCGACCCTGGCGGCCGAGCAGATCAAACAGAGCGAAGAACGCTACCGCATCCTGGTCGAAGACTCCCCGGCGATGATCTGTCGCTATCGCCCTGACCTGACCCTGACCTTTGGCAATACACCGTTGGCCAACTACCTGGAATGCCTGCCGGCGCAATTGCCAGGGCTGAACCTGGGGCACTGGCTGTCGGACGAACAACGCCAGGCCTTTGTGCAACGCATCGATCAATTGACCCCGGAATTCCCGGTCAGCACCGCCGAGATCAGCCTGGAATTGCCCGGCCGCGAACATGCCTGGTGGGTGTGGTCGGACCGTGGCGTGTTCGACGAACAGGGCACACTGGTGGAGGTGCAAGCGGTGGGCCGCGACAACACCGAAGTGCGCCGCTCCCAGCAGCAACTGACCCAAAGCGCCAAGATGGCCACCCTTGGCGAAATGGCCACCGGCCTGGCCCATGAGATCAACCAGCCGCTGAACGTGATGCGCATGGCCATCGTCAATGTGCTGAAGCGCCTGAGCAACGGCGACGCGCAGATCGACTACCTTACCGAAAAGCTCCAGCGCATCGACACCCAGGTACAGCGCGCGGCGCGGGTGGTGGACCACATGCGCGTGTTCGGCCGCCGCTCGGAAATCGAACAACAGCCCTTCGACCCGTCACAGGCGGTGGAAGGCACCCTGTCGCTGCTGGGCGAAGGCTTGCGCGGCAAGGGCGTGGACCTGCGCATCACACCTGCGGACTTCACGGTGCAGGTCAAAGGGCATGTCGACCAGCTTGAGCAAGTGCTGATCAACCTGATGGTCAACGCCCGTGATGCGTTGCTGAGCAAGCGGGAAAAGGATCCCGGGTTCCGCCCGTGGATCGCCCTGCACTGCGAGCATGACAGCCGGCATGTGCGCATCTGGGTTGAAGATAACGGTGGCGGCATTGACCCACGGTTGCTGGAGCGGATTTTCGAGCCGTTCTTCACCACCAAGCCCATCGGCGTGGGCACGGGGTTGGGCTTGTCGGTGAGCTACGGGATCGTGGAAAACATGGGCGGACGCCTGAGCGTCGCCAATGGCGAGCACGGCGCGAGGTTTTGTGTGGAGTTACCGGTCAGTTAGATCACCAGATAGGCACGGCCCATGTGGCAACTGAGGTTGGCGCCGACCTCGGCGTTGCCCAAGCTGATGCCCAGCGCCGAGAGCAACGTGTTGACGATGGGGTCGAGTATCGGCGACAGGACGTTTTGAACAAGGCCCACCACCGAACTGATGATGGTCGCCAGCGCATTGGTAACGGTGCCATTCGCCGGGTTGGGTGTGCTGCCGCTGGGCGGTACGTAGGTGACCTGCAGACCGTTCAGGGTATTGCCCAGACTAAACAGGATATCGGCGGTGCCGGGTGGTTTTTTGTAGATCGTTGCCGCGTTGATGTCATTCACCGGATTAAACACCAACGTATTGGTTTGCTCGGCTATGGTGGACAACGCTCTCAGATTCAGGCCGCCGCCAACACCGGGGGTGCGCGGACCACACACCAACGTCAGCAGGCAAAAGCGTTGGCCAAAGTCGATCAGCCTCACCGGCTGCACATTCACTGCCGCAGACGATGAAAATGCCGACACCGGATCAACATAACCCACACCCAGGGTGGCGAGTGAAGTGGTGGCCTGCACCGTCAACGACTTGGTGGCCGGCGTGGCGCAACTGAAGTCCGTCACGTGGCTCTCTGCACTGGCCGCCTCGATATAGATGGACAAGGTCTGGGTGATATCCACGTCAGCGACATTACACCCCACTAAGCACACGACACCGGCCACCACATCCAGAAGATTCAAGTTCAACAAACCACCGACCACCTTGGATACCGGCGTCGCAAGCCCGCTCAGAATCGATGTAACCCCCGACACCACCTTGATGATCGGCGCATCAATCGTGACCAAGGTGCGTACCTGGGCCGTCCGCACAAAAATCTGATCCGTTCGCGGGTTATTCAAAAGCCCCGCCTTGGCCTTTAGTGGATTGCCAATCGCCGACATTTGCGGCGGCTCGATGACTTTGGTCTGGATCGAGACGGTGCCTACCAGCGGAATATTCACTTGGGCTGCCGCACTGACCGCACTTTTGCTACTGGAGAGCTGCGCCACTGTCTCCAGTAACTGAAACAACTGCACACTGGTATTCAAAGCTGCCGCCGGCGTCCCGGTGGCGACTTTCAGCAAATCGCCAACCTTAAGAAGCTGTGTATTCGGAGCAATGGCTTTCACTGTAATCAAATCATTGATGACCGCCGAGGCGACCGCACCGTTTTTCTGCAGGATCGTCACGGCGGCGTCGAGCAACTGGCGGGCGGAGACCGCGGTGCTTAGCAGCGCGTCGTAGTCGCCCGCCTTGATTGTCAAATCAATCGCCAACTGATCCAGATAGCTGAGCAGGTTCAAGTTCGTCGTCAGCAAGCCATTCCAGCCTGCGGCCGTCAGGGACAGGCTGCCGCCCAATAGATTGCCGATCACCAGGTTCAGCAACGGGGAGTTGGCCGAATTCACGGAGGCCAGACTGCTGCGAATGGTCAGTTGCGCCACCGGTGGCGCAGCCGCAGCCACGGCGGTGGCACTCAATATCGTCTGGGCGGCAACCGGCGCGCCGCTGAACATATTCCAGATCCCGTTGGCGAGACTTGTCATGACACTGCGCGTTGCGACCACGCGTATGGCGTCGTTCTTGGTCGCATCAGCGACGAACACACGGATATTGCTGGCATTGGTGGGCAAGGTGCCACAGGTCACGGCCAGGCCCCGACTGTTGTCGCCGGCGACCACGGTGAAGCCGTTGCGCGCGGCGTTTTCCTTGGCGTAATCATTGGCCGTGTTAGTGGGCGTGCACAGGCCGCCACGACCAGCGGCTTCCAATGCCGCTGTGTCGGCGATGGACTGCAACCGGCGTTTTTCCAGGTACAGACGGCCGCTGTCCAACGCCAGCAGCATAAACACCATGGCCACCGCCAAGGTGCCTGCCGCCATCAAGCCAATCGCACCACGCTGCCGTGAACCAAGTCGGGGAGACATCAGGCACTCCTTAGCGCTTACTCTCCATTGTTGGGTTGGAGTGTAGACAAGGCTTCAGGTGCGCGCTGGCCAGTCGCCACATTGACGACTGGCGGAAGGTATTTCTAGTGCGGTGGGTAGCTGGAGAGGACGCGTGTGACGGTGGTGCGGATGGCTTTGTCACGGTCCTGGGGGTTGGGCGAAGTGGCCATCATCTGTTCGTCGCTGCCGCGCCACACCAACTTGCCGTCCTTGCCGTCGAGCAGGTCGATCTGGATGGTGGCGACTTTGTAGGTGATGTTGCGCGTTTCGTTGTACATCGGCGCGCCCCAATAGCCGTTCCATGGGCCACCCCAGGCACCGCCGTAGTTGGTGGTGACTTGTTGCTGGCGGTCTTCGACGATCAGGTAAGCCTGTACATTCAGGTCAGCCTTGCTGCCCGGCGCCGCTGGGCGCAGACCGCGCTGGTCGAGTTGTTCACCCACGGCCTGGCGGATGCGCTGCTCGGTGAGGTCGCTCTTGATGCGCGGATCATCCGGACGGTATTGCAGCGCCGGGTCTTTCCAGGCCCAACTGCGGTAGGCACCGAAGTCCCGGCTGGCGTCAAAATCGTGGTTGATCTGGCTGGTCTGGCAACCGCCCAGCAGCACTACAACAGCAAGCGTAGCGATACGACGAAACATGGTTTTTCTCCAAAGAGCGACCCGCGCTAAAGATGAGAATAGCTGTTAACTGGGAGGATACGCCGTCATTGCCTTTTGCACCGCCTGGCGCAAGGCATCTCCCCGCTCACTGAGGCTTCCCTGGCTGCCGGTTTCCGCACTGGCACTCCACACCGGCTGGCCGGTGCGGGCATCGAACAGGTTGACGCGAACCACCACGACCTGCACTTCATAGGTGCGCACGATCGGCACCGAGTTGTACATGCCGTAACCATTGCCATAGCGGTTGTAGCCGCCATAACCGTAGCCGTAGTCATCCTGGACCTGCTTGAGACGCTTCTCCAGGCGCACATCGGCGCTGACAAACAGGTCCGCCGGGCGATTGTCATGCAAGGGGCGCAGCCCGCGTTGGTCAAGGGCACCGCTGACCGCTTCGGCAATCTGCGCCGAATCCACCCAGGCCGTGCCCGCCGGCAACTGGCCGTTGCGCCAGGCCCAGTTGCGGTAGGCGCCGTAATCGCGCACGGGCGCCGGGTAGGCGCTGGCATCAAAGGTATTGGCCGCCTGGGGCGGCGCCGGAGGAATCGGCGCCGAAGCGGCCACATAAGGGTTTGGGCTGGAACAGGCGCCCAAACCCAGGGACAACAGGATCAAACAGAGACGACGCATTTCGACCTCCGCAGACTGGGCCGCTTAAACCGGACGGCAAATCCAGTGCAAATAACGCCCAAGTCCGGCAAAGCTTGGGTGACGACGGTGAGCGAGTTCCATCTCCAAAAGGTCCTGCAAATTGGCGCGGGCCTGGAATTCCACCGGCATATAGTCGTGGAACACCCGCACGCCGCTTTGGCTTTCGACCTGCCAAAGACCTTCGAGTTGCGCCGCCAACTCACGGGGATCGAGGGGTTGTTGCGGCGTCAGGCTTTGCTTTTCGCCGGCCATGTCATTCTTGCGCATTTTGCGGAAGTGGCCTTTGAGCAGGTTGCGGTAAATCAGCGCATCGCGGTTGTAGAACGCCAGCGACAACCAGCCGCCAGGCACCGTGAGCTGATGCAAAACCGGCAGAATTGCATGGGGCTCGGCCAGCCATTCCAGTACGGCATGACACAACACCAGGTCGTAGGGTTCGGTGAGTTGGCCGAGCAGGTCTTGCCAGGGCGCATGGATAAAGGTGGCAGTCTGTCCGGCGTCAGCAAAGCGTTGACGGGCGCCTTCCAGCATCGGCTCGGCGGGCTCGGCCAGGGTGACGTCATGGCCTTGCTCGGCCAGCCACAGCGACATATGGCCCAGGCCCGCGCCGATATCCAGCACGCGCAACGGGCGTTTCGGCAGGGCTTCGGTCAGGTCGGCCTGGAGCACCGCCAGGCGAATCGCGCCTTTGGCACCGCCGTAGATTTTTTCGGCGAAACGCGTAGCCAGTTGGTCGAAATGACGATCACTCATGGGCAAACCGCCGTTCGCTGTCGGCCAACTTGGCGCGCACCACCTCGTTCATGTCCAGGCCCAACTCGCTGCACAGCAACAGCAGGTACAACACGATATCGCCGACTTCCTGCCCGGCATGGGCGAGTGTGTCGGCCGGCAGCTGGCGCGACTGGTCTTCGGTCAGCCATTGAAAGATTTCCACCAGCTCGGCCATTTCCACGCTGGCGGCCATGGCCAGGTTTTTTGGGCTGTGGAATTGTTTCCAATTGTTGGTATCGCGGATGCGGTGCAGGCGTTCGGTGAGGTGTTCGAGGTTCATGCGGTACTCCTGAAGGTGGATAGCTTCGGGCCGAAAGCGCCGGAAGGCAAGTTAATCCACCACACTGAATTCGATCCTGGCCGTCTGCCCCGCCTCGTCCAGCACACTCAACTGATAACGGCCCAGCCGTTCGAAACTGGCGTTGATAAAGTCCTGGTTGGCGCTGTCCCCCAGCGGCGCACCATTGAGGAACCACCAGCGTCGCCCGCTCCCTCCCAAGGCGGAGATTTTCAGGCGCAGGGCCTGTTGGCTGGCGGCGGGCAGGCGCAATTGGTCGCCTTCGCGTACCCCAACAATCGACAGCGGTGACGACGCGGCCAATGCCGGAGGCGGGCAATCGGGGTCGGCGGCCGGGATGCGCGCTTCGCGGCGTTCGGCCCGTGGCAGCCAGGGTTCCAGGGGGGCGGGCCACAGGGCGATGTTTTTCGGCTCGGCGCCGGGGCAATGGGCGTCGACCCGCAAGCCCTTGGCATTGACCCACACGCTCTCCATCAACCCCACGCTCAACGGGTGGTCCAGTGCCTGCAAGGTTGGCGGCGTGGTGTGATCCAGGGTCCAGGCAAAACGCTGGCGGCGGCAATTGGGGTCACTGCGGCTCATGGGTTGGCCCAGCGGCCAACAGATCGCCGCCACGCCAACATTGGCCGGTACCGGTTTAACGGGGGCGCTGATACCACGCTGGCTGTCGCGGTTGGTCAGCACGTCGTGCACCTGCAACATCAACGGCGCTGCCGAGGCCAGGCCAAACTGGCCCGGCACTGGCGTGCCGTCCGGGCGGCCGATCCACACGCCGATCAGATAGCGCGGGCCCACGCCAATCGCCCAGGCATCGCGAAAACCGTAGCTGGTGCCGGTTTTCCAGGCCAGCACCGGGCGTTGCACCAACTCGGCACGCGGGTCACGGTCGGGCCGCGCCTGGCCGCTGAGGATACGCCGCACAATCCAGGCGGACCCTGGCGACAGTAACGGCCGTTCCCTGAGCGTATCGTCCGGCTGCAATCGAATAGTGGCGCTCCTGCCGTCCCGGGCGAAGGCGCTGTAGCCGCTTACCAGGTCTTCGAGACGACTGCCTGCGCCGCCCAGGATCAGCGCCAGGTTCGGTTCGGCCAACGCGGGCAGCGCCAGCGGCACGCCGCCGATGCGCATTTCGGCGGCAAAGCGCTTGGGCCCATAGGCTTCCAGCAACTGCACCGCCGGCAAGTTGAGCGAACTCGACAGCGCCGTACTCGCCGGCACCGCGCCAGTAAAGCCCATGGAGAAGTTGCCCGGCCGGTAATCGCCATAACGCCGGGGCACGTCCTGCAACAGGGATTCGGAGTGGATCAGGCCGTCATCCAGGGCCATGCCATAGAGGAACGGTTTCAGGGTGGAACCCGGCGAACGCAAGGCGCTGATCATGTCCACGTGGCCGAAGCGCTTGGCATCGTTGATGTCCACCGAGCCGAGGTAGGCGCGCACGGCCATGCTTTCCTCTTCCACCACCAGGATCGCGGCGGACGTGTGCTCCGGCAGCCGCGCGCGCCAACCTAGCAGCAGGTCTTCAAGACGGCGCTGCAACGTGGCATCCAGAGTGGTACGGATCAGCGGAGGGCTGTCGGGGCGGTTCAGGCGACGCGCGAGTAAGGGCGCCAGGCTCGGCTCCAAGCGTGGCGCGAGCAGCAACGGTTCTTCAAGGGCTTCATCGACGGCAGACTGCGGCCATACCTGGAATTCAGCGAGACGGCGCAAGACTTTGTCGCGGGCTTGCTGGGCACGCTGGGGATGGCGATCTGGGCGCAAACGGCTGGGGGCCTGAGGCAGAACGGCGAGCAAGGCGGCCTCGGCGTGGGTCAGTTGCGCAGGGGATTTGCCCAGGTAGGCCCAACTGGCCGCTGCCACGCCCTGCAACGTACCGCCAAACGGTGCGCGGTTCAGGTAGAGGTTGAGGATTTCGGCCTTGGACAGGTGCCACTCCAACTGCGCCGTGCGCCACAACTGGCGCAACTTGCCGTGGAAGGTGCGTGAATGCGGATCCAGCAACCGCGCCACCTGCATCGACAAAGTGCTGCCGCCCGACACCACCCGCGCGCCCGTCAGGTTCTGCCACGTCGCCCGCGCCAGCGCCAGCGGATTCACGCCGGGATGCTGGTAAAACCAACGGTCCTCATAAGTCAGCAGCGCGTCCAGGTAATACGGCGACACGTCGCTGGTCTGCACCGGGTAGCGCCACACGCCATTGGCATCGGCAAACCGCCACAACGGCGTGCCATCCTCGGCCAGTACCACCCGCGCCAGGTCATCCTTGGGCAACGGGAGAGGCCAGATGCGGTCGGCCAGCCACAGCAAGGCCACCACCAACAACAGGCTGGCCAAGGTCCAACGGGCAACTAAACGCAAACTCAAACGGGCAAACCTCTATGCTGGTAGGGAACTAGCCTGTTGCAATAACAACCAAAGGCACAGATACGCCCACCTTCTCATCAGGACACACATATGCAGGTAGAAAGCTTTTTCGGTTGGTTGGGCCAGGCGCTCGGTTCCATCATCCGTTTTATCGTCGACGGGCTCAGCGGCCTGTTCGGTGCACTGACCAATGCCGGCGGCAACTTCATCGATGGCTTGTCCCGCACCTTGGGCATGGACACCTCGATCATCAGCATCATCACCCTGATCATCGGCCTGATGCTGCTGTACTCGGCGGTGCGCGCCTTTATGCGGGCGTCGATCATCATGGGGATTATCTGGTTGCTGTTGGGCCTGTGGCTACTGAGCTGGGTCGTCCACTAATCCAAAAACACCACAAATCCCTTGTGGGAGCGGGCTTGCTCGCGAATGCGGTGAGTCAGTCATAGATGCGCTGACTGATACTCCGCATTCGCGAGCAAGCCCGCTCCCACATGTGATCCCCATTTCAAGTTGAGATTTTACCGCCCCTTGATCACCAGATCCGCCGGCGTCTCGCCCACCGCCTGCCAGTTCGGCCGGTACATCGACTCCACTTGCGGCGGTGGCACACGGTAAGTGCCTGGCGTCACGGCACGCGCCAGGTACAGCAGGTGCGTGGTGCCGGAGCCTTCCAGGTTGATCGCCGCCACGTAGCGGTCATCACGGAACTCCTGGTGCTTGAGTGATGCGTTCTGCATCGACTCACGCCACTCCTTCACTTGGCTGCTGGCGTTTTCCAGGCTGGCGGCGCTTTGCGCCAGGTTCTGGTTCTCCAGTTCCAGGCCCGCCGGCAACAGGTCCACCACCAACGCATCCGGCACCCGCTGCTTGGCGCTGACCGCCAAATGCACCAGCACCAGATCGCCACTGTTGAGGCTGCGCAGGTTCAACGGCTGGCCGTTCATGCCCAGGTATTCGCGGCGGATGCTCAGGTTGTCGCCACCCGGTGCCGGTGGCACCTGTGGATAACCCGAAATCGTCAGTTGCTGGTACACCGGCGTCTCGCCCTGATTGCTCAAGGTCAGATCACTGGACAGCCACTTGCCCTCCAACTCCAGCGTCGACTGCTGATTGTTCAGTTCCTGCACACTGCCACTGCCCGTCAATGACACTTGCCAGTTCGCATCAGGCTTGGCAAACCCGAGGCGCCCGGCCAGGAACAGCGAGTTGCGCTCCTGGGTCGACAAATACGGGCTGGCCGCCAGTTGATCCGACAGCGTGAACAAGCGCTCCTCGCGCTTGCCCTTGGCCAAGTCGTTCTCTTCCAGCAAGGCCAGGATCATCGCCTGGTCGCGCAACGGGCTGCCGTAGTCGGCCAGCCATTCATTGGCATTACGCTGCGCCGCCAGGCCGGCGAGCAACGCCTGGTCCGCACGCGGCTGGTCACCCATCTTCTGCAACGCGATGGCCAACTGCACCAGCGGCAGACCGGAGCGCGCATCGCTGCGGCGTTCGAAGATGCTGCGCAACGCGCCCAACGGCGCCTGCTGACTGCGCGCCAGCACCATGCCCGCGTAGGCCTGCACGGCAAAGCGGGTGTGGTCGGCATTGTCGCTGTAATCGACGTCGATCAGGTTGCGTTCCTGCACGTAGCGCAGCAGACGCTCGCTGGCCTTTTTCAAGGCTTCAGGCGGCACCGCGAAACCCTGATCGCGAGCGCGCAGCAGGAAGTCGGTGACGTAAGCTGTCAGCCAATATTCCTCTTCGCCATCCGCGCCCCACAACCCGAAGCTGCCGTTGTAGCGCTGCATGCCCAACAGGCGCTCGATGCCCAACTCGATCTTGCGTTTGCGCTCGCTGTCCGACTCGCCTTTGATTGACAGGCGCTTGAGCAATGCATCGTCGGCATACAGCGACGGGTACAGGCCGCTCGCGGTCTGCTCCAGGCAACCGTAGGGGTAGGCCTTGAGGGCACTGATCTGCGCGCCTAGGTTCAGCGGCGGTCGACTCGACAGGCTCAGCAGCGCCTGGCGCCCCGAGGCGTCGAACTGATCCAGCGTCCCCGCCGGCAAGCTCCACGGTTGATCCTTCAGCACCGCGCGATAGTGCTTGAGCAGCGCCGGATAGGCCGGACGCACACCCAGGGTCCATTCGCGCGTAAACGGCGGCAGGTTCTCACCCGGCAGATCCAGGCCATTCACCGTCACCTTGACCTTGCCCTGCCCCAACCCGCCCCAGGCTTTCACCGGGATGCGCAGGGTGGTGCGCTGGCCTTGCTTGAGTTCGACGCTTTGCGCGCCGCTGCTGACCAGCTCCAACTGCCCGTCGGCACTCAGTTGCACATCGAGTTTCTGCGGTTTGCCCGACAGGTTGGACAGGTCCAGCGCCAACGTGGTCTGGTCACCACCCGCCATGAAGCGCGGCGCCGACAGCTCGGCAATCAGCGGCGCGGCAATCACCGTCTTGGCTTCGGCCATGCCGTAGCGATCGTCGCTCCAGGCCTGGGCCATCAGCCGCAGTTCGCCATTGAAATCGGGAATATTGACGCTGACTTCGCCCTCGCCTTGCTCATTCAAGGTCACCGGCGCGCTTTGCAGGGCGACGATGGTCACACTGGTGTCCGGGCGCTTGCCGCCTTTGGCCAGCGCCGCATCACCACCAAATGCCAGGCTGGCCAATCGACCCTGGCCGGCTTCGATCAACTGGCCGTAGATATCGAATTGGTCCACGCCGTAGGCTTTGCGACCGAACAGGCTGGAATACGGATCCGGCGTCGGGTATTCGGTGATATTCAGGATGCCCACGTCCACGGCTGCGACCAGTACATGCACCTGTTTCGGCACGCTACCATCGGCATTCTTGGCGGCGATTTTCACGGTGAGCGGCTGTTTGGGGCGCATTTTTTCCGGCGCGCTGAGGGTCACGCCAAGCTTGCGCTGGGTGCGATCCAGCGGCAGGTGCAGCAGGCCGACTGCACGTTTGGGTGTGATGTTGGCTTTGCGCTCGCCGGGGCGAATCACCAAGGCGCTGACATACAAGTCATGGCGCGACCATTTCGGGTCGAGCTTCACGGCAAAACTTTTGCCTTCAGCCGGCACGTCGATTTCCTGCCACCACAACGGGCCTTCGGCGGATTCCACCAGCAGGTAGCCCTTACCCGCAGCCGGCGGCGTGACGGTCACGTTGGCCGTATCGCCATCGCCATAGGCTGGTTTATCCAGCGCCAGCTTGACTTGATCAGGCCGTACGGCGCCGCCTTCGGTGTTGTCCTGGGCCTGGTAGCCAGCCCAGAAGCGCAGGCTGCTGACCAAGCCGGTCTGCGGGTCCTCCACTTCCACGCGGTAAGGCCCCCACTCCACCTGGAAGCTGACCTTGGCGGTATCGCCGGCCTTGATGTTCAGGGTCTGTTCGTCGAGGTTGAGGAATTTCTCGTTGAAGTGATAGCTCCAGCCATCATTCTCGGAGTAGTTCCAGTAGTAGTCGCGGCGCTCACGCACCAGGCGCACCTTGAGGTTCGGCGCGGCGAGTTTCTGCCCGTCCTGGTTGGCCAGCAGCACTTCGAATTCTGCGGGGCCGTCGCCGTTGGTTTCCTTGCCGTCAAACAGCCCGCGCAGGCCCGGCAACTGCTCGGCCGGCCAGATCGGCTGCACCAGGCGCCGGGTGATCGGCCGTCCGCCCGACTCTTGCAGGCTGGCCTGCACGATCAATTGCAAGGGCGACTTGGCCTCGGCCCATTTGCTTTCCAGGGTCAGTGCTTCCTGGCCCTTGGCGTCGAGTACGCTTTCGTCCAGTTCGAAATCCTGGCTCAGTTCTTCTTCGGTGACGGAGCCGAACTGATAGCCCGGCAGCGACTTGACCGCTTCGCGCAACGGCCGCACATAGACTTGGCCGCTGACGCGATTGCCCGAGGCAGGCGCGCCGTACAGGTAACGGCCGTTGACCTGGATCACCGCGTCGTCCGCCGGCTTCAGCGGGGTGTCACTGCCCTTGAGTTCCAGCGCCAGGCGCTCGGGCAGGAAGTCTTCTACAAGGAATTCATACAGCTGCGGCTTGCCATCACCCAGGTCGAACACCAACTGCCAGCGCCCGGTCGGTGCTTCGCCGGCCAGTTGCAGTTGATACTGATAGAGGCCAGAGGCATCGGCGTCCCACACGAACTTGCGGCTGACCTGCTCATCCGGTCGACGGACTTCGACGCTCACCGGCTGCGGCTTGACGGCATTGCCGTCCTTGTCGCGCAGCAGGGCGTTGAGCAGCACGGTTTCGCCAGGGCGATACAGGTCGCGCGGGCCAAACACAAAGAACTGCAAAGGGTGGGAGGGTTGGCCGCCGATGTCGAACTCGGCCAGGTCCAACGCGGCGCTGTCGAGGCGCAGCATACTGGTCTGCTCGCCCTGCTTGGCCAACAGCACCTGAGCCTTTTTCGGCAATGGCAACTCGGCGTGGCCGCCCTTCTCGGTCTTGCCCTGGCCCAGCACGCGGCCTTCGGCGTCGAGCACCTCAAGGTCGACGCCATCCAGTGCCTTGCCGCCTTCCAGCGCCTGGGTAAACACGTCCAGGCGATTGGCGTAACGGTGCACCGACAGGCCGATATCACTCAGGGTGAATAGCGTGGCCGGTTGGGAATAGTTGTAGGTACCCGAAGCCCGCATCACCGCCAGGTACACGCCAGGCTGCTGCAGTTGCTTGAGGCCGGCGATCGGCAGCAACAGGGTTTCACGGGTGTTGCGCGCCGGGTTCAGGTCGAAACGGCCGCCGTAGACCAAGTCGGCCAAGGGCAGCAGTTCGCGGGATTCATAGCTTTGCAGGCTGGTGTTGCGGCCCCACTGCGCGAGGAAGGTAGGCAGGGATTCGGGTTTGATGCGGAAGAATTCGACATCGATCTTGTCGACGTTCAGCGCGATCACCGGCAGGCCTTCGGCCAGGCGTGTCGGCAGCAAGGTGCCACGGCTGGCAAAGCCGACAGTGGCTTGCAGGTCGCGAGTTTCCAGGCGGGCTGTGTATTCGGCGGCGAGCGTGTTGTCGTTGACCGCCTTCACACCGGCATCGACTGTCAGCACCAGCTTGCGCTGTGGCTCCAAGTGGCGCAGGCGCAATTCCATCAGGTTATCGGAGATTTCCCAGGCGCCATCGACCTTGCCGGACTTGCTGTCCACCAGGTGAAGTTTGTCGGCGAATTTTTGATCGGGATCCAGCGGAATGGAAAAGCTCACAGAGAGCGTGCTGGCGCCGTCGAGCTGCACTTCGGACACATCCACCACGCTCAACTCACGCCCGGCATAACGCTGTTTCAGCGCCGCCACATCCACTGCGGCCTTGGCTGGCTTGGGTGCCACTGTTGCCGCTGCGGGAGCGGTCGGGGCCGCCGGTTTATCGGAGGAATCGCAGGCGCTCAGCAGGGCCAGCGCGCAGGCCAGGAACAATCCTTTGTTAAGCATGGGGCACTCGTAGTGGGAGGGGCCGAGGGGTGAACTATATATCAGCCCGCGTGGGGCCGATGAGGTGCTGGTCACATTGACCGACGGAGGGTGGTTTGGTTCTGAGATCATCCTTGATCAAGCCAAATCCCACAGCCAAGGGCAGCCAGTTACAATGCCGCTCCCCCAAGGAGCCTGCATGCCCACCTTACTCACCGACTGGCGCCACCGCCCCACACACCGCCGCGTCTGGGCCCTGGCCGCGCCGATGATCCTGTCGAATATCTCGGTGCCATTGGTGGCGCTGGTGGACAGCATGGTCATCGGCCATCTTCCCCACGCGCACCAGTTGGGTGCCGTTGCGGTCGGCGCCAGCCTGTACACCTTCCTCGCCTGGGCCATGGGTTTCCTGCGCATGGGCTCCACCGGTTTCGCCGCCCAGGCTGCTGGGCGCAATGATGGCGCGGCGCTGCGGCAAATCCTGCTGCAAGGCCTGCTGCTCGCACTGGGCCTGGCGATGCTGTTGGGCACAGTGGGCATTCCGCTGAGCCATCTGGCGTTGGAATGGATGCAGCCCTCCCCCGAACTCAATCAACTGACGCAGGATTTTTTCCACACTCGCCTGTTCGGCCTGCCGGCTGCGTTGGCCAGCTATGCGCTGGTCGGCTGGTTTCTCGGCACGCAGAACGCCCGCGCGCCTCTGGTGATCCTGCTGACCACCAACCTGGTCAACATCGCCCTGAACCTGTGGTTCGTACTCGGGCTGGAGTGGGGTGTGGTCGGTTCGGCGCGTGCGTCCGTCGTGGCGGAATGGACCGGCGCTTTGCTCGGCCTGGCCATGACGCAAAAAGCCCTGCGCGCCTACCCGGGTCATATCGCCTGGGCGGCGCTGAAGCTGTGGGAAAGCTGGCGTCCGCTGCTGGCGGTCAACCGCGACATTTTTATCCGCAGCCTCGCGCTGCAATCGGTGTTTTTCATGATCACGGTGCAAGGCGCGAGACTGGGCGATGCCACCGTGGCGGCCAATGCACTGCTGCTCAACGGCCTGTTGCTGACCGCCCATGCCTTGGATGGATTGGCCCATGCGGTCGAAGCCCTGTGCGGGCATGCCATCGGCGCCCACGACCGCCAGGCTTTGCGTCGTTCATTAGTGGTGGCCGGCGGTTGGTCGCTGATCGCCAGCGTCGGTTTTGCCTTGCTGTTTACCGCCGGTGGTCACCTGTTTGTCGCCATGCAGACCGATATCCCCAGCGTGCGCGAAACCGCCGACCTCTACCTGCCTTACTTGGCGATACTGCCGCTGATTGCAGTGTGGAGTTACTTGCTGGATGGCTTGTTCATCGGCGCCACCCGCGCGCGGGAGATGCGCAATGGCATGCTGCTGACGGTCTTGCTGACACTGCCCTTCGCGTGGGCGTTGCAGGGTTTGGGTAACCACGGTCTGTGGATAACCTTCCTGCTATTCATGGCCCTGCGCAGCCTTACTTTGTGGGCGATTGCCTGGCGCTTGAATCGACAGGATCAGTGGCTTGGATAAACGCGGTGACGCGGTCCAGTACCGGCGCCAACCAACGCAAGGGCCTGGCGATCGCACCCACCAGCGTCTGGTGGTTGGTCTTGCTGAAGTAAAACTCTTCCACGGGTACTCCCGCCGCCCGTAATTGCTCTGCCAACCCGCCCGTGTTGCGCTTGGGGTTGACGAGTTTGTCGTCCGTCGAAGCAATCAGCAGACTGGGCGGTGCACCACGGCTGACGTGATTGATCGGCTGGGAATCCGGCGGTGAATCAGGGAAGAAAAACACCGGTTTCACGTCAGGGTTTTCAATCGGCAGAAAGTCATAAGGCCCGGCCAGGCCGATCCAGCCTTTAAGGATTGACGGCGACAGATCCACAGCCTCAAGCCACCGCTTATCCAACGCCAGCATCGAAGCGTTGTAGGCGCCAGAGCTGTGACCCATCAGATACAGCTGTTGCGGATCGGCGCCGTATTCGGCGATGTGTTGATAGGTCCAGGCCACCGCGTTGGCGCCGTCCTGGAGAAACGCGGGGTAACGCACTTGAGGATAGAGGCGGTAATCGGCGATCACCACGACGATGCCGCGTGAAGCGAGGGCTTCACCGACAAATCCGTAGTCCTCCCTGGAGCCGCTGTTCCAGCTGCCGCCATAGAAAAACACCACAACTGGAGCGTTGGAGATAGCAGGGACAGGTCGGTAGATATCGAGCTTTTGCCGGGGGTCATCGCCGTAGGCGATGGCTGAAGTTTTGGTGAAGGTGTTGGAAGGAGTGAGTGCATTGAGCACTTTGATGGGCGAGCACGCCGCAAGCAATGCGGCGAATGCCATGACAAACCATTTCCTAAGCATTGACGCACCTCAGTGTAGGAGCGAGCTTGCTCGCGAAAAACCCGCAGGCGACGCGGGCATTCTGGCTGCCCGCGTTATCGTTAACGTTCTTCGCGAGCAAGCTCGCTCCTACAGGGGAGTCAGGAGGACAGGTACGAAGAGCGCGTCAGGCCCAAGCGCAACGCATCCAGGAACTGGGTACGCTCCGACGCACTGATCTTCGCGCTCGCACACTTGTCGCGGTAATGCGTCATCAACTCCTCCGGCGACAAGTGCACATAACGCAGCATGTCTTCGATGGTGTCGTGGGTCTCGATCCCGGCGCTGTACACCGAACCGTCTTCACGCTGGTAGATGTTCACCGAGTCGGTGTCACCGAACAGGTTGTGCATGTCGCCCAGGATTTCCTGGTAAGCACCGACCAGGAAGATACCCAGCAGGTAGTCTTCACCTTCGTTCAAGCCGTGCACCGGCAGGCTGGTCTCGATGGACTGCTCGTCGACGTATTGCTTGATCTTGCCGTCGGAGTCGCAGGTCAAGTCTTGCAGCACGGCGCGGCGCAGCGGCTCTTCATCGAGGCGGTGCAGCGGCAGGATCGGCAAGACCTGGCCGATGGCCCAGGTGTCCGGCAGGCTCTGGAACACCGAGAAGTTGCAGATGTACTTGTCGGCCAGCTTGTCGTTGAGTTCGTCCAGCACCTGGCGGTGCGAGCGCTGACGGGCTTTCAACGAGTTGTGCAGGCGGCGGCACACGGCGAAGTAGCACTGCTCGGCCAGGGCTTTCTCGGCCAAGGTCAGTTTGCCATCCGCGTACTGGGTGGCCACGTCGCTCATATAGTGAGTGGCGCGCCAGTAGGTTTCGGTGACCATCTCGATGTCGGTCGGGCCGAGCAGGTCCACCAGCCATTGCACGGTTTCCGGCAGGCTTTCCTTGTTCTCGATGGTCGGGATTTCGTCGTTGTGTTTCTCGACGTCGGTCACCTGCACCACCAGCATGGCGTGGTGGGCGGTCAGGGAACGGCCGCTTTCGGAGAAGATGTTCGGGTGCGGCAGGCTCTGCGCGTCGCAGAATTCCTTGAGCATGCCCACGACTACACCCGCGTAGTCGTCCATGTCGTAGTTGATGGAGCTGGCGTTACGCGAGTGCGTACCGTCGTAGTCCACGCCCAGGCCACCGCCGACGTCGATGTGGTCCACCGGCAGGCCAAGGTTGCGCAGCTCGCCGTAATAACGGATGGCTTCCTTGAAACCGTGCTGGTAGTCGGCCAGGTTGGCGATCTGCGAGCCCATGTGGAAGTGCAGCAGGCGGATGCCCTGGTCCAGGCCCGCCGCGCGGAAGCGCTCGACCACCGACAGCAGTTGCGCCGCCGACAAACCGAACTTGGATTTTTCCCCGCCGGTGTCCGCCCACTTGCTCGATGCCAGCGACGACAAACGCACGCGCAGGCCGACCTGTGGCTTGACCTTGAGGCTGGCAGCCTCTTCGATCACCAGTTCAACTTCGGATTCTTTCTCGATCACGATGAACACGTTGTGGCCGAGCTTCTGGCCCATCAGCGCGAGGCGGATGAACTCACGGTCCTTGTAACCGTTGCAAACAATGGTGCCGCCCTTCGGCGCCAGGGCCAACACGGCCAGCAGCTCAGGCTTGGAGCCGGCTTCCAGGCCGATGGACACGTTCTGGGTGGCGATGATGTTCTCGATCACCGCTTCCTGCTGGTTCACCTTGATCGGATACAGCGCGGTGTACTTGCTCTGGTATTCCAGGCGCTCGATGTTCGCATCAAAAGCGCCGGTCAGCTGGCGTACACGGTCTTGCAGGATGTCGGGGAAGCGCACCAGCAACGGCAACGACAGGCCGCTCTTGCGCAACTCGTCGACTTGTTCGTACAGGTCGACAGGCGTGCTGTTCGGGCCGTTCGGACGGACTTCTACGCGACCGGCTTCATTGATCGCGAAATACCCGGCCCCCCAATGGCGAATCCCGTAAACACTGCGGCTGTCCGCAACTGTCCATTGGCTGCCATCGTCTTTGCGTGTGCGTCGTACGGACATCGAAGTCCCCTATAAATGAAGTCGAAGGCACCGCCCCTATCAGAGGCTGGCGCAGTCTAAAGAATGAAAATGACGATTTGCCTGCGTGCAAGGTAGGACCCCACGCGCAGGACAGAGTTTAGACACAGGTCGGGAAGAGGCTTTCAGCCGCCGGACTTCTTGGCCTTGTACCCGAGCTTGATCAGCTCGGCCAACAGCAACTCGACGTGATCGCCCTGAATCTCGATGACGCCGTCTTTCAACGCGCCTCCGGTGCCACAGCGCTTTTTCAGCGTGGTGGCCAGCTCCTTCAGGGCATCCTCGGCCAACGGCACGCCGGTGATAGTGGTCACCGTCTTGCCGCCACGGCCTTTGCTCTCGCGGCGCACGCGGGCAATACCGTCGCCTTCAGGGATCAGGGTCTGTTTGCAGGTACACGAATCCACGGGCTGACGACAGCCCGGGCAGTGTCGACCTGCATCGGTGGAAAATACCAGGCCACCAAGGGCGGCGAAGGATGCGGCTTTTTTGGCCACCGGCAATCCTCTTGGGAGGATGAAGACTGATCGGCACCCGCAAAGCGGTGAACCGACCGCGAAGCCCCACTCAGGCAGGGGCAGCGCTACCGAACCGCCAAGGTCAACCCTACCTGTAGGAGCGAGCTTGCTCGCGAAGATCGCCAACGATGACACGGGCATTCAGGATGTCCACATCGCTCTTGCGTTTTTCGCGAGCAAGCTCGCTCCTACAGTGATTCCGGGGTGAAACAATGGTGGTTCGGGTGAAAAGTCGCGCAGTGTAACCACAAAAAGCCGACTTGCTAAGAGCCAAATGGCGCCAATTTATGCAACTTTAGCGACGCAAGGCCAGATAACGACGCAACCCTTCCTGGGCATCCGGGCAGTAAGGCTTTTGCCCAGCCTCCTGCAGGACCGTTGCAAGGGGTAAAAAGCGCGCTTCCATGACTTCTTCCGGCTGCAAACGCAACGGCCCGTCCCAAACGGCGGAGTAGGAGGTGCACCAGAGCCGACTGTCGCCATCCTCGAAGTAGAAATGGTCATGTTCGACCAATTCCACTCCACCGACACCCAACTCCTCCTCCAACTCGCGCGCCGCCGACACGGCATAGGACTCTCCCGCCGCCACCATCCCGCCCGCCGCCGTGTCCCAGAAACCGGGGTACAGGGCTTTGCTCAGGGTGCGCCGATGCACACACAGCTCACCCTTGGAATTGAACAGGAATATGAAGGTGCAACGGCCGATCAGGCCGCGCTGGCGAAGGTCGGACCTGACGAGGTGACCGAGCAGGTTGTCCTGCTCGTCGACCCAGCAGATCAGTTCAGCATCGGAAGCCGCGCGATGGGCGGCCTCCATTTGGGTAGCGTCCATCATCAACCCTGGTTGAGGAGCTGACGCAAGTCGATCACTGCAGCGTTGGCCCGGGAAATGTAGTTAGCCATCACCAGCGAGTGGTTGGCCAGGACGCCAAAACCACTGCCATTGAGGATCATCGGGCTCCACACAGGCTCTTGCGAGGCTTCCAGCTCACGAATGATCTGGCGCACGCTGACCGTGGCGTTCTTCTTGGCCAGTACATCGGCAAAATCGACTTCAATGGCACGCAGCAAGTGCGACAAGGCCCAAGCCTGGCCACGGGCTTCGTAGAACACGTTGTCGATCTGCATCCATGGGGTTTCCACCACTTCTTCATCGACCTGCGGCACTTCACCCGGCGCCAGGGCTTCGGTTTTCAGTGCGGTGTTCAGTTTCACCCGGCCGACGCTGGCCGACAGGCGTTGCGACAACGAACCAAGACGGGTGGCAACATCGCCCAGCCAGTTGTTCAGGTTGTCGGCACGTGCATAGAACAGCGCGCCGCGCTGGTTCGGATCGGACAGGCGTGCTTCGTAGCGGCTCAGGGAGTTGATGCCTTCCTGGTACTCCGACTCACTGGACGGGAGCACCCAGCTTTTGTTGTCGAAGTTGAAGCGTGGCTCGGCCTTGGCCAGATCCGCGTCTTCGGCCGACTGCGACTGCGAGCGGGCGAAGTCTTTGCGCAGGGCGCGAGTCAGGTCGCGCACCTGCACCAGCACGCCGTATTCCCAGCTCGGCATGTTGTCCATCCACAAGCCTGGCGGGAAGCGATCGTTGGAAATGTAGCCACCGGGCTTGTTCAGCAAGGTGCCGACCACGGTCTTGAGGGTTTCGACCGTGGTGTAGCCCACCACCATCTGCTTGCCTTCTTTCTCGGCAGCCAATTGCGCATTCTGCTGCACCGGAAACAGCGCCGGCTCTTCGCTCCAGTACCAGCCCAGGGCGCCGGTGACCAACAGGTACAGGCCGAGCACGCTGAGCACGGCACGGCTCATCAGCACGGTACGAAAATAGCCGCGGTTGGCCGACTTGGGCTCAGGCGCGGGGCCTTTGGCGCTGCCTGCACGGTTTTTCCAGTCCAGCATGGCGATATCCTTTCAATCACTTGAGTTCAGGGCGTACGTTCAAACACTCCGACCATAACCCTACCGCATCGTGCCCGCCCGTGCGGGGCTTTTTACCGCGCGCGACCACCCAGTCAGCAACTGAATACTACCCAGACGCAGTTTATTGACGTATGACACTCATCCTATCGGAAAGAGGTGCTAGCATAGAGCCATCAGTCGACCTCAGCATGCACCCTAACTAGTAGTCAGGATATGACCGAGCCAGAAGACCCCAGCCGTGAGCGTCTCAAGCAGCATTTTGCCCAGCGGGTAATTCATCAGGCACGTCAAATTCTTGAGATCTGGCAGCGCCTGCAACGCAGCGAATGGTCCGGCGCCGACCTGTCCGAACTCAGCGAGGCCAACTTGCGCCTGCTGCGTTTTGCCGAGCGCTTCGAACAGCCGGAACACAGCCAGTTGGCGCGACACATCGGCGACTCCCTCAGAGCGGTGGACGAGAACCGTGGCCGCCTGAGCAGCCACCTGATCACCGAACTCAATCGCTTGATGCAGCGCCTGTCCCGCACCGGCCTGCGCCAGGGTGACCAGCTCGAACAAACTTTCCTGCCGCCGATGCGCAAGCCGATCTACGTGATGCTGGCCGATCACGACCGCGCCGAGCGCCTGGCCAAGCAGCTGGAATTCTTTGGCATGAGCGCCCAATCCCTGGACAGCGTGGCGGCGTTTCGCGCATCGATGGCCGAGCGCCTGCCTTCGGCGATTGTGATGGACGTGGACTTCTGCGGCGCCGGCCTGGGCCTCAAGCTCGCCGCCGAAGCCCAGGAAGGCCTGGAGCAAAAGCTGCCGCTGCTGTTTTTCAGCCTGCACGAAACCGATACCCCCACGCGCCTGGCCGCCGTGCGCGCTGGGGGCCAGGAATTCCTCACCGGCACCCTGGAAGCGTCAAGCCTGCTGGAAAAGATCGAAGTGCTGACCTGCGTCGCCCAGTACGAACCGTATAAAGTGCTGATCATCGACGATTCGCGGGCCCAGGCACTGCACACCGAGCGCCTGCTCAACAGCGCCGGCATCGTCACCCGCACCCTGATCGAGCCGATCCAGGCCATGGCCGAGCTGGCGGACTTCCAGCCCGACCTGATCATCCTCGACATGTATATGCCGGCCTGTACCGGCACCGAACTGGCCAAGGTCATCCGCCATAACGATCGTTATGTGAGCGTGCCGATCATTTACCTGTCGGCCGAGGACGATCTGGATAAACAGCTGGACGCCATGAGCGAAGGCGGTGACGACTTCCTCACCAAGCCGATCAAGCCTCGCCACCTGATCACCACGGTGCGCAACCGCGCGGCGCGCGCGCGCAACCTCAAGGCGCGGATGGTGCGCGACAGCCTCACCGGCCTGTACAACCACACCCACATCCTGCAATTGCTCGAAGACTGCAGCTTCCGCGCACGCCGCGAGAACAAGCCGCTGAGCTTTGCCATGCTCGATATCGATCACTTCAAGCGGGTCAATGACAGCCACGGCCACCCCATGGGTGACCGCGTGATCAAGAGCCTGGCGCTGTTTCTCAAGCAGCGCTTGCGCAAGACCGACTATATCGGCCGCTACGGCGGCGAAGAGTTCGCCATCGTGATGCCCGACACCGACCTGGAATCCGCGTGCCGGGTGCTGGATGAGATTCGTGGGCGCTTTGCCGAAATCCACTACCCCGCCCAACCCCAGGATTTGTGGTGCACCTTCAGCGCCGGGTTGGTGGAGCTGTGCGACGGTTCCGACAGCCTGATGATGGCGGCCCAGGCCGACGAGGCGCTGTACCGCGCCAAGGATGCGGGACGCAACCGCGTGCAAGCTGCGCGCACGTCAAAGCAAAGTGCCACCTTTTCACCAGAATCCACTGATTCGGTCATAACACTGTAATGAAAACGCAATAACTTCAGGCACTTATCTTTTGCTGTCGGTTGAAACCACGCATGCGCCTGAAGCTGCTGACCAATCTCAATACCCTTCTTCTGGTGGCCGTGTGCCTGGCGCTGGGCGCGACCCTGTGGTGGTCGCAGCGCGCGCTGGAACGGCCGTATTTGCTGATGGAACGCTACCTGGGCCTGTCCCAGACCTTCCAGAACCAGGCGGCGCGCAATATCGACGACTACCTCGCCAGCGGCGACGCCCTGCGCCTGAGCAGCGCCAGCCAGAGCCTGGAAAGCCTGCTGCAGCATTTGGATGAATTGCCGACGGAGCTCGCGCAGAATTTGCGCCCGAGCCTGGTGGACCTGGATGCGTTCAGCAAGACTGACCTGCTGGCGGCCGGCAAACTGGCCGGCGACCCGCAAGCCTTGTTGCTACAGGCCGAGCGCGAATTAGGCGCGAACCTGGAGCAATTGAGTCAGTACGCCATCGGCGTGACTACCCCTGAAGCCGCCCGCTATCTGCCGCCTTTGCTAGCTGCGTCGCAGCACCTGGGCAAACTGTCCCTGGCCCGCGACAAATTGGTGAGCAGCGGGCGCGCGGAGCTGGCCGATGATGTGGAGCGCGAAGTCAGCAACATCCGCAGCCAAGCCGATGTGCTGGAACAACTGCCATTGCTCGGCGTGAAGGCCAGCGCCGAATCCAGCGCCGACGACTTTTCCGCGCTGATGGGCCTGGAGAACACCGAAAAAACCGAAACCCAGGACACCGGCGTCGATCTCAAGCGTGAACTCAACAGCCTGCTCACCCGCTACCCTGCCGAACTCAAGCGCACCCGCGAACAGATCCAGCAACGCACCGACCTGGCCGCCAAGACCCACCAGAAAATCGACACCGTGCAACAGGCCATTGCCGGCCTGGAACCGGTGGTGCGCGCGCAGCACGGCAAGATCCAGGGCGAAGTGCGCCTGATGCAAGGCGTGATGATCGGCCTGATCCTGCTGATCGCGCTGCTGATCGACACCCTGCAACGCCGCCTGGCACGGGTGCTGACCAACCTGGCACCGGCCCTGTCGACCTGGGCCGAGGGCGATTTCAGCCAGCCGATTGCCCTGGGCAAGACCAACCGCGAGCTGCACGACATTGAAGCCTCCCTGAACCGTCTACGGGCTTACCTGGTGGATTTGGTCGGCACCATTCGCGGCAATGCCGAGGAAGTCGCCGGCAGTAGCCGTGCGCTGGCCGAACTGAGCAGCGGCCTGCACGACGGCGCCGAACGCCAGGCCGGAGATACCGCGCAAATCCGTGATTCGCTGGGTGAACTGGAAGCGACCATCCAGCAAGTCGCGGGTGATGCCAGCCAGGCGGCGGGCGCCAGCCGCAGTGCTGGCCAGGCGGTGGAGCAAGGCCAACGCGTGATCGGCCTGAGCCTGACCGGGTTGCATGCCCTGGTGGGCGAAGTGCAGCAGAATGCGCAGATGATCGAAAAACTCGCCGAAGAATCCGCGACCATCGGCGGCGTACTGACAGTAATCCGCTCGATTGCCGATCAAACCAACCTGCTCGCCCTCAACGCCGCCATCGAGGCCGCTCGCGCTGGTGAAGCCGGCCGTGGCTTTGCCGTGGTCGCCGACGAAGTCCGCTCCCTGGCCCAGCGCACCGCAGGTGCCACCGCAGAGATCCAGACCCTGATCGCCGGCCTGCAAAGCGCCGCCCATCAATCGGTGCAAGGCATGCGCGCCCAGGTCGAACACGCCGAGGCCACCGCCCAGCAAGCCCAGGCGGCGGACGGCGCGCTGGATGAAATCGTCGGGGCGATCCAGACCATTTCCGACACCGCCGTGCGTATTGCCGATGTGACGGCACAGCAGAGTGGCGCCGTCAGTGAGATTCGCGACAACAGCGAGCGGATTCACCAGTTGGGTGAGGACAACTTGCTGCGAATCGGCCAGGGCCGCAGCCAGGGTGAGCACTTGCTGGTGCTGGGTGGGCAGCTCAACACTGCCGTGCAGGCGTTTCGCGTCTGAACATCCACTGTACGAGCGAGCTTGCTCGCGAAGAACGCGCAGGCACCGCTTTAATCCAGACGCCCCGCGGTATCGTTGACGTTTTTCGCGAGCAAGCTCGCTCCTACACTGACCGAATCCGGCCTCACAGTCACAAATTTCGCGCTATCCTCGCTAATCGTGCTGCCTACTGCATAGAACTGGACAGTCACAAAGGCTTTGCGGCATAGTCGCCGGGTTCTGCCGTACCCACATCAATAACAAGGAACAGCCGATGGCGACCTTACTGGTTCTTCACGGACCCAACCTGAACCTGCTTGGCACCCGTGAACCGGGCGTCTACGGGGCAGTCACCCTGGACCAGATCAACCTCGACCTGGAGCGCAGGGCCCGTGAAGCCGGCCACCATCTGCTCTACCTGCAAAGCAATGCCGAGTACGAATTGATTGATCGCATCCATGCCGCGCGTGGCGAAGGCGTGGACTTTATTCTGATCAATCCCGCCGCTTTTACACATACAAGCGTTGCATTACGTGACGCGTTGCTGGCGGTGAGCATCCCATTCATCGAAGTGCATTTGTCGAACGTGCACAAACGCGAAGCTTTCCGCCATCACTCCTACTTCTCCGATGTAGCGGTAGGTGTGATCTGCGGCCTTGGCGCCAGCGGTTACCGACTGGCCCTGGAGGCCGCCCTGGAACAACTTGAACAACCGGCCAAGCGCCCCTGACCGACCCTTGGGAGTTGATGATTCATGGATATCCGTAAAGTTAAGAAACTGATCGAACTGCTGGAAGAATCCGGTATCGACGAGCTGGAAATCAAGGAAGGCGAAGAGTCCGTACGGATCAGCCGCCACAGCAAGACCCCGGCCCAGCAGTTCTACGCGCCACAGATGCAAGCACCGGCCCCAGCCGCTGCCGCTCCGGCTGCTGCACCTGCCGCCGCTGCTCCTGTTGCGCCAGCTGCCCCTGCGTTGAACGGTTTCGTGGTCAAGTCGCCGATGGTCGGTACGTTCTACCGCACCCCGGCACCGACCTCGCCAGCCTTCGTTGAAGTCGGCGCAACCGTGAAAGTGGGCGACACCATCTGCATCGTTGAAGCGATGAAGATGATGAACCACATCACTGCAGAAAAAGCCGGCGTCATCGAATCCATCCTGGTAGAAAACGGTCAGCCGGTTGAGTACGACCAGCCGCTGTTCACCATCGTTTGAACCGCGGAGCGCCTTCGATGTTGAAACCTGCGAAGAAACTGCAAAAAGTCCTGATCGCCAACCGCGGCGAGATCGCGCTGCGTATCCTGCGCGCCTGTAAGGAAGAGGGCATCAAGACCGTCGCTGTTTACTCGACGGCCGATACTGAATTGATGCACGTGAAACTGGCGGACGAAAGCATCTGCATCGGCCCGCCCCTGGCCACGAACTCGTACCTGAAAGTCTCGAACATCATCGCGGCCGCGGAAGTGACCGGCGCTGATGGCATCCACCCTGGCTACGGCTTCCTCGCGGAAAACGCCGATTTTGCCGAACAGGTGGAAAAATCCGGGTTTGCCTTCATCGGCCCGAAAGCCGAAACCATTCGCCTGATGGGTGACAAGGTTTCTGCCAAGGACGCCATGATCGCGGCCGGCGTGCCAACCGTTCCAGGTTCCGACGGCCCGCTGCCGGAAGACGAGGAAACCGCTCTGCGCATTGGTCGCGAAGTCGGCTACCCGGTGATCATCAAGGCCGCCGGTGGCGGCGGTGGTCGCGGCATGCGCGTGGTGCACAAGGAAGAAGACCTGATCGAAGCGGCCAAGCAGACTCGCTCCGAAGCGGGCGCCTGGTTCGGCAACCCGATGGTCTACCTGGAGAAGTACCTGACCAACCCACGTCACGTGGAAGTGCAAGTACTGTCCGACGGCCAAGGCCACGCCATCCACCTGGGCGATCGCGATTGCTCGCTGCAACGTCGTCACCAGAAGGTCCTGGAAGAAGCGCCGGCACCGGGCCTGGACGAAAAAGCGCGTCAGGAAGTACTGGCCCGCTGCGTCAAGGCGTGCATCGACATCAACTACCGTGGCGCGGGCACTTTCGAGTTCCTGTACGAGAACGGTCGCTTCTACTTCATCGAGATGAACACTCGTGTGCAGGTAGAGCACCCGGTGTCGGAGATGGTCACCGGTATCGACATCGTCAAGGAGATGCTCAGCATCGCCGCCGGCAACCCGCTGTCCTTCACCCAGGACGACGTGAAGATGCACGGCCACTCCCTGGAGTGCCGCATCAACGCCGAAGACCCGAAAACCTTTATCCCAAGCCCTGGCCTGGTCAAGCATTTCCACGCGCCCGGCGGCAACGGCGTACGTGTGGATTCGCACCTGTACAGCGGCTACAAGGTTCCGTCCAACTACGACTCGCTGATCGGCAAGCTGATCACCTGGGGTGCCACCCGCGACGAGGCCATGGCCCGTATGCGTAACGCCCTGGACGAAATCGTGGTCGACGGCATCAAGACCAACATCCCGCTGCATCGGGACCTGGTCCGTGATGAAGGCTTCTGCGAAGGTGGTGTGAACATTCACTACCTGGAACACAAGCTGGCCAACCAGTAAGTGCTCTGAAACACCAAAGCCGCCTCCGGGCGGCTTTGTTGTTTGTGGGCACTGGGTTTTGCTGGATGGATACATCACCCTGTGGGAGCGGGCTTGCTCGCGAATGCGGTGCATCAGCTAAAATACTCTTCACTGACTCACCGCATTCGCGAGCAAGCCCGCTCCCACATTTGTTATGTGTACACCCCTCCCGCCGCTCGCGTAAACTTGCGCGCTTTCGCAGCCCTACCCCGCTGCACACTCATTTTTTCAAAGGTGCCCGCCATGCCTTGGCTGCAAGTCCGTCTCGCCATCAGCCCAGAACAAGCCGAAACCTATGAAGACGCTTTCCTCGAAGTCGGCGCGGTCTCGGTGACCTTCATGGACGCCGAAGACCAGCCGATCTTCGAACCGGAACTCAATACTACGCCGCTGTGGTCCCACACCCACTTGCTGGCCCTGTTCGAGGACGGCACCGATGCTGCCGCCGTACTGGCCCATATGGAACTGCTCACCGGCGGCCCACTGCCAGAGCATCACAGCGAAGTCATTGAAGACCAGGACTGGGAACGCAGCTGGATGGACAACTTCCAGCCGATGCGTTTCGGCCAGCGCCTGTGGATCGTGCCAAGCTGGCACGCCGCGCCCGAGCCGGACGCGGTCAACCTGCTGCTCGACCCAGGTCTGGCGTTCGGCACCGGCACCCACCCCACGACCGCGCTGTGCCTGGAGTGGCTGGACGGCCAGGAACTGATCGACAGCCACGTGCTGGACTTCGGCTGCGGCTCGGGGATCCTGGCGATTGCCGCCCTGTTGCTGGGCGCCAAGGAAGCCGTGGGCACCGATATCGACGTGCAGGCTCTGGAAGCCTCCCGTGATAACGCTGGCCGCAACAACATTCCTGAGGGCAAATTCCCACTCTACTTGCCAGAGCAACTACCCCAAGTAAAAGCCGATGTGCTAGTGGCGAATATTCTCGCCGGCCCGCTGGTGTCCCTGGCGCCGCAACTGTCGAGCCTGGTCAAGCCGGGCGGTCGCCTGGCGCTGTCGGGCATCCTCGCAGAGCAGGGCGAAGACGTTGCCGCCGCCTATGCGCAGGACTTCGAGCTGGATCCGATCGCCAACCGTGATGGCTGGGTACGCATCAGCGGCCGTCGGCGCTAGAATGAGCGCTTGCCTGAATCGGATGGCCGCATGACCGACAGTTTCGTCACCCAATGCCCGCATTGCCAAGCACGCTTTCGCGTCAATCACGCTCAATTGAGCGTGGCCCGTGGCGTGGTGCGCTGCGGCTCGTGCCTGCAAGTGTTCAATGCCGCCAGACAGTTGCTGGAGCAGGGCGCGGCCGGCACAACCGCGCCTGAGCTGCCGGCTGCGGTTGAGCCAGAGCCACCACGGGCCATCAGCCAGAAACAGTGGACCGCCGAAGAGCTGGACCTGGACAACCTGGACCTGGACGAAGAACTGGCCAAGCTGGAACGCCGCGAGATTCAGCACACGCTGCCTGTCGGTGCAGACCGTCGCCAGCCCGGCACCGACCGCCGCCAAAAGGAAGAGTCCTTCAGCGCGAGCCGCGACACGGTCAAGGCCGAAGAGGAAAAGTGGGCGGCAAGCCTGTTCAGCGAACCGCCTGAGGAGCGCCTCCACGTCACCGAAGACGAGCCTGAGCCTGCAACCAAACAACGCACCGAACCGTCCATGTCGTTTCACACCGACGATCTCGACGATGAGCCGCCACTGCGCTCCACACCGGACGATGATGACGTCGACCCGCCGTTCACGCCACTGACCAAAGCGGCCGAACCCGAAGATCGCCTGCCACCTCGCCGCAAGCGCCCACGCGCCGAGGCCAGTGTGCATGACGATGTGCTGCAGGACCTGGAAGACGACCCGCTGCACCTCTACGCGCAGAAACGCCCGTCGGGCTGGGGCCGTCGCCTGATCTGGCTGTTGCTGGTACTGATCGCCGCCGCCGGACTTGCAGGCCAGTACATCGCCTATCAATTTGACGACCTGGCCCGCCAGGACGCTTATCGCCCCTGGTTCCAGCAACTGTGCCCCACACTGGGCTGCACCGTGCCATCACGGGTCGATATCACCCACATCAAGAGCAGCAACCTGGTGGTGCGCAGCCACCCGGATTTCGCCGGGGCACTGGTGGTGGACGCGATCATCTACAACCGCGCGACCTTCTCCCAGCCCTTCCCGCTGCTGGAGCTGCGTTTTGCCGACATGAACGGCAGCCTGATTGCCAGTCGTCGCTTCAAACCCGCCGAATACCTCAGCGGTGAGCTGGCCGGTGTCAGCGAAATGCCCTCGCAAACCCCGATCCATATCTCCCTGGATATCCTCGATCCGGGCAATAAAGCCGTGAATTACAGCCTGAGCTTTCACTCGCCCGAGTGAATCGGTTCGTGCATTGAGATTTGACGGCGGGTTATTGACTTTCCTTTGCGCAACCAAACCGGTGGCGATAAAGAAATAACTGTTCAGATTTTATCCAATTCAGCCTTTATCCAGTCATCGAGAGCGGGTATCATGCCAACCCTTTTTCGAACTCTAATGATCCGGCCCCACAACAGGGAAGTCCTATGTCGGCGGTACGCATCGGCCCATATACATTGCAGAACGGCTTGATCCTCGCCCCGATGGCGGGCGTCACCGACCAGCCCTTTCGTCAGCTATGCAAGCGTTTGGGCGCGGGTCTAGTAGTCTCGGAAATGGTCACCAGCGACATGAGCTTGTGGAACACCCGCAAATCGCGGATGCGCATGATCCACGAAGGTGATCCCGAGCCCCGCTCGGTACAGATCGCCGGTGGCGATGCACAGATGCTGGCGGATGCGGCCCGGGCGAACGTGGAGTTGGGGGCGCAGATCATCGACATCAACATGGGCTGCCCGGCCAAGAAGGTCTGCAACAAGGCCGCCGGTTCCGCGCTGTTGAAAGATGAGCAGTTGGTTGCCGAGATCCTGCAGGCCGTTGTCGCCGCAGTGGATGTGCCGGTCACCTTGAAGATTCGTACCGGTTGGGACCGGGACAACAAGAACGGCCTGACCGTGGCGAAGATCGCAGAACAGGCAGGCATTACAGCGCTGGCGGTGCATGGCCGCACCCGCGCCGACCTTTACACCGGTGAAGCCGAGTACGACACCATCGCTGCAATCAAGCAGGCGGTGTCGATGCCGGTGTTTGCCAATGGCGACATCGACTCCGCCGAGAAAGCCAGGCGCGTGCTGCACGCGACCGGTGCCGATGGCTTGTTGATTGGCCGGGCAGCCCAGGGGCGGCCGTGGATTTTTCGTGAGATCGAGCATTTTCTGCGTACTGGCGAAGTGTTGCCGGCACCAGAGTTGATCGAGGTGGAACGTATTCTGCTAGAGCATCTGGCCGCCCTGCACGCCTTCTATGGGGACGTGATGGGAGTACGCATTGCTCGCAAGCATGTCGGCTGGTATCTCGCAACCCTGCCGGGCGCCAGGGAGTTTCGCGCCCACTTCAATCGTTTGGATGATACGGAAGCACAGTGCGCCAACGTTCGTGAGTTCTTCAGCGAGCGTTACAAGAGCCTGGGGACAGGGGACGGAGAGGGGGTGGCCGCATGACGATGATGACCGAGACTTTAGTGAGTGGAACAACACCCGTGAGCGACAACGTCAATTTGAAACAGCACCTCAACACGCCGAGCGAAGAAGGCCAGACCCTTCGCGGGAGTGTCGAGAAGGCGCTGCACAATTATTTCGCCCACCTTGAGGGCGCTTCCGTCACGGACGTGTACAACCTGGTGCTCTCCGAAGTCGAGGCGCCTTTGCTCGAAAGCGTGATGAACTACGTCAAGGGCAACCAGACCAAAGCCAGTGAGCTGCTGGGCCTCAACCGTGGCACCTTGCGCAAAAAGCTCAAGCAGTACGATTTGTTGTAAGCATTCAATCAAACCAGAAAGGCGCCCGCGTAAAAAACGGTCGCCTTTTTTGCTGACTCCTTTGCTTTTGATGGAAATTGAAATGACCGACCAGACTACCCGCCTGCCGATCCGCCGCGCCTTGATCAGTGTCTCCGACAAGACCGGGATCCTCGAATTTGCCCGGGAGCTGGAAGCCCTGGGCGTGGAAATCCTCTCCACGGGCGGGACCTTCAAACTGCTGCAGGACAACGGCGTGGCCGCAGTGGAAGTGGCGGACTACACCGGTTTCGCAGAAATGATGGACGGTCGGGTCAAGACCCTGCACCCGAAAATCCACGGCGGCATCCTTGGCCGCCGCGGCACCGACGACGCGATCATGGCCGAGCACGGCATCAAGCCGATCGACCTGGTAGCCGTTAACCTGTACCCGTTCGAAGCCACCATCAACAAGCCAGGCTGCGACCTGCCGACCGCCATCGAAAACATCGATATCGGCGGCCCGACCATGGTGCGCTCGGCGGCCAAGAACCACAAAGACGTGGCCATCGTGGTCAACGCCAGCGACTACGCCAACGTGCTGGAAAGCCTGAAAGCCGGCGGCCTGACCTACGCCCAGCGCTTCGACCTGATGCTCAAGGCGTTCGAACACACCGCCGCCTACGACGGCATGATCGCCAACTACATGGGCACTGTTAACCAGGCGGCTGAAACACTGTCCACCGAAGGCCGCAGCCAGTTCCCGCGTACCTTCAACAGCCAGTTCATCAAGGCCCAGGAAATGCGCTACGGCGAGAACCCGCACCAGAGCGCGGCGTTCTACGTGGAAGCCAAGCCGGCTGAAGTGGGCATCGCCACCGCGACCCAACTGCAAGGCAAAGAGCTGTCCTACAACAACGTGGCCGACACCGACGCCGCGCTGGAATGCGTGAAGAGCTTCGTCAAGCCGGCCTGCGTGATCGTCAAGCACGCCAACCCGTGCGGCGTGGCCGTGAGCCCGGACGCTGAAGGCGGTATCCGCCAGGCGTACGAGCTGGCCTATGCCACCGACACTGAATCCGCATTCGGCGGCATCATCGCCTTCAACCGTGAGCTGGATGCCGAGACCGCCAAGGCGATCGTCGAGCGTCAGTTCGTGGAAGTGATCATCGCTCCAAGCGTGAGCATCGAGGCCCGCGCCATCGTTGCCGCCAAAGCCAACGTGCGCCTGCTGGCCTGCGGTGAGTGGTCGGCCGAGCGTGCGGCTGCCTGGGACTACAAGCGCGTCAATGGCGGCTTGCTGGTACAGAGCCGCGACATCGGCATGATCGGTAGCCAAGACCTGAAAGTCGTGACCCAGCGCGCACCGACCGAGCAAGAGATCAACGACCTGATCTTCGCCTGGAAAGTGGCCAAGTACGTTAAATCCAACGCCATCGTCTACGCCAAGAACCGCCAGACCATCGGTGTCGGCGCCGGCCAGATGAGCCGCGTGAACTCGGCGCGTATCGCCGCGATCAAGGCTGAACACGCTGGCTTGCAAGTCGTGGGGTCGGTAATGGCTTCCGATGCGTTCTTCCCATTCCGTGACGGTCTGGACAATGCCGCGAAAGCCGGTGTGACCGCCGTGATCCAACCGGGTGGCTCGATGCGCGATGCAGAAGTCATCGCTGCCGCTGATGAAGCCGGCATCGCCATGGTCTTCACCGGTATGCGCCACTTCCGCCACTGACAGAATTTGAGGTTTTTGACATGAATGTTTTGATCATTGGCAGCGGTGGCCGTGAACACGCCCTGGCCTGGAAAGTTGCCCAGGACCCGCGCGTCCAGAAAGTATTCGTAGCACCCGGCAATGCCGGTACCGCCATTGAAGCCAAGTGCGAGAACGTCGCAATCGACGTGCTGGCCCTTGAGCAGCTGGCCGACTTTGCTGAAAAAAATGTGTCCCTGACCATCGTCGGCCCGGAAGTGCCATTGGTTGCCGGCGTCGTGGACCTGTTCCGCAGCCGTGGTCTGGACTGCTTCGGCCCGACCGCTGGCGCGGCCCAGCTGGAAGGTTCCAAGGCGTTCACCAAGGACTTCCTGGCCCGCCACAAAATCCCGACCGCCGACTACCAGAACTTCACCGAGATCGAGCCGGCCCTGGCTTACCTGCGTGAAAAAGGTGCGCCGATCGTGATCAAGGCCGATGGCCTGGCCGCCGGCAAAGGCGTGATCGTTGCCATGACCCTGCAGGAAGCCGAAGACGCCGTGCGCGACATGCTCGCCGGCAACGCGTTCGGTGACGCCGGTTCGCGCGTAGTGATCGAGGAGTTCCTCGATGGCGAAGAAGCCAGTTTCATCGTGATGGTCGACGGCAAGAACGTCCTGCCGATGGCCACCAGCCAGGACCACAAACGCGTCGGCGACGGCGACACCGGCCCGAACACCGGCGGCATGGGTGCCTACTCCCCTGCCCCGGTGGTCACCCCCGACGTGCACCAGCGCGTCATGGACCTGGTGATCTGGCCGACCGTGCGCGGCATGGCCGATGAAGGCAATGTGTACACCGGCTTCCTGTATGCCGGCCTGATGATCGACAAAGCCGGTAACCCGAAAGTCATTGAGTTCAACTGCCGCTTCGGTGACCCGGAAACCCAACCAGTGATGCTGCGCCTGCAATCGAGCCTGGTGCTGCTGGTGGAAGCCGCCCTGGCCCAAGCCCTGGACAAGGTTGAAGCCCAGTGGGATCCACGTCCGAGCGTTGGCATTGTGCTGGCGGCCGGTGGCTACCCTGCCGACTACGCCAAGGGCGACGTCATTGAAGGTCTCGACGCCGCTGCTACGCTGGAAGGCAAAGTGTTCCATGCGGGTACCGCGCTCAAGGACGGCCAGGTTGTGACAGCCGGCGGCCGTGTGCTGTGCGCCACCGCCATGGGCGCCAGTGTCGACGCCGCGCAGCAACAGGCTTACAAGCTGGCTGCAAAGATCGACTGGAAAGGCTGCTTCTATCGCAAGGACATCGGCTATCGCGCCATTGCGCGGGAGCGTGGCGAGAAACAGTAAGTCGCTATCCGTTCGGCTAGGCAGGGGCCTCTGGCCCTTGCCGTATGCAGCCCTACCCGCGCATAGTTAACCGTGCATCAACCTACGAAGGGATTTCGCCGTGCGCTGGCTCAGGATCGCCATAGGTTTTACTGTCAGTCTGCTGACACTGCTCTGCTTGTTCCCGGCCCAGGCCGCCGCGCAAGGCAGTGGCTGGGCAGTATTGCTTGATGAACAGGCCGACCTGCAACTGAGCGACATCCGTTCCTCGCGCTACACCAATCAATTCAGCCCCATCGAACTGGACCGCATTACCGCCGCGGAACCGGACGGTGCGTTGTGGGTGCGTTTCAAACTGCAACCCGGCAAGCACGAACAAGTGCTGCGGGTCTTTGCTCCGGATTTGTCCCACCTGAGCCTCTATGTACTGGACGGCGATACCCTGGTGGAGCAGCAGAGCACCGGCACACGCCAGCCCCAGGCGGAGCGCCCATTGCCGAGCAGCGACTTCATGCTGCCGATGCCCCAGAGCCAGAAACCTTTAGAGGTCTACCTGCGCCTGGTCTCGGAACATGAGCTGCGCCCCTATATCACCCTGGAACCGGCCGTGCTCGCCGCCGCCGACCAGACCCAGACGCTGATCTACGGCCTGCTGTTCGGCTGTCTGCTGATGCTGATCCTGCACAACATCACCCGTTTCGCCTACCACCGCTCGCGCAGCAGCCTGTGGCTGGCGGCCTGCGAAATCCTGCTGATGCTCAGCCTCGCACTGCTGCTCAATCTGATCGGCCCCTGGCTGCCCAACTGGCACGCAATCCAGACCCCAGGCGCCTATCTGGCCCTGCTGCTGACGGCGCCGTGCGGATTGATGTTTGCCTACCGCTTCTTCATGCCCCTGGGCCCACACCCGCTGAACAAGCTGTTGATGGCCGACATCCTGTTCATCGTGCTGTGCGGCTTGTTGCTGTTGTTCGTCAATACCCTGCCGCTGAACATCATCACCTATGCCCTGGTGGCCCTGGCTGGCTTGAGCATGTTGTTTGTCTCGGCCTATCACTGGCAGAAAGGCTACCGCCCGGCACGCCTGTTCGTGGCGGCGATGGTGGTGTTCAACATCGGCACGCTGATCATTTTGCCGGCGCTGCTGGGCCTGACGATGGTCTCGCCCCAGGGCCTGATCGTCACACTGCTGGCGTTTATCTGCCTTAGCGGTCTGTTGATGAGCCTGGCGCTGGGCGAACGCCAGCGCGCGATTGTCGAAGCGCGCTTCAGCCTCAGCCGCGACCTGGCGGCAAGCAACGCAGAAATTGCCGCCAAGGCCGAGTTCCTGGCCAAGATCAGCCACGAAATCCGCACGCCCATGAACGGCGTGCTGGGCATGACCGAATTGCTGCTGGGCACACCGCTGTCGGTGAAACAGCGCGACTACGTGCAGACCATCCACAGTGCTGGCAATGAACTGCTCACGCTGATCAACGAAATCCTCGACATTTCCAAGTTGGAGTCCGGCCAGATCGAACTGGATGACGTGCAGTTCGACCTCAACGCGCTGATCGAAGACTGCCTGAGTATTTTCCGCGCCAAGGCCGAGCAACAGAACGTCGAACTGATCAGCTTTATCCAGCCCCAGGTGCCTCGCGTGATCAGCGGCGACCCGACGCGTCTGCGCCAGGCCATGTTGAGCCTGTTGGAAAACGCCCTGCAAAAGACCGACGAAGGCGAAGTGCTGATCGTCGTCGCACTGGACGACCGCAGCACCAAGCCGCGCCTGCGCATCGCCGTGCAAGACAGCGGCTTGCCGATGGAAGCGGCCGAGCGTGACGCCCTGCTGCACAGCGAACTGCACAGCAAGAATTTCTTCTCCGCCACCCGCCTGAACGGTCACCTGGGCCTGGTCATCGCCCGTCAGTTGATCCTATTGATGAACGGCGAATTCGGCATCAAGAGCGGCAGCCACCAGGGCAGCACCTTGTGGCTGACCCTGCCGCTGGACCCGGAACGCCTGGAACACCCGACTTCCGACCTCGACGGCCCACTCAAGGGCGCACGGGTGCTGGTGGTGGACGACAACGACACCTGTCGCAAAGTATTGGTGCAGCAATGTTCGGCCTGGGGCCTCAACGTCAGTGCCGTGCCATCGGGCAAGGAAGCCCTGGCACTGCTGCGCACCAAGGCGCACCTGCGCGATTACTTCGACGTGGTGCTGCTGGACCAGAACATGCCCGGCATGACCGGCATGCAACTGGCGGCGAAGATCAAGGAAGACCCGAGCCTGAACCACGACATCCTGCTGATCATGCTTACCGGCATCAGCAACGCGCCGAGCAAGATCATCGCGCGCAATTGCGGGATCAAGCGCATCCTCGCCAAACCCGTGGCCGGCTACACGCTCAAGACCACCCTGGCCGACGAACTGACCCAGCGCAGCAAGGGCAACGTCCCAGCACGCCCCGTCCTCAATGCGCCCGCGGCCATTACCGTGCCGACGGATTTCCGCATCCTGGTGGCTGAAGACAACAGCATCTCCACCAAAGTGATCCGTGGCATGCTCGGCAAGCTCAATCTCAACCCGGACACTGCCAGCAATGGCGAGGAAGCGCTGGAAGCGATGAAAGCCCAGCGCTATGACTTGGTGTTGATGGACTGTGAAATGCCAATCCTCGACGGCTTCTCGGCCACCCAGCAACTGCGCGCGTGGGAAGTCAGCCACCAGCGTATTCGCACACCGGTGGTGGCGCTGACGGCGCACATTCTGTCGGAACATAAAGAGCGTGCACGCCAGGCCGGAATGGACGGGCACATGGCCAAGCCGGTGGAGTTGTCGCAGTTGCGTGAGCTGGTGGAGTTCTGGGTGGCGCAGCGCCAACAGCGGCCCGAGCACGCCCCTTCCTGATTGAAACAAACCTTCTGTAGGAGCGAGCTTGCTCGCGAAAAATGCAAGCTCACGGCGTGCAACCTGATGAGCTGCGTCATCGTTAACACACTTCGCGAGCAAGCTCGCTCCTACAGTGGAACACAGGCCTGATAGACTCCCCTAGGATTTCCTCCTTCTACCGCGAGCCGCCCCCCATGCTCCACGTGTTATTCAGCGTCTACCTGAAAATGCTGGTGCTCTACAGCCCGTTCTTCGTGCTGTCCTGCTTTATCAGCCTGACCCGTGGCTACTCCAGCAAAGAACGGCGACGCCTGGCGTGGAAAGTGGCGTTGGCGACCCTGGTATCGAGCGTGTTGCTCTACTTGTTCGGCCGCGTGATCTTCAGTGTATTCGGCATCACCGTCGACGCCTTCCGCATCGGTGCCGGCAGTGTGCTGTTTATCTCCGCCCTGGGCATGGCGCAAGGCAAGTCGGCGGTGCAGACCGACAACGTGCAGCAGGACGTGACCATCGTGCCGCTGACCATCCCCCTCACCGTCGGCCCTGGCACCATCGGTGCGCTGCTGGTGATGGGCGTGAGCCAGCCGCACTGGGATGACAAGCTCACCGCCATCCTCAGCATCGCCCTGGCCAGCCTCACGGTGGGTGTGGTGCTGTACCTGTCCAACCGCATCGAACGGATCCTCGGTGACCAGGGCTTACAGATTGTCAGTCGGTTGATGGGGTTGTTCGTGTGTGCCCTGGCCGCGCAAATCATCTTCACCGGTGTGCGCGGTTACCTGGTGCCTTAGATCCGGTATTTGGCGATAGCCGACTGCACCTTGTCACCCGCACTCTCGCGCATCAGTTGGATCGTCTTTTCGTTGACCACCGAGGTATTCAGCACCAGGCACGTCTGCCCGCTGAAGGCCTCGAACGAGGAACTGTCCCATTCCAGGAAAGGCAGACCCACCTGTTTGCTCACGCCATGGCTGCTGTAGGTCACCAGCACCATCATCAGTTCGCTGTCTGTTTCTGCACAGGACGCCAGGCCGAAATCACCGCCCTGGTGTACCGCGCTGTTGCGCTTGAACAGCTCGAAAGTCCCAGGTGCCTGCTTCAACGCCTCCAATGCATCGGCCGCCAATTTCGGCAAAACGCTCAGCAAGTGGCCGGACAATGAAGTCGACGCCAGCAGGGCCGCGATGATGTTCAACGCCGCCAATTGTACGGTCAGACCCTTGCCGGAACGCGAAACCCGTTCGAAGCGGCTGCGCACCGGCAACCAACCCAGGCTGACCATCACCTTGATGAATTCGTCGTACCAGCGTTCGGTGCCACGCGGGACCTTCAACACATCGCTGACGTAACTGCTGGCCAGCAAATAGCTTTTACGCACGTACTCCCGGTTCAACCCGGACAAGCCTTCGGCAAACGAGATGACGCCGTTGTTGACCACGGCGGCATTGAAGTCGTCCTCGATGTCCAACGGTAGCGCCGCGTGTTTGCCGGACGCTCCCGGTAGCTTGTAGGCGGCAATCAACGTGCGCCTTTTTTTGTTGTTGATCCTTCTGTGATGTCGCTCCATTTTGGTTCTCCACAAGCACCCCAACTCGGGGCTTATGTCCACCCTAGTCCACTGGCCGAAGCGTTTTCCAGACGACAAACATCCCTTGGCGCAACCCGTCAAACCATGCCGCCCAGCAATCACGCGGCATGCCTGGCGGGCTTCCGGATTTCGTCGCAGAAAAAAGAAAAAGCCCCGGACAACGCCAGGAAAATCCCTGGGTCATTCGGAGCTTTCAGGCGCCTGTTGGGCGGCTTTCAGGTGGCGGGCTTCTCGCCGTACCAGCGCGGTGTGTACACCCACTCACCGCCACCGGCACGCGGGAAGGTGACGGTGGTGGACGAACCGATCAGCACCATGGTGCGCATGTCCACCTGCTCCGGCGTCAGTTGCCCCAGCGTGGTGACACGCAGGGTCTGCCCCGGCCGACCGATATCACGGCCCAGCACCACCGGCGTTCCGGGCGTGCGGTGCAGCGCGACGATTTCCAGGGCACGCCCCAACTGCCACGGCCGTGAACGCGAAATCGGGTTGTAGAACGCCAGCGCGAGGTCGGCCTGGGAAGCCAGGTCCAGGCGTTTTTCAATGATCGACCAGGGCTTGAGGTTGTCCGACAACGACATCACGCAGAAGTCATGGCCCAGCGGCGCGCCCGCTTGGGCGGCGGTAGCGAGCGATGCAGAAACGCCTGGCAGGATTTCCAGGTCGACTTGATGCCAGGCCGGATCACTGGATTCGTGCAGGGCTTCGATCACCGCAGCGGCCATCGCGAACACACCCGGATCGCCGGACGACACAACGACAACCGAACGACCTTGGGCCGCCAGCTCGAAGGCATGGCGGGCACGCTGCATTTCCTCACGGTTATCAGTGCAATGCTGCACTTGGTCGTCGCGGAACGGGCCGGCCATGCGCACGTAGGTTTCGTAGCCGAGTACGTCGGTGCAAAGCGCCAATTCGGCTTTCACCGCAGGCACCATCAACTCGGCAGCGCCGGGGCCCAGGCCGATCACGGCCAAGCGGCCACGCACGCGACCGACTTGCGACAGGTCCAAGGGTTGCTCGGCAACGTTGATGACGATATCGGCGTCCTGGGTGACGCTGGTAAAACGCAGCGGTACACCCAGCTCCAACGCCGCTTCATGCAACGACGCCTCGGCCATCTGCGTATCACTGGCCAGCAGGCACGCCAGGGATTGCACGGCGATGCCCGCCTCATGCAACCCCGTGCGCACTCGCTCAGCCAACTGCGCACCTGGCTTGCAGGTCACGCTGATGGTCTTCGGGTAGATCAGCAATTCATTGGCGGCAGGCGTGCGCTCGGCACTGCCCACATGAATCGCCAGGTGTGCCTGTGGGTCCTGGGGCAGGTTGGCCTGGTCCAGCCACGGCGCGGCGCCTTCGATGCGCACGCTTTCGCCGGCCAGCAGGTCGGAGACAAAACGCTTGCCCAGCTCCAGGTCGGCCAGTTCATAACCCGCTGGTGGATTGAGCAGGCAGGTGCCGAAACGCAGCTCGCCACTGGTGGTGATCGCAGCGGCCACGCTCAACGCAGCGGCGATTTCACGCGCCATCACATTCACACCACCCAGGCCACCGAGCAACGGCACCACGGCGCTGCCGTCTTCGGCCACGGCGAGCACGGCGGGTTCTTCGCCTTTTTCCAGCAGCAGCGGCGCCAAGGTACGAATGACGATACCGGCCGCGCACAGCGCAATCAGCGGCGTACCTTGCTGATAGAGCTGGCGCAGGGTCGCGCCGAATTCACTGTAGGCCTGGTCCGCGCCGTCGACCCGTCCGGCCAGGCCGTGGATCAACGCGCCGGGGTACACCTGCTGGATCTTGCGCGCAGTGGCCAGGCTGCCCTGGCCCAGAATAACAATCGCCGGGCTCATCAACCTTGCCACCGTTCACCGGGCACGATGATCAGCGAGAAGTACGGCGACGACGATGGATCGACCTGATCCAGCGGCACGATCTTCTGGTTCGCCATGGTGGCGCGCTCCACATACAACGCACGCCCGGCCAGGCCGAGCTCTTCCAGCACCAGACGCACTTTCGGGAAGTTGCGACCCAGCTTCATGATCACGGCCGCATCGGCATCCGCCAGGCGGCGCTTGAGGTCTTCATGGGGCAATACACCCGAAAGAACTGACAGGCTTTGATTGCGATACACCAACGGCGCACCCAGCACCGAGGCACCGCCGAGCATCGAACACACGCCTGGAATCACCTGCGCTTCATAGCGCTCGGCGAGGCGGTCGTGCAAGTACATGTACGAGCCATAGAAGAACGGGTCACCTTCGCAAATCACCGCCACGTCACGACCCGCGTCCAGATGTGCGGCGACGTCAACGCTGGCGGCGTCATAGAAATCGCTGATCACCTGCTCGTAGGACATCGGCGCCGGCAACACTTCGGTGGTCACCGGGTACACCAACGGCATCAAGGTCTGTTGCGGCACCAGATGGTCTTCGATGATGCCGAAGGCGTTGCCCTTCTTGCCCTTGGCCACGAAGTACGCCACCACCGGCGACTCGCGCAGCAGGCGCAGGGCCTTGAGGGTGATCAGTTCCGGGTCTCCTGGGCCCACGCCCAGGCCGATCAAACGTCCACGCGCCTGCATTATTCGACCTCCGTGGCCAGGGCGTTCACCGCGGCGGCGGCCATGGCGCTCCCGCCCAGGCGGCCCTGCATGATCACGAACGGCACACCACGGCTGTCGGCGGCGAGCATCGCCTTGGACTCGGCGGCGCCGACAAAACCGACCGGGAAACCGAGGATCAACGCCGGTTTCGGTGCGCCAGCGTCGAGCATTTCCAGCAGATAGAACAACGCGGTCGGCGCATTGCCGATCACCACCACGCTGCCTTCCAGGTGCGGACGCCACAGCTCCAGGGCGGCAGCGGAGCGGGTGTTGCCCAGCTCACGCGCCAGCTCCGGCACGCTGTCGTCGCGCAGGGTGCAGATCACTGGGTTATTGGCGGGCAGACGTGCGCGGGTCACGCCCTCGGAGACCATCCGCGCATCGCACAGAATCGGCGCGCCAGCGGCGAGCGCATCGCGCCCAGCCTTGCCCGCGCCCTCGGAGAACTGCAGGCCGTCGATGGCGTCGACCATGCCGCAAGCATGAATCACCCGCACCGCGAGTTTTTCCAAGTCAGCCGGGATGCGGTCCAACTTGGCTTCCGCGCGAATAATGGCGAAGGAGTTGCGATAGATCTCCTGACCGTCGCGGATGTAATCAATCATCGGTGTTGCTCCGTGGGCGAGCGCGCAGCAGGGCGCCCGTCGCTTCAATAGAAAGGTTGCGTGCGTGCAGCCGGCCGAAACCGGGCTGGGCTGCCTCGCGGAAATAGAGGTCGTAGTGGCCGGGGCTCACCGCCAGCAAGGTCACCGGCGCGGTATGTGCGGCGGCGCAGGAGCGTGGGCAACCGGACAGGTGCACGTTGTGCCCGGTGTCCAGGGCAGCGAGTTGCATGGCGTCGGCCTTGGTGTCGGCCAGGGCCTTGCCGCAGCCGCTGGAGCCGGTACAGGCGGTCATGCGCGACAGGGGCTGGTCGATTGAACAAAGAAAACCGAGCTGCGCCAGGTGTTCGGTCACGGCGTGCGGTTTTTCGACGTTGGGCAGCAGCACACCCTGCCAGGGGGTGAAACGCAGCGTGCCGTCGCCGTACTCAGTGGCCAGTTGCGCGGCGCCCTTGAGCATCGTCGCATCCAGGCGGCCCAAAGGTGCGATGGCGGCGACGTAAAATTGGTTCTTTTGCGCTTGTGGATAAGTGCCAAGGTGCAGCAAAGCGCCACTGGGCGGGCGTTTGAAGCCATCAACAGGCAGCAGCGACAGCGTTAGACGACTCAACACGTCATCCACAGGCAGATGGCGCATGCGGGTCTGTTCTGGCGTGGCGATGTGCAGAAACGCTTCCAGCACGGCCACCACCAGGGCATGGCCCTGGTCCAATGGCACGGCGGCCAGCGGCGCATCCAGCCCCGGACAACCTGCCAGACCAAAGGCGAGAAGCGTCTCGCCCTCCCGTACGAACGCCGACAGCCACAGGTCATGGTGATGTTCGAGCATCGCCAGGGCCTCACCGCCATCCAACTGTACGGCGAACTTGGCCGACAGCTCATGAAAGCGCGGGTGGCTTTGCAGGGTATTCAGGATCTGTTCGGCCAGCGGGCGCGTATCGAAGAGCATCTGCGGATCGATCCCGGCGCTCGGGCTGAGCATCAGGTTGCGCACGTCGTCGCCGGCGGCATTGCTGGGGCCGAGGTCGGCCGCTAGCAGCATCGCAATCAGCGTGCTTTCTTCAGTGCCAATCCCACGAATCTGCAGATTGGCGCGGTTGGTCGCCTCGATCACGCCGCCCGCATAGGCCTGGGCGGCATCCGCCACCGCGTGGGCTTGGGCGGCAGTGATCGAACCACCCGCCAGTTTGATCCGACAAATGCCGCCGTCCAGCGCCTGGACAATACGCAGCAACCCCGGACAAGCCGAGGGGCGCAAGGTATTCACAGCGGGCGTTGGGTTCACGGGGCTACCGGTTGATGGGTAAAGGCGCGGTATTATGCCTGCTTTGTCCGGCGGCATGAAAAGCCTGCCCGTCGGATGTCGTTCAAGGAATCTTTATGTCGCCCTGGCTGACGGTTGTAGGCATCGGTGAAGACGGCTTCAAGGGGCTGGGCAGGAATGCCCGGCATGCCTTGTTGCGCGCCACGCGGATTATAGGTGCTCAGCGCCAGTTGGACCTGTTGCCGGTGTGTATTCGCGGCGAGCGTGAGCTGTGGCCGAGCCCGTTTTCCCTGGAACCGGTGCTGGCTCGGCGCGGCGAGTCGGTGTGTGTGCTGGCCAGTGGGGACCCGATGTTCTATGGCGTGGGCGGGAGCCTCGCGCGACAGGTGGCGGCTGAAGAGTTGCTGATTTTGCCGGCGCCTTCGTCGGTGTCGTTGGCAGCGGCGCGGTTGGGCTGGCCGTTGCAGGAAGTGGTGACCTTATCCGTGGTCGCCCGGCCGCTGGCGGCGCTGAATGCGCATCTGGCCAGTGGCGTGCGGTTGTTGGTGTTGAGCAATGACGGGGGCAGTCCGGCTTTGATTGCCGCTTTGTTGGCCGCGTCCGGGTTTGGGCCGAGCCGCTTGAGCGTGTTTGAACATTTGGGCGGCGCGCATGAGCGACGCATCGACGGGCTGGCTACGGATTGGCAACACGCGGCAGTCGCCGATTTGAATCTGGTTGCCATTGATTGCGTAGCCTCTGACGAAACACTCCGTCTGTCGCGCCTGGCAGGCCTGCCGGATTCAGCCTTCAAACACGACGGCCAACTGACCAAACGCGATGTACGCGCCATGACCCTGGCCCGCCTCGCGCCGATGCCCGGCGAACTGCTGTGGGACGTAGGCGCAGGCAGCGGCTCCATCGGTATTGAATGGATGCGCACTCATCCGAGTTGCCGTGCAGTGGCGATTGAAGCGGATGAAGGTCGCCAAGGCCTGATCGAACACAACCGCGACGCCCTGGGCGTGCCGGGCCTGCAACTGGTTCGCGGCAAAGCGCCCGAGGCTTTAAGCGGCCTGGAAGCACCGGACGCCATCTTCATCGGCGGCGGCGTCACCCGCGACGGCGTGCTCGATACCTGCTGGCAACACCTGCGGCCGGGCGGGCGGCTGGTCGCCAATGCTGTGACCCTGCAAAGCGAAATGACCTTGATGGACTGGCGTGCGCGGCATGGCGGCGAACTGACGCGCATCCATGTTGCCCAGGCGCAGCCGCTGGGGGAATTCGATACCTGGCGCCAAGCGCTGCCGATCACGTTGCTGGAAGTGGTCAAGCCGCTATGAAACGCATCCTGTTGTTGGGCGGCGTGACTGAGGCGTTGGCGATTGCCCGCACCTTGGGCCCGGAACATATCTACAGCCTGGCGGGTGTTGGGCGCGTGCCGACCGATCTGACCTGCCAAGTGCGGGTCGGTGGTTATGGTGGCGCTGAGGGCTTGGCGCAGTTTGTTCGGGATGAGGGGGTTGGCCTGATTCTCGACGCGACCCATCCGTACGCGGCGCAGATCAGCCGCAATGCGGCCGAGGCCGCAAGCGCTTGCGGCGTGCCCTGCTGGGCATTGCGCCGACCGGCGTGGCAGCCGCAGGCGGGGGATGACTGGCGTGAGGTCAGTGATTGGGCGTCGTTGATTGAAGCGTTGAAGCCGTTCAAACGCCCGCTATTCACCTTGGGCCGCGAGCCATTGCAGCACCTGGATGAAATCCCACCGGAGCACTTCTGGACGCTGAGGGCGCTGGATGTGTATCCGGGGAATGAGCGCTGTGAAGTGATCGGCGCGCGCGGCCCGTTTTTGATCGAGGATGAGCGGGTGTTGTTCAAGCGGCGCGGGATTGATGTGCTGATCAGCAAGAACAGCGGTAGCACGGCAACGGAGCCGAAGCTGGAGGTGGCAAGGGAGCTTGGGGTGCCGGTGTTGGTGTTGAAGCGGCCCGTTCTGACTCAGGTAGATCGAGAATTTACCACCATGCCTTCTCTACTACAGGCAATCAACACTCTCTAACCACCACAAATCCCTGTGGGAGCGGGCTTGCTCGCGAACGCTGTGTGTCAGTCACCAAATCTATTGGCTGACACTCCGTATTCGCGAGCAAGCCCGCTCCCACACTTGGACTGTATTGTCAGGCTGCCGTCATCGTCGGTCCAAACCCCTCGTGCACACGATCAGCCAGCAACCGCGCCAGCTCAATCAATTGCGCAACGCCGAGCAATTCCTCTCGTTTCAAATAACCCGCTAAATGACCAATCATTTGGCCTTCTCATAAAAGCCGAATCCCCCTACAAACACTTCCGAACCAGCTGGCTGGTTCAGCTAAAAGCCCCCGCCCTAACCTCTCTCCTCGCGAATTCGCGACATCCAGCGCGCTAAAGAAATAGCCGATGAATTTGGAATAAGGAGTGACTCATGACTCAATTTAAAGACTTCGATATAGCTGAGCACCTCAAGACTCCCGAGGACATGGCCGAGTACCTTGAAGCCTCTTTCGAAGAGGACTCCGGCGACGGCTTGCTGATTCGTTCAGCCCTGAACAACATCGCCCACGCCCAAGGCATGACCCAAATCGCCCACAACGCCGGCCTCGGCCGCGAAAGCCTATACAAGGCCCTCTCCGCCACTGGCAATCCCGAATTCGCGACTATCATGAAAGTCATGAAAGCTTTAGGCCTGAAGCTTCACGCCACAGCGATCTGATAGCACTGCGACACCAAACCACATGCCCTGTTTTTACTTATCCCCTACGATCAGGCTAAATACCCCCTGATCGTTTAACCCTACGGATTATCCGCCATGGCCCGTCAACGCTTCGCAATCGCCTGGATCGCCTGCCTTGCAGTGCTGTTCAACGCCTTTGCCATGCCGATGGCCAGCGCGATGCAACAGTCCCAGGACCCGGTGCAGCAGTTGCTGTGGGGCAGTTTCTGTTCCTCCAATGGCGCTACGCTCAAGACCATCGCCCTGGGCAAGCTGGAGATTCCGGCGCCGCAGCAGGACGATCACTCTACCATGCAGCATTGCTGGTGTTGCTCGGGCTCGGCGCCGTTGGTGGCGTTGCCGGGGCATGTGCCGCAGTTGTACCTCACCCAATTCAGTACCTCCCAGAGCTTGCCGTCGCCCCGGCTGCAAAGCCCGACCCCGCGCCAGCAATGGCCAAGCCTTAACCCTCGCGCCTCTCCAACGGTCTGATTTTCTTCGCAAGTGAACTGCGTTTAGAACCGTTCTGGAGAACTGCCATGCTCAAATCTTCCCTGCTTCTGGCTGCGTTGCTGCTGCCGGTGCTCAGTGCTGCCAATGCCGAGGACTACAAGTCCGGTGACCTGGTGGTCAGCGAACCCTGGTCCCAGGAGTTGCCGCCGAATGCGCCGACTGTTGCCGCCTATTTTGTGATTCATAACACCGGCGAATCCCCGGACCGCCTGCTCAGCGTTGAAACGCCAGTGGCGGAAAAAGCCGAGCTGCATGAACACGTCATGCAGGGCGACCTGATGAAGATGCAGCAAGTGCCCAGCGTCGCCGTACCGGCCAAGGGTGACCTGACCTTCGCGCCCATGGCCTACCACGTGATGCTGCTCGGCCTCAAAGACCGCAGCCTGTTGGCCGACGGCAAGCAATTCCCGCTGACCCTGACCTTCGAAAAAGCCGGCAAGGTCGCGGTGCAAGTGTCGGTACAGAAAGTACCGCCAATGGCCGGCCACGAGCACAAGCACCCGCAATAGGCTGACGTTCGATGGGCGCCCCTCGCGCCAGGCTCTCCCCACACGCCCGCGTAAGGCGCGGCGGTTGGATCAGCCTGTTCGCCATGCTGATGATCTTTATCGGTCCGCTGATTTCCCAAGCGATGCCGATGGATCATCACGCCGGTATGTCGATGGACATGCCGATGGACCACGGCGAGTCCCATCACCCAAAAGCCCCTGACGAACACCACGCCCTCTGGTCCAAGTGCGGTTATTGCGACCTGCTCTACAGCTGCCCCGCGCTGCCCGGCGGTGTTTCAACCTTCACCCTGAGCAGTCCGCCGCTCGCCAACGCCCTCACCCCCGCCACGCGCCTGGGCCATGCCCGGCAAAGCATCTTCCCCGGCGCCCGCAGCCGCGCGCCGCCCATCGCTTCGTAAGCACTTCACAGCGTTACTTCACCCCGGCCGACTTTAGACAGACAGCCGCAGGCTGCTGGCCGTGTTGTTTACGATTGATTGATGGAATTTTTCATGTCCAGGTTTTCTGCTGACACCCGTTTGGGATGTACTCCCGTGTTCGCCGTTCTGTGCGGCGCACTGCTGGCTCCAATGGCTCACGCCGACGAAAATGAATTGAGCCCCACCGTCATTACGGCGATCGCCCCCAGCTCACCGCTGACCGTGATCACCAACCCGAAAGACCCGCGCCAACCGGTGCCCGCCAGCGATGGCGGCGACTACCTCAAGACCATCCCCGGCTTCGCCCTGGTGCGCAACGGCGGCACCAATGGCGACCCGGTGCTGCGCGGCATGTTCGGCTCGCGCCTGAACATCCTCACCAACGGCAGCATGATGCTCGGCGCCTGCCCGGGCCGCATGGATGCGCCCACCTCGTACATTTCGCCGGAAACCTACGACAAGCTCACCGTGATCAAAGGCCCGCAAACCGTACTCTGGGGCCCTGGAGCGTCGGCTGGCACCGTGCTGTTCGAGCGTGAGCCTGAGCAATTCGGCGAGCTGGGCACGCGCCTCAACGCCAGTGTGCTGGCCGGTTCCAACGGACGCTTTGACAAGGTCATCGATGCCGCCGCCGGTGGCCCGCTGGGCTATGTGCGCGTGATCGGCAACCAAGCCCACGCTGACGACTACAAGGACGGCAACAACGACACCGTCGCCTCGCGCTACGATAAATGGAACGGCGACGTCGCTGTCGGCTTCACCCCCGACGCAGACACCCTGCTGGAACTCACTGCCGGCCGTGGCGATGGCGAAGCGCGTTACGCCGGGCGCGGCATGGATGGCTCGCAATTCCTGCGGGAAAGCCTGGGGCTGCGTTTCGAAAAATCCAACATTGGCGAAGTCCTCGACAAGATCGAAGCCCAGGTCTACTACAACTACGCCGACCATGTGATGGACAACTACAGCCTGCGCACGCCCTCGGGCACCGGCATGATGGCCGGGCCGATGGCATCCAACGTCGACCGGCGCACCCTCGGCGCGCGCATCAAGGCCACCTGGCGCTGGGCCGATGTGCAGTTGATCAGCGGCCTGGATGCGCAGACCAACGAACACCGCCAGCGCAGCAGCATGGGCATCGACACCTACAAGGACCTGCCACGGGTCAAGGACGCCAACTTCCACAACTATGGTGTGTTTGGCGAACTGACCTGGTACGCCGCCGACCGCGAACGCCTGATCACTGGCGCGCGCCTGGACCGCGCCTCGGCCAAGGATTTCCGGCAGAGCACCGGTTCCGGCATGATGACGCGCCCCAATCCGACGGCTGACAACACCCGCGCGGACACCTTGCCCTCGGGCTTCGTACGCTATGAACACGACCTGGCCGACAGCCCCACCACCCTCTATGCAGGGCTGGGCCACTCGGAGCGCTTCCCCGACTACTGGGAGCTGTTTTCGCCCAACACCGGCGCGAGCGGTTCAGTAAATGCCTTCGACGGCGTGAAGCCAGAGAAGACCACCCAACTCGATTTCGGCGCGCAATACAAAGCTGAAGACCTTGAAGCCTGGGCTTCGGGTTACATCGGTCGGGTGCAGGACTTCATCCTGTTCGACTACCGGCCCGGCATGATGGGCACCACCTCCCAGGCCCGTAACGTCGATGCACGGATCATGGGCGGCGAACTGGGCGCAGCGTACAAACTGACGAGCAACTGGAAAGCCGACGCCACCCTCGCCTACGCCTGGGGCAAAAACAGCAGCGACGGCAAAGCCCTGCCACAAATGCCCCCGCTGGACGCACGCCTGGGCCTGACCTACAGCGAGGATGACTGGAGCGCAGGCGCGCTGTGGCGTGTGGTCGCCGCACAAAACCGCATCGACCAGAACAAGGGCAACGTGGTCGGCAAGGACTTCGACAAGAGCGGCGGTTTTGGCGTGTTCTCGCTGAACGCGGCGTATCGCATCAACAAGCACTTCAAGGTCAGTACCGGCGTCGACAACCTGTTCGGCAAGGCCTACGCCGAACACCTGAACCTGGCCGGCAACGCCGGGTTCGGCTACCCGGCCAGTGACCCGCAGGCCATCAAGGAGCCGGGGCGCACGCTCTGGACCAAAGTCGATATGAGCTTCTAAAAGCTTCGCAGGCAAGCCAGCTCCCACAGTTTGGAATGCATTTCAAATGTGGGAGCTGGCTTGCTCGCGAAGGCGGCATAACAGACAACAATTTTTAAGCCTTGCGGAGCCCCTGATGAGCACCCCAAAAATCTCCTTCTACAACCTGGCCTGGCGCTGGCACTTCTACGCCGGCCTCTTCGTCGCCCCTTTCATGGTGCTGCTGGCGCTGACCGGCATCATCTACCTGTTCAAACCCCAACTCGACCCACTGATGTACGGCAACCTGCTCAAGATCCAAACCGCCGAGCACGCCCTGAGCGCCGACGAGCAACTGCAACGCGCCAAAACCGCCTACCCCAACGCCGCGATCAGCAAATACCTGCCCCCTGCCGACAGCACCAGCAGCGCGCAATTCGTGATGCACGACAGAGGCCGCGAAGTAACCGTGTTCGTCGACCCCTATCGCGGCATGGTCCTCGGCGAGCAGGACTCGAAATACAATCTGCAAGCCATCGCCCGCGCCCTGCACGGCGAGCTGATGATCGGTACCGTCGGCGACCGCCTGGTGGAACTCGCCGCCGGTTGGGGCGTGATGCTGGTGGTGTCGGGCCTTTATCTGTGGTGGCCGCGAGGCAAGTCCTCGGCAGGGGTGCTGTGGCCGCGTTTCAACAGTCGTGGCCGGGTGCTTTGGCGCGATCTGCATGCGGTCACCGGTTTCTGGGGCGCGTCCTTGTTGCTGGTGATGCTGCTCAGCGGCATGACCTGGACCGGCTTCTGGGGCAAGCAATACGCCGACCTGTGGAACACCTTTCCGGCGGCAATGTGGAACAACGTGCCGCAGTCGGACAAGCAGGCGCGCGTGCTCAATACCGCCAGCCAACAGACCGTGCCCTGGGCCATGGAAAACACGCCGATGCCGGTGTCCGGCGACCATGCCGAACACATGAACCATGGCGCTATGCATTCAGGCCCGGCGGCGCCCACCTTGCGCTTGCAACAAGTGGTCGACCTGGCCAACGCACGCCACGTCGAGCCCGGCTACAGCATCACCTTCCCCACCACCGCCGAAGGTGTATTCACCGTCGCGGTGTTCGCCAACGACCCGCGCAATGACGCCACCCTGCACGTGGACCAGTACACCGGCAAGGTGCTGGCCGATGTGCGTTGGGCGCATTACAACCTGGTCGCGCGAGCCACCGAGACAGGCGTGATGCTGCACGAAGGCAAGATGTTCGGTTGGCTCAATCAGCTGATCGTGCTGCTGATCTGCCTGATGATTTTGCTCAGCGCGGTCAGCGGCGTGGTGATCTGGTGGAAGCGTCGCCCTCAAGGCGGCCTGGGCGTTCCGCCGCTGCGCCATGACCTGCCGAAATGGAAAACCGCGATGGTGATCATGCTCGCCCTGGCGATCATTTTTCCGCTGGTGGGTGCCTCGTTGATCCTGGTGTGGGCATTGGACCGCCTGGTGCTTTCACGTTTTTTTGCGCAACGTGAATCTGCCTCAGGTTCAGCATGAAGCAGGCGAGATGCCCGACACAGAAGCCTTCTGTAGCCTTGCGCGGGCTTTTTCCGCGCAACGAACAAGTGTTAACTTATAACACTTTCTGCGTTATCGTTGCTCGCCGCGCCCTGCGGCGAGTACTCCTCCTAGAAGACTGATCGACCGATGAACAAGTACCTTGCGTCCGGGCTGTGCCTGCTCGCCCTGCATAACAGTGCCCAAGCCCTGACCCTGCCCGCCAGCCCCGTCACCGCGCCCGCTGTGGATGACGAACGCGTCGACCTCAAGACCCCGACCACCGCCGGCTCGCGCTTGAACCTTACGTCCCTGCAAACGCCTGGCAGCGTTGAAAGCCAGACCGGCGCGCAGATCCGCGAACGCGGCGACGCCAGCGTGCAGGACGCCATCTCCCGCGCCACCGGCATCAGCCGCACCGGCACGCCAGGCGATGGCGGTACCTCGTTGTCGGCCCGTGGTTTCACCGGGCAGGGTTCGGTGATGCAGCTGTACGACGGCAACCGCATGTACATGGGCATGGGCACCTCGACCTTCCCGGTGGACACCTGGTCGGTGGAGCGTGTGGACGTGCTGCGCGGCCCCGCCTCAGTGCTGTATGGCGAAGGTGCCACCGGTGCAGTGATCAACACCGTGCCGAAAAAGCCGTTTGCAGGCGAGATCGAAAACCACATCCGCCTGGGCTACGGTTCCTATGATCGCCAGCAGCAAGCCTTGGACAGCGGCGGTTCGCTGACCGACACCCTGAGCTATCGCCTGAACCTCAACCGCCTGCGCAACAACGGTTTCATCGACCGTGGCGAATCCAGCAGCGACTTCGTCAGCGGCGCCCTGCGCTGGCAGGCAGCGGATAACCTGAGCTTCACCCTGGCCAGCGACTACGGCGACCAGCGTCCGCAGAACTACTTCGGCACGCCGTTGATCAACGGCCAGTTGCACCAGGGCCTGCGCGACAAGAACTACAACGTCAGCAACGACACCCAGCACTACAACGACCAATGGACACGCCTGACCAGCGAGTGGCAGATCAACGACAGCGTCAGCGCCACCAACGAGCTGTACTACCTGAAAAACCAGCGCCGCTGGCAGAACGCCGAGAACTACAACTTCACCAACGGACAGCTCACCCGCAGCGGTAACTTCGGCATCAAACACAATCAGGAACAAGTCGGCGACCGCCAGACTTTCACCTTCAAGCACACGCTGTTTGGCCTCGACAGCCAGACGGTGACTGGCGTGGAGTACAACCGGATTCGTTTCCGCCTGGCCAGCAATTCACCGTTCCACGATGTACTGCCAAGCGGCCAGCCGATCGATATCAATCACCCAGCGCCGGCGCCGTTCAGTAGCCAGAACGCGTTTGCGCCGCTGTTCTCTACCACCACCAAAACCGTCGCCGGCTTCGCAGAAAACCGCCTGAAACTCACCGACCAACTGTCGTTGATCACTGGTATTCGTCGCGACTACGCCCACGTCGAACGCGAGGGCCTGCGCGATGGCAGCCAGACCGACAAGACCCTCACCGGCAATAACTGGAAAGCCGGCCTGGTCTACGCGATCACGCCGGACACCTCGGTCTACGGCCAATACGCCACCAGCACCGACGGCGTCGGCGGCCTGATCTCCCTGAGCCCGAGCCAGCAGCAATTCGACCTGTCCACCGCCAAGCAGACCGAGATCGGCATCAAGCAAGCCTTCTGGGACCAACGCGGCGAATGGACCTTGGCGGCTTATCACATCGTCAAAAAGAAACTGCTCACTGACATCCCCGGTGACCCGGACCATCAGCAACAAGTCGGCCAGCAATCCTCCCGAGGCCTGGAAGCCAGCCTCGACCTGCAATTGCCTCACGCCTGGGCACTGCAAGCCAACGCCGCCATCGTGCATGCGCAGTACGACGACTTCAGCCAGGACGTCAACGGCGTACAGATCTCCCGCAACGGCAACCGCCCGGTGGACGTGCCACGCCGCACCGCCAACCTGTGGCTGACCAAGGCCGTGACCGACGACATCCGTGCCGGGGCCGGCGTGCGTTATGTGGATGCACGTTATGCCGACATGGCCAACCAGAACGAGCTGCCGAGCTACACCGTGGTCGACGCCAGTGTGTCGTGGAAAGCCATGCGCAACACCACCCTGGGCCTGCAACTGAACAACCTGTTCGACCGCACCTATGCCGTCAGCCAGTACAACGACGGGCAACAGTGGATTTTGGGAGAGCCGCGCTCATTCTTCGTCACGGCGGACTACAGCTTCTGATGAGTTCACTCACCCTCACCGACCTGGCCTGGACGCCGTCGGACCACGGCCACTGCCATCACCAGTTCCACCTGCGTGACGCCAGCCTGCAAGTCGGTGCGGGGGAGTTCGTCGGGCTGATCGGGCCCAATGGCAGCGGCAAGACCAGCCTGTTGCGCTGCGCCTATCGATTCAGCAGGCCGGCGCAGGGCAACGTGTTACTTGACCACCAGAACGTATGGAAGCAAAGCGCAAAGTGGTGCGCGCAACGTGTCGCCGTCGTGCTGCAGGAATTCCCCGACGCCTTCGGCCTGCGCGTGGATGAAGTGGTCGCCATGGGCCGCACGCCCCACAAGGGCTTGTTCGATGGCGACACGCTGCACGACCGGCAGTTGGTCCAGCAGGCCCTGGAATCGGTGGGCATGCAGGGCTTCGAAGACCACGCCTTCGCCACACTCTCGGGCGGCGAAAAACAGCGTGTGATCCTGGCTCGCGCCCTGGCCCAGCAGCCACAATTGCTGATCCTCGACGAGCCCACCAACCACCTCGACCCACGCTATCAGCTGGAACTGCTGCGGCTGGTCAAGCGCCTGGACATCGGCACCCTGGCGAGCATCCATGACCTCAACCTTGCCGCCGCCTTCTGCGATCGCCTGTATGTGATCAACCACGGGCGCATCGTCGCCAGCGGCACGCCCCATGAAGTGCTGACCGCCAAGTTGCTGCGCGATGTTTTTGGCGTCGAGGCACTGATCGACACCCACCCATTGTCCGGCTACCCCCGAATCACCTGGATAACCCCACCATGATCCTGCGCGCCTTGCTGTCCCTCACGTTGCTGTTCAGTGTGTCCCAGGCATTTGCCGAAGCGACGCATTACCCGGTCACGATTAAAAGCTGCAACCGCGATGTGACCTTCCAGGAAGCGCCGAAACACGCGGTCAGCCACGACATCAACATGACCCAGATGATGCTCGCCCTGGGCCTCAAGCCGCGCATGGCCGGATACAGCGGCGTCACTGGCTGGAAGTCGGTCACCCCGGAAATGGCCGAGATCCTCGACGGCCTGCCAGAGTTGGCGAGCAAGTACCCGTCGGTGGAAACCCTGCTCAACGCCAACGTGGACTTCTTCTTCGCCGGCTGGGACTACGGCATGCGCGTGGGCGGCGACCTTACGCCGAGCACCCTGCAACCCTTGGGCATCAACGTGTATGAGCTGACCGAATCCTGCGCCTTTGTGATGAAGCGCCCGGCCGCGACCCTCGAAGACACCTATAACGACCTGCGCAACCTGGGCAAGATTTTCGACGTACAGGACCGCGCCAATACCTTGATCGCGCAAATGCAGGCGCAGGTCGACGAAGTGCAGAAAGACCTGCCCGCCGATAAACCGCGCGTGTTCCTCTACGACAGCGGTGAAGACCGCGCCATGACCTCCGGCCGCCTCGGCATGCCCCAAGCGCTGATCGATGCGGCCGGCGGGCGCAATATTCTCGATGACGTGGACGCCAGTTGGACCCGCGTCAACTGGGAGACCGTGGTGGAGCGCAACCCGCAGGTGATCGTGATCGTTGACTACAGCGAAATCACTGCCGAGCAGAAGCAGGCATTCCTGATGAACAACCCGGCGCTGCAAGCGGTGGACGCGATCAAAAACCAGCGGTTCATCGTAATCCCTTACGTACAAGCCACGCCGGGCATTGATAACGTGCTGGCCGTCGAGACACTCGCCAAGGGGTTCCACGGCGAATGATTAGCCGTCGCTACGCGTTGCTGCTCATCGCCCTGGTTGCGGTGCTACTCGTCTCATGTGTCATGTCGTTGGGCTTCGGCCCGGCGCGGGTGCCGGTGGAGGTGGTGTGGCGGATTGTGGCGTACAAGGCCTTCGGCATCGGTGAGGTGAATTGGCCGGCGGGGCAGGAACATATCGTCTGGCTGATCCGCGTGCCGCGTATGTTGCTCGGCGCGTTGGTGGGGGCTGGGTTGGCATTGATCGGCGCGGTGTTGCAAGCCGTCACGCGCAACCCGTTGGCCGACCCGCACCTGCTGGGCGTCACCTCAGGCGCCACCCTGGGCGCGGTGATCGTGGTGTTGCATATGGGTGAAATCATCGGTCTGCTGACCTTGCCCATCGCGGCGTTTATCGGCGCACTGCTGAGCATGCTGGTGGTACTGGCAGTGGCCAGTCGCAATGGCCGGCTGGAGAGTGATCGCCTGCTGCTGTGCGGCGTGGCGGTGTCGTTTGTGATGATGGCGGCCGCCAACCTGCTGCTGTTCATGGGCGACCACCGCGCGGCGTCGGCGGTGATGTTCTGGATGCTCGGCGGCCTGGGCCTGGCGCGCTGGGAACTGCTGGCGATTCCCGCCGCCACCGTGCTGCTGGGCCTGCTGGTGCTGGTGGGCATGGCGCGGCCGTTGAACGCACTGATGGCGGGCGAGCAGACCGCCGTGACCTTGGGGCTGAATGCTCGCAATGTGCGCCTGAAGGTGTTCCTGGTGGCCTCCCTGATGACCGGCGTGCTGGTGTCCATCAGCGGTTCCATCGGTTTTGTCGGGCTGATGGTGCCGCACATTGCCCGACGCCTGGTGGGTGCCGAGCATCGTCGGCTGTTGCCGGTGTGTGCGCTGCTCGGCAGCCTGTTCCTGGTGTGGGTTGACGTCGCGGCACGCACACTGATCGCCCCTGAGGATTTGCCGATTGGTGTGGCCACGGCGGCGATTGGTGGACTGTTTTTCATTGGGCTGATGCGCAAACGTTGACAGTGCTCAGAGTTCGTCTTTATCTCGGCCGTACAGCACTGCCTGCGGGTCAGGTTCAGCTTGCACATCTTCGGTTTGCCACTGCGCAACCAACTCCCCCTTGCGCGTCCAGAACGCGTCAGTGTCCAGCACGGACAACTTGCCAACCGCCTGCAGACGGCTGACCCACACGCTGGGCCGAGGTGACGCACCGACACTCAGCAATCGCGTTTCGTCTGCCGTGAAGCTGGGCACATACTTGAGCAGCGCACCGCCGCGACACGACAGGTACACACTCTCGGCCTCCGGGCGGTTGCTCGTCAGAATGTCCACGTACGACCGCAAATCATCCTTTGAGGCAAAATTGCGCAGCAATGCCTGGTCCAACGGCTCCGGGCTCAAGGTCGAGGGGATGGTCTTGTAAAACGTGTGCACCGCATGGATGGCGTAAGAGAACAACGGATGGTCGCGCGTGACATCGAACCCTTTATGGTGAAACCAGAACAGTTGCGCAATCGTATCTTCCAGCCAGGCGTGACGGTCCTCTACAGGGTCAAGCGCGACAAACCCCTGCAGCGTTGGCGGTATCAGCACCGCCCCCAGGTATTCCTTGGCGTCGAACACGCCCAGTTGATTCTCGGCCCACCGCGCAGCGTCATCCGCATGACCGAACAGCGGTCCGCAGAATGAAAGCAAGTGCGGGTTGGTCTCGACAGGCCAAGGCGCGGCCTTGGGTCGCCATTGTCCGGTAACGGCCTGTTCCTTGCCCCACACCGTGCTGCACACACGCACATACAACTCGCCCCTGGTTGCCAGCCTGCGTACGTAGTCGGCGACGCTCCAGGCGGCGTCTTGGAGTTGTCGTCCGATAGCCCTCAGTTCGACGAACAGTGCATTCAGGGATGAGGGCCCATTTTTTTTGAATGAGTACCTGAGCAAGGCACCATCGGCACACAGCAGGTAGAGCGGTAGCGGTCCGTTACTCGCCAGGTTGCTGACAAAACCGACACCATCGGCAATCGCTTGCGGCGTGAAGAAGCTCATCGCCATTTCATCGGTCATCGGCGCTATCGCCACCGTCGAGGCACACAGGTATAAGCCGTCCAAGGCATAGCCTTGAGGCAGCAGGCCGTCGAGAAACACCTGCTCAAATCGGTAGTAGTTGGTGCGAACCAAGGGCAGGGTCGCTATGTAAGCATGTTGTTTCAGCGACTTGAGCACATAACCAAACTGCACCTGAGGCTGGGCGGATGACCGGCGCTGCGCATACCGCACGGCGTCGTAGGCCTGGGTAAAGATCGGACTGCAGGGAACGTCTGCAGCGACTTGCTTGATCTCCAGGGGGGCAGCCTTATCCACGTAAGGCTGGAACGGGCCACTCAATCGCCGGGCAAAACTCCATAGCGCGTCGCCCTTGACCACCCGCAACTCGCCTGCCTTCGCCACCTGCGTGACGAAATCGGCAGGCAGCAGGATCCCCTGACGCAGTTGCTGTTCGATGCCATTGTCAGTGAGATCCTCTTTGGCCGGGTTCAACGGCGCTAACTGTCGCTTGAGCATCGCTTCATCAGCCGACCCTGTCAGTTCATAGCACAGGATCCCGCCCTCGGGAGCGAACAGGTATTCACGTTTTATCTGGACTTCCCGCAGTAACAGATTTGCCAGCACGCCGGTGGGCAGCATGCTCTGGTAGATCGCTTTTTGAGTGGGCGCCAGCAGCATCTGCGCCTCCTGCGCGATCACCGAACGGTAGCGCGCGACGATGAGGCTCCCAGCCGGATAAAGCCCCTGCGCGACGGCTGCATCCGGATAAATCCAATTCAGCTCATAGCCCTGGGGAGGAACTGCCAGCGGGTCTGTCGCCACAAAGCCGCCCTCGGGCATCCGCAGCAGTACTCCGCCATACGAACGCTGGCGTCCCTCACCGACAATCGCTGCCGCATAACGCGCCGCATCATCCAGGCTGGCGAACGCCGGGCCAACACACCGCCGGATCGGATTTTGGTAGGCGGACCAGGTACGCGTCACTCTCCCTTGCCGGTCCCAGCACGGACTCGTGCGTACCACGCTGAGTTCACCGTTATTGGCCCACCGCCGAACAAATGCCTGTGGCGTCAGTTGACCCGACTCCAGGGCAGTACTGGCCTCTTCAAAAGCGCTCTCCACGACCCCGCCGCCGCCCACGTTGAAGGGCAGCGACACGAATCGCAGCAGCGCCCCTTCTTGCGTTGAAAAATACACCGGCAGGTTCTTCCCCTGATTGTACTTCTCCCCTCGGCGCTTACTGTCATAAAGCGCGGCATACAGCACCATGGGCATCACAAAGTGGCGGGTCAACCAGGCACTGGATGCCGACAGCCCCCTCGCCTGCCACTGCTGCGAACGGAACAATGCGCACAGTACAAACCCTTCAGGAAACCGATAATCACGGTCCTCCGTCCGTGCAAACACACGGTTGAGATTAAACAGCTTGGCCTGTGGATTGACCCCTACCACCTCGGTGGCCAGGTAGCGCTCCTGTTCCTTGTGCTTGAGGATAAAACCGAAGTACGCCTGCTCCGCAAGGTTATGAGCATGCACCCGTGTGTGAAGGTTGCGCGCCGCTTCGTCGGCGGTGTTGAACACTGCGCCATAGGTGGCATAGTCGGGCGCGCCGAGCCTGGGCGCATAGTCAAAAGCGGGCGTCCAGTCGGCGTAAACCGGCGAGCGCGGCCCCCACAGTGGATTGCCCAAAACAACCCGCAGATCACCGGACTCTGCCAGTTTGACCACCCACTGCGCAGGCTTGACCAACCCACGGTCCAGTCGCTGCTGGGCCACACTGCCGCCTGGCTTTGGCTCTGTGCTGTTTGAAAGCAGCGTCTCTTGCGTGGAGCGGCTCGGGGTGTACGCCAGCAGGCAGTCGTCGGCGCCCGACAAATACGCCGGGCGCCCCAACTGGATCACATCGTGGATTTCTTCAGCGCTAAAGACCTGCAAATTGACCAGAGCGTCGTCGCGGCTCCAACTGCGCTGCTTGACCCAACCGGGGTCGACCATCGATAACGCCGGGTGGGAGCCGTAGCGCCCGTGTATTTGATAAGACTCTGGCGGAATCAGCGGGCCTTGCCCCTGCGCCGGTACAAACAACTGATGAGCAAATGGGTTGGCGTCGGCGGCCCGAGGCTCGGTGATCAAGAAACGCCCGTCCCGGCCCTTGAGAATGTAACCGCCGTAGGCACGCTCGCGCCTCAATCCGACCTGCTCGTGGGCATAGACGGCCGCATCGTGGGCGTGAATAAAAAGCGGGCTCAATACCGCTTCGTGGAAGCTGCTCAGCACCGCCGATGTGTTCTCCACCGGGCCGATCACCTGCCAGAGCACGCCGGCCTCGACCACTGCCAAAGGCGTTGTAGCGATGACCCGGCGTACATAGTCACGCGGGCTCAGGGCGCCCGACAGCAGCGCTGTTTGGGCGTTGTTGCCCAACGCTTCGGCCGAGCCAGCGGCTTGCGGAACCTTGAGTGTGAGCAGCGCACCGTCCGACGCGCGCAGGTACAGGTGCAAGCCACGCAACGGGTTTTGCAACGCCTGGGTCGCCGACAACTGCGCGATAGCGGCCGCGACTTCGGCCGGGGTAAAGAACGTGGTGTACAGCCAGGGCTCGCGCTCGGGCACATCCGCCTGCGAGGTTTTTGACCGGTAGTAGATCGCCTCCAACCGATAGTTGGACGGCAGCCGCGGTTTGCCGGGGGCGCGTTCGGGGAAGAGCCCAACAGCTGCAAACAATGGCTGGCGTATTCGCTCGGGGTAAGTCGCGACATAACGGTCACTCAGGGTGTGCTTGAGCACAACGCCGAAGGTATTCTCGGCCGCCGCAACCGCCCGCACAGCCAGTTCGGGCAGGTCGAAGACCTGGGTAAAGAACGGCGGTTCTTCTGTTACCTGGGTGACGGCTGCGTTAACTTTCCAGCCGCGCGTCACTCGCCCACGCGCACCGCCCCAGCGCACATTGGGCACCACCACGCGCAGGTCGCCAGCCTCGGCGGCCATCCAGACTAATGACTCTCGGTCCGCAGAGGCTGGGAAGGGCTCTTCGCCACGAATGCGCTTTCGCAGCAGAACCTCGGCAGCCGAGCCGCTGGTCGCGTACTTAAGCAACGAACCCTCGTGGCCACACAGATAATGAGCAGGGGCCGAACGGCGGTGTTCAATGATGAAGTCCAGGTCCGCGGGCGAGAAAAAACTCATCATCATTGAGGCGTGATCATCACTGATCCCGGGGTTATGCAGTTTTACCTGCGCCATGTCCGAAGGATGGGAATGATAAAGCGCTTCGCAGGTATAACCGCTGGGGGCGATGAAATTGTCGGCAGCATCAGTGGCCAACAGGATTCGATGATCAAAGGTAAGAGCCTGGTCCGCTATCGGCGTCGTCGCGAAATAGAGACCATCCTGTTTGAGAACGGCGCCACCGTATTCCTTGTCGGCCACCTGATGATTGATCTGCCCATGAGCCCAGCGGGCGGCATCGTCGGCGGTGATAAAGGGCGGGCTTAACGGGGGCAGCACCGGTGTTGCAGTAGCGGCTCGTGGGACACGCAGCATGAACAGACTCCTGGAAAAATACGGAGCGGCCACTGTCCCTTCGATGCATTTGCAGGTGGCGCTAGATAGTTGTCGACCCAGGCACCACTTCGGCGCACCTCGCGCACCCGCTTCCCTGCACGCGCGCCGTTCTGGTGCGACGCCCCTCCCCCAAACAGCCAACACCCTTGCCGGAGGCGCCCACACTCAGCTCGGCACAGCCTTTGCAGATGCCCTGGTATCTGTCCAATAACAACACTTGGGTTCTCGGAGATCGCATCATGAAGCGTCGTAGCTTGATCAAGGCTTTCACTCTTTCGGCATCCATTGCCGCCATGGGCATGACCTGGACGATCCAGGCCGCCGAGACCATCAAGGTCGGCATCCTGCATTCGCTGTCGGGCACCATGGCCATCTCCGAAACATCGCTGAAAGACATGGCACTGATGACCATCGACGAGATCAACGCCAAGGGCGGTGTGAACGGCAAGATGCTTGAACCGGTGGTCGTGGACCCCGCCTCCAATTGGCCGCTGTTCGCCGAAAAAGGCCGGCAGTTGCTGACCCAGGACAAGGTCGCCGTGGTGTTCGGCTGCTGGACCTCGGTGTCGCGCAAGTCCGTGCTGCCGGTGTTTGAAGAACTCAACGGCCTGCTGTTCTACCCGGTGCAATACGAAGGCGAAGAGATGTCGCCGAACGTGTTCTATACCGGTGCGGCGCCGAACCAGCAGGCGATCCCGGCGGTGGAATACCTGATGAGCGAAGAAGGCGGCGCGGCCAAGCGCTTCTTCCTATTGGGCACCGACTATGTTTACCCGCGCACCACCAACAAGATCCTGCGTTCGTTCCTGCATTCCAAAGGCGTAGCGGACAAAGACATCGAAGAGGTCTACACCCCGTTCGGCCATGCCGATTACCAGACCATTGTCGCCAACATCAAAAAGTTCTCGGCCGGCGGCAAGACCGCGGTGATCTCCACCGTGAACGGCGACTCCAACGTGCCGTTCTACAAGGAGTTGGCCAACCAGGGCCTGAAGGCCACCGAGGTTCCGGTGGTGGCGTTCTCCGTAGGTGAAGAAGAACTGCGCGGCATCGACACCAAGCCGCTGGTAGGCAACCTCGCGGCCTGGAACTACTTCCAGTCGGTGGAGAACCCGGTGAACCAGAAGTTCGTGGCCGACTGGAAAGCCTACGCCAAGAAACACAACCTGCCAGGTGCCGATAAAGCCGTGACCAACGACCCGATGGAAGCCACCTACGTGGGCATCCACATGTGGGCGCAGGCGGCGGAGAAAGCCAAGTCCACCGACGTCGACAAAGTGCGTGAAGCGCTGGCAGGACAAACCTTCGCCGCGCCCTCGGGCTTCACCTTGACCATGGACAAGACCAACCACCACCTGCACAAGCCGGTGATGATCGGTGAGATACAGGCGGATGGGCAGTTCTCGGTGGTGTGGCAGACCCAGGAGCCTATTCGGGCACAGCCGTGGAGCCCGTACATTCCGGGCAATGACAAGAAGCCGGACTATGCAGTGAAGAGCAACTAAAGCCCGACTCGGTAAAAAATGTGGGAGCGGGCTTGCTCGCGGATGCAGTGTGTCAGGCAATGCATCTGTCACTGATCCACCGCATTCGCGAGCAAGCCCGCTCCCACATAAAACCAGTCCGCGCATGATCAGGACACTTTGTTATGCCTACTGCCCTTTCCCGTTTCATCCTCGCCGCCCTGCTGTTGCTGCCCCTGGCCGCACACGCCAGCGACGCCGAAGACTTCCTCTCCGCCAACCCCAGCCAACAAGCCAAGCTGCTCCAGGACTGGGCCGCCCAGCCCGACCCGGCACGCATCGAGTTGGTCGACGCCCTTGAACAAGGTCAGCTCACCGTCAACGGTGAAACCAAAACCGTACGCCTGAACAACCGCCTGCGCAGCCTGATCGACAACGTCCAAGCCAGCCAGCAACTACTCGCCGCCGACCCCAAGGTGCGCCTGGCTGCTGCACAAACCCTGCAAAAAAGCGCACAGCCCGCGCAACTGAAATTCCTCGACCAGCAGGTCGCCAGTGAGACCAACGAGGACGTGCACACCGCCCTCAGCCTGGCCCTGGCCAACCTGCAACTGGTCGACCCTGACCCCGTCGTTCGTCTTGCCGCCGTACGCCTGTTGGGCAGCACCGGTGATCCACTGGCGCGCACGCGTCTTGAGGCGCTGCTCGCCCCCGGCGTCGAAACCGATGCCGCCGTGCACACCGCTGCCGAAACCAGCCTGGCCCAAGTCAAACGCAAGTTGATGCTCGGTGAAATCCTCGGGCAAGCCTTCAGCGGCATGTCCCTGGGTTCGATTTTGCTGCTGGCAGCCCTGGGCTTGGCGATCACCTTCGGCCTGCTCGGCGTGATCAACATGGCCCACGGCGAGATGCTGATGCTCGGCGCCTACTCCACGTATGTGGTGCAACTGCTGATGCAGCGTTACGTGCCGCAAGCCATCGATTTCTACCCGCTGATCGCCTTGCCCGTGGCGTTTTTTGTCACCGCCGCCATCGGCATGGCCCTTGAGCGCACGGTGATTCGCCACCTCTACGGCCGACCGCTGGAAACCCTGCTCGCCACCTGGGGGATCAGCCTGATGCTGATCCAACTGGTGCGCCTGGTGTTCGGCGCGCAAAACGTCGAGGTGTCCAACCCCGAGTGGTTGTCCGGTGGCATTCAAGTGCTGCCCAACCTGGTGCTGCCGTACAACCGCATCGTGATCATCGCATTCGCGCTGTGCGTGGTGGTGCTGACCTGGCTGTTGCTGAACAAGACGCGCCTGGGCCTCAATGTGCGCGCCGTCACCCAGAACCGCAACATGGCGGCCTGCTGCGGCGTGCCCACCGGGCGTGTGGACATGCTCGCGTTCGGCTTGGGCTCCGGTATCGCAGGTTTGGGCGGCGTGGCGCTGAGCCAGATCGGCAACGTCGGCCCGGACTTGGGACAGAGCTACATCATCGATTCCTTCCTAGTGGTAGTACTTGGCGGTGTAGGCCAGTTGGCCGGCAGCGTCATGGCCGCCTTTGGCCTAGGCATCGCCAACAAGATCCTGGAGCCGCAGATCGGCGCCGTACTCGGCAAGATCCTGATCCTCGCGCTGATCATTCTGTTTATCCAGAAACGCCCGCAGGGACTCTTCGCACTGAAAGGACGGGTGATCGACTGATGAACCAACCATTGATGCTGACGGCCACGCAAAAGGCAGGCCCCAAGGTGACGATTGCGGTGGGCGTGGTGATTCTCGCTGTGCTGCTGGCGTTGCCAATATGTTCACTGCTGTCACCGGAAAACCCGTTGCATGTGTCGGCCTACACCCTGACCCTGGTGGGCAAGATCCTCTGCTACGCCATCGTCGCTCTCGCCCTGGACCTAGTGTGGGGTTATGCCGGGATGCTATCCCTCGGCCACGGCCTGTTCTTCGCCCTCGGCGGTTACGCGATGGGCATGTACTTGATGCGCCAGGCGTCGGGCGATGAGCTGCCAGCGTTCATGACCTTTTTGTCGTGGACCGAATTGCCTTGGTATTGGGTCGGCACCCAGCACTTTCTCTGGGCGATGTGCCTGGTGATATTAGCCCCAGGTTTGCTGGCACTGGTGTTCGGCTTCTTCGCCTTCCGCTCGCGTATCAAGGGCGTGTATTTCTCGATCATGACCCAGGCCCTGACCTTTGCCGGCATGCTGTTGTTCTTCCGCAACGAGACCGGCTTTGGCGGCAACAACGGTTTCACCAATTTCCGCAGCATCCTCGGCTTCGGCATTACCGAGCCTGGCACACGGGCGGTGTTGTTTGTGGCCACGGTGCTGTTGTTGGTGGCGAGCCTGTTCATCGGCTGGCGCCTGGCGCGCAGCAAGTTCGGCCGGGTGCTCACTGCCCTGCGCGATGCGGAAAACCGCCTGATGTTCTGCGGCTATGATCCTCGCGGCTTCAAGCTGTTCGTATGGATACTGAGCGCGGTGCTGTGCGGTTTGGCCGGTGCGTTGTATGTGCCGCAGGTGGGCATCATCAACCCCAGCGAAATGTCGCCGACCAACTCCATCGAAGCGGCCGTGTGGGTCGCTCTCGGCGGGCGCGGCACCTTGATCGGCCCGCTATTGGGCGCTGGCGTGGTCAACGGCATGAAGAGCTGGTTCACCGTGGCCTTTCCGGAATACTGGCTGTTCTTCCTTGGGGCGCTGTTCATCATCGTCACCCTGTACCTGCCCAAGGGCGTTATCGGCCTGCTGAAGAAATGAGGAACGTCATGCTGGAACCTATTTTCGATGCAGGCGCCGGCCGCGACGCGATCGGCCTCGGCCAGGTTGCAGGCAAGGGTCTCAACACCCGCCACGGCACCATCCTGAGCCTGGAAGACATCAGCGTCAGCTTCGATGGCTTCAAGGCACTCAACAACCTGAACCTGTACATCGGCGTCGGCGAACTGCGCTGCATCATCGGCCCCAACGGCGCGGGCAAGACCACGCTGATGGACGTGATCACCGGCAAGACCCGGCCCAGCCACGGCACCGCCTGGTTTGGTGAAAACCTGGACCTGACCCGCCTGAGCGAAGTGCAGATCGCCCAGGCCGGCATCGGCCGCAAGTTCCAGAAGCCCACGGTGTTCGAAGCCCTGAGCGTGTTCGAGAACCTGGAGCTGGCGCAGAAGACCGACAAATCCGTGTGGGCCAGCCTACGCGCACGTTTGAGTGGCGAGCAGAAAGACCGTATCGACGAAGTGCTCGACACCATCCGCCTGACCGCCTCAGCAGAGCGCCAGGCCGGGTTGCTGTCCCACGGTCAGAAGCAGTTCCTGGAAATCGGCATGCTGCTGATGCAGGACCCGCAACTGTTGCTGCTGGACGAACCGGTGGCGGGCATGACCGACGCCGAGACCGAATTCACTGCCGAACTGTTCAAGCGCCTGGCGGGCAAGCACTCGCTGATGGTGGTGGAACACGACATGGGGTTTGTCGGCGCGATTGCCGACCACGTCACCGTGTTGCACCAGGGCAGCGTGCTGGCCGAAGGGTCACTGGAACAGGTGCAGGAAAACGAGCGGGTGATCGAAGTCTATCTCGGTCGCTGAGGAGAGCTGAACATGCTGCAAGTCGACAAGTTGCACCAATACTACGGCGGTAGCCACATCCTGCGCGGGCTGTCATTTGACGTGAAGATCGGCGAAGTCACCTGCCTGCTCGGCCGTAACGGCGTTGGCAAGACCACCTTGCTCAAATGCCTGATGGGTTTGCTGCCGTCCAAGGAAGGCGCGGTGAACTGGGAAGGCCGCGCCATCACCGGGTTCAAACCGCACCAGCGAGTACACGCAGGCATTGCCTACGTGCCGCAGGGCCGGGAGATTTTCGGACGGCTGACGGTGGAAGAAAACCTGCTGATGGGGCTATCGCGATTTCCCGGTTCAGAAGCCAAGGAAGTGCCCGCGTTCATCTACGAACTGTTTCCGGTGTTGCTGCAAATGAAGCATCGACGTGGCGGCGATCTGTCCGGCGGCCAACAGCAACAGCTCGCCATCGGTCGCGCCCTGGCCAGCCGCCCGCGCTTGCTGATCCTGGATGAGCCCACCGAAGGCATCCAACCCTCGGTGATCAAGGAGATCGGCGCGGTGATCAAGAAACTTGCGGAGCGCGGCGACATGGCGATTCTGCTGGTAGAGCAGTTCTACGACTTTGCCGCCGAGTTGGCCGACCAATACCTGGTGATGTCCCGTGGTGAAATCGTGCAGCAGGGCCGAGGTGAAAATATGGAAAGCGAAGGTGTACGCGGCCTGGTAACCATCTAATCTGTAGCCTCCTAACGATAAGCTCTTTGCCATGAACCTGCCCGTTACTCCCGCCCTGTTCACCCCCAGCTGGAAAGCCGAGCTGGAACTCGGCTACGCGCGTTTCGGCGACACCACGCGGCCGGTAATGCGCCGCCACCTCGGCCCGTTGCGCGTGCAAAAACACCTGTACGCCGAAGGCCCCGAGGTGTGCCAGCACATCATCGTGCACCCGCCCGGAGGCATTGCCGGGGGGGATCGCCTGGACATCAGCGCCCACGTCGGCGCCGGCGCCTGGGCACAATTGACCAGCCCTGGCGCCGCCAAGTGGTACCGCGCCAAGGGCCCTGCATTCCAGCAGTTGGACCTCACCGTGGAAGCCGGCGCCACCCTGGAATGGCTGCCCCAGGAAACCATCGTATTCAGTGCCGCCCAGGCCGAACTCACCACGCGCATCGCGCTGCAAGGCGATGCCCGCCTGTTCTACTGGGACGTGGTTGCCCTCGGCCGCCCGGCCAGCGGCGAGCGTTTTGACCTGGGCCACTTTCAATCGCACCTGGATATCCGCCGCGACGGCCAGTTGCTCTGGCATGAGCGCCAGCGCATTGTGGGCGCCGATGGTTTGCTCGATTCGCCCATCGGCCTGGACGGGCAACCGGTGTTTGCCACGTTGCTGCTGACGGGCGATATCGACACTGAATTACTCGACATCTGCCGCGCCCTGCCCCACGCAGTGCGCGGCGACCTGACCCAATTACCGGGCTTGCTGGTCGCCCGCTGCCTGGCCAGCGAAGCGCTGCATGCCCGCGCCTGGCTGATCGATTTATGGCGCCTGTTACGCCCCGCCGTGCTGGGCCGTGAAGCCGTCCCCCCCCGAATCTGGAGTACCTGAACCATGGACTTGACCCCACGGGAAAAAGACAAACTGCTGATATTCACCGCCGGCCTTGTGGCCGAGCGCCGTCTCGCGCGCGGCGTGAAGCTCAACTACCCGGAAACCATCGCCTACATCTCCGCCGCCCTGATGGAAGGCGCTCGCGATGGCCGCACCGTGGCTGACCTGATGCACTTTGGCACCACCCTGCTCAGCCGCGAACAAGTGATGGAAGGCATCCCGGAAATGATCCCGGATATCCAGGTGGAAGCCACCTTCCCCGACGGCACCAAGCTCGTCACCGTCCACCAGCCGATTGCGTGAGGCCTGATGATGATTCGTGACGCAACCCAAAACGATTTGCCGGCGATCCGTGCGATCTACAACGACGCAGTCCTCAACACCACAGCGATCTGGAACGAGCAACCGGTGGACCTTGGCAACCGCCAGGCCTGGTTCAGTGCGCGGCATGCCCAGGGTTATCCGATCCTGGTCTCGGTGGAAGACGGTGAAGTCACCGGTTACGCCTCCTTCGGTGACTGGCGGCCGTTCGAGGGTTTCCGCTACAGCGTCGAGCACTCGGTGTATGTGCGCAGCGACCAGCGCGGCAAGGGCCTCGGTCCGTTGTTGATGGAGGCGTTGATCGAACGCGCACGCGCCTGCGGCAAACACGTGATGGTCGCCGCCATCGAAAGCGGCAACCGGGCCTCGATCCGCCTGCATGAGCGCCAGGGCTTCATCACCACCGGGCAGATGCCCCAAGTGGGCATCAAGTTCGGCCGTTGGCTGGACCTGACCTTCATGCAACTGGCCTTGAACCCGGGCGCCGAACCGCCCAAGGAGTGACGTCGATGAACGCCGCGCAACTGCGTCGAGTCAATGCGGAAAGTTTTGCCCATTACCGTCTGGGCTTGATCAAGCTGTTGCTCGACGCGGTCAGGCACGGCGCTTCCGTCGGCTTCATGGCCGATTTCGACGAGGCCCAGGCCCGCGAGTATCTGCGCGGCGTGCAGGCGAGCATCGAAGACACCAGCCTGTTGCTCTGGGTGGTGGTGCGTGATGAGCAGGTGATCGCCAGCGTGCAATTGGCGCTGTGCCAGAAAGCCAACGGCCTCAACCGCGCCGAGGTGCAAAAGCTGCTGGTGCACAGCAGCGCGCGCCGCCATGGCCTCGGCCAGCAATTGATGAACACCCTGGAACTCGCAGCGCGCCAGCACAAGCGCGGCCTGCTGTACCTGGACACTGAAGCTGGCTCACCCGCCGAAACCTTCTACCAGTCGCTGCGCTACACCAAAATCGGTGAACTGCCCGACTACTGCCAAAGCCCGGACGGGCGCTACACCCCGACCGCCATCTACTTCAAGACCCTGGGGCAACCTGCATGATTCCTGGTGAATATCAGATCCAGCCTGGCGACATCGAACTCAACGTCGGCCGCCGTACGATCAGCCTGAGTGTGGCCAACAGCGGCGACCGACCGATCCAGGTGGGTTCGCACTACCATTTTTTCGAGACCAATGACGCGCTGACGTTTGATCGTGCGGCGAGCCGCGGCATGCGCTTGAATATTCCGGCGGGGACGGCGGTGCGGTTTGAGCCGGGGCAGAGTCGGGAGATTGAGTTGATCGATTTGAGCGGCGGTCGCCGGGTGTTCGGGTTTGCCGGACAGATCATGGGCGACCTGTAGGAGCCGGCTTGCCGGCGAAAGCGAGCTCGCGAGCGTTCTCACATTCACTTGAATTCCAAGGCATGCCCATGAAAATTTCTAGAAGCGCCTACGCCGACATGTACGGCCCCACCGTCGGTGACAAGGTCCGCCTGGCCGATACCGAGCTGTTCGTCGAAGTCGAACAGGACTTCACCGTCTACGGCGAAGAAGTGAAATTCGGCGGTGGCAAAGTGATCCGCGATGGCCAGGGCCAGAGCCAATTGCTCGCCCATGAAGTGGTCGACACCCTCATTACCAACGCACTGATCATCGACCACTGGGGCATCGTCAAGGCCGACGTCGGCCTGAAGAACGGCCGCATCCACGCGATCGGCAAGGCCGGTAACCCGGATATCCAACCGGGCGTAACCATGGCCATCGGCGCCAGCACCGAAGTGATCGCCGGCGAAGGCATGATCCTCACCGCCGGCGGCATCGACAGCCACGTGCATTTCATCTGCCCGCAGCAGATCGAAGAAGCGCTGACCAGCGGCGTCACCACCATGATCGGCGGCGGCACCGGTCCGGCGACCGGCACCAACGCCACCACCTGCACCTCTGGCCCGTGGCATCTGGCGCGTATGCTCCAGGCCAGTGATTCGTTCCCGATGAACATCGGTTTTACCGGCAAGGGCAACGCCAGTTTGCCCGAACCGTTGATCGAACAGGTCAAGGCCGGCGCCATCGGCTTGAAGCTGCACGAAGACTGGGGCACCACCCCAGCGAGCATCGACAACTGCCTGAGCGTTGCCGATGAATACGACGTGCAGGTGGCGATCCACAGCGACACCCTCAACGAGTCGGGCTTTGTCGAAACCACCCTGGCCGCGCTCAAGGGCCGCACCATCCACACCTATCACACCGAAGGCGCCGGTGGCGGTCACGCGCCAGACATCATCAAGGCCTGCGGTTTCCCCAACGTGCTGCCCAGCTCCACCAACCCGACGCGGCCGTTCACCCGCAACACCATCGACGAACACCTCGACATGCTGATGGTCTGCCATCACCTCGACCCGAGCATTGCCGAAGACGTGGCCTTCGCCGAAAGCCGTATCCGCCGCGAGACCATCGCCGCCGAAGACATCCTGCACGACCTCGGCGCGTTCTCCATGATCAGCTCCGACAGCCAGGCCATGGGCCGCGTCGGCGAGGTGATCACCCGCACCTGGCAGACCGCCGACAAAATGAAAAAACAGCGCGGCCCGCTGCCGGGAGACGGCCCCGGCAACGACAACTTCCGCGTCAAGCGCTACATCGCCAAGTACACCATCAACCCCGCGATCACCCATGGCGTCAGCCATATCGTCGGCTCCATCGAGGTGGGCAAGTGGGCCGACCTGGTGCTGTGGCGCCCGGCGTTTTTCGGTATCAAGCCAACCCTGATTCTCAAGGGCGGTGCGATTGCCTCAAGCCTGATGGGCGACGCCAACGCCTCGATCCCCACGCCGCAGCCGGTGCACTACCGCCCCATGTTCGCCAGCTTCGGCAGCTCGCTGCACGCCACCAGCCTGACCTTTATCAGCCAGGCCGCCCAGGACGCCGGCCTGCCCGAAGCCCTGGGATTGAAGAAGCAGATCGCCGTGGTCAAGGGTTGCCGCGATGTGCAGAAAACCGACCTGATTCACAACGATTACCTGCCGGAGATCGAGGTGGACCCGCAGACTTATCAGGTCAAGGCCGATGGGGTGTTGCTGTGGTGTGAGCCGGCGGATGTACTGCCGATGGCGCAGCGATATTTTTTGTTTTAATGAGGGTTAATCAACCCTGAAGGTGGGTTTATCTTCAGGGTTGAACGTCAGCACGCGGGATCAGGGAAACTTGATACTAATCATTCGTTCGCTATACCCATAGTCCATGCGCAGCTCAACACCGGCCGGGATGTCTTCAGTCGCAAACACGGCATTCAGCATATAGGGTGTTCTGACACCTGGGCGACTGGTCGAATGTTCGGCTTCAATGTGAAAAGGCACACCCTCGACGTTGTAACCACCCGGCGCTTGCCTTATCGGCTTGCCACTGGCGTCATACTCGAAATTGGTATTGATTCTGGACGTGATGTTGTCGCCCACGATAAAAATGGATTCGGGTTGGAGGGTCAGCGAATCCGGTTTCATCTGGTGGCCGACGACCATGCCAAACGTACTCTCCGAAGCGACAGACACGCCAGGGGGAATAATGACACCGCCATAAAGACCGACGGTTTCCCCTTTAGCGATACGGCGGTTGGCAACCACCATCGACTGACCAATCAACGCTTTTTCACCAGGAACTTTCACGTCTTCGGCGGTGAACGTTCGCCACTGCAGCTTCTCTTCATACAGTGCCCCAACGTGCTCATACCCTTCAAACTTGATGTACGGTTTGAGTGGTGCCGAAGAGTAGGTACGGCCCGATTCCATTTTTGCCTGTGTCTCCAGGCCCTTGATGCGAATGGATCTGCCCTGTAGATCACGCAGTGGGTATTTACCGTTGTTGGCGCGGTTATACGTACCCAGCTCATTTGTCAGGGTTGCAAAGTGCGCCTCCTGCCTCATGAAGCTGAGTTCTGCCGAGGTGTAGGGCGACACCTGCATGGACTCCGAGGCGGACTCAAATTCATCGTCAGACGAACCCGCGCGCATTCCCCCAACCTGGCCTCTGCGCCTCCAAACGCCCTTTACATCCGGCTTGGCCACAACCCCACTGCTGACCAGTTCGAACGGATTACTCGGGCTCTGCACCCGTAGCAGGTAATGCTGCCCATCACCGGCATCTGGCATGCTCGTTACAAAGTACTGCTTGCCGTTGAACTCAATGGCTTGTGCCTCTGAAAGTGCCAACACAAATGCAGGTCGCTCAGCGGGATCCGTCAGGGTTTGAAGGGGCTCCCGAGGCAGCAGGCGCTCAGCGATCTCCTGGCGAGTCAGCGCATCGATCAACGCGGCATCTTCAATCACAAGGCGAGCCTGCAAGTCCTTGGCCTGCGCGTCGTACGCGGTGGTCGTGAGGCTGCCGTCGGAAAAGCTGTCGTGCAAAGCGGCCAGCGCCTCTTGGTATGGCCTGCCTTGTGCCTCGAATCGCGGCCGGTATTTCTGGGTCACATAGTCCTGCCAGAACTCGCGGGACAGGAGTGCTTGAAACTCTTCGGGCGAGTTATCCAGCGCGACGACCTTGTCGTAGGCGGCGTCCAGCATGGCCTGGGTCACATCGCCCAATGCGGTAAATCTGACCTGCGAAGGCTGCCCAGGCAGTTGGAGCCGGTCTTTGAGGCCATATCGGTAAGCCAACCGTATTTCAACCTCCTCGAGCAGATGCAACCGCTGTGCTTTTTGTGCAGCCGTCAGGTTCGGGTTGTTGTTAATCGCCGTTCTGCGTTGATCGATATCGTTCAAAGCGACCTTCTCGACTTCGTCCAGGCGGAACATGCCTCTGGACAAGCTCGACAGGGCTACGCCCTGGGTTGAATCCATGGCCTGGAGCCTGGCTTTGTAAACCATCGTCATGATTTCCAGGTTACTGAAAGACAGCGCAGCACGATCACAACAGGCCGGCCTTCCTGCCCATTCGAACATTTGCTCGCGCAGGCTTTCGGATTCGGCGGAGTTTTCGGTGATGCTGTCGATGACCTCCCAGACGCGGCGCTGAAGGTCTTCATGACCTGCGCCCGCCGCTTGCAGGTCTCGCAGCACATTGAAGAAACCATCTGCGCCCGCCTGCCCACGCAGATCATCCCACTGGGCTTTTCTGGTAGCCGCCTGCTCGGTGGACAAGCCTGCGGACCAGCGCTGGAACGGTGCGTCGTGAGTCACCGCACGAGCGGCGACGCGGCTTGCGTTCAAAGGCACGGAGGCGACCAGCCGATTCGGCCGATTGGGCGAGGCCAGCCCGGCCTGTTCAAGGCGCTCGCCATACTCTCGGACCTGCTGCAATGTGGCCTCTGACCAGGGATTGCCGCTCGCGTCGGTTACGTTATTGACCCGTGCACTCTGGGCCAGTAGTTCCTGTGGTGGCGAGATGACTGACGCCGGGATCGTGGTCATCTGGTTGCCGATGAGGTCTATGCGGTCCAGCAGCGGTTGCTCGGCCAAACCGGTCGGCCAGTCAGTCAGACCTGCGTGCGCCATGTTGAGCGTGCGCATATCGGTTATCTGGCTGAAGTCGGGGGAGATACGCAGGTCGTTATCATTGATGAGTAAAGCCCTGAGCGTCCCACGCTCCGACAATAGCCTGGCCGTTTCCGGGTTCAAGCGAATCCGATTGTTCTGCAGAAACAAACGCGTCAAACCTCGCATTTCACCCACGGCAGGTGGTAGTTCACGCAACTGGTTGCCTGACAAATCCAACCAACGCACACCTCGGAACCTTGCGAGAAACCCCTCGGGGGATGTGGCCAGGTTCATGCGGCTCAATTTGAGCGAGCCGACATGGCTGAAGTCGGTGTCCAGGTCCGGCAGACTCGGCAGGTTCAGACCACTGAGGTCGAGTTCAAGGCCAATCGGTGTACCGTCGGTGGCGTGCAATTGAGGCGTCTGGCGTCGCCAGCACTTCAGAATGCGCTGCCCAGCCTCGAAACGGGCATCCTGAATCGTCGCACCAAAATCCAACATATGCGGCCGCAAATACCGCTGATTCGCACCACGTCCCGAGAACTCCCAGGCCTGAAGCTGAGTGGTGAGCGAATCGTATTCCTGCTTGAGCCGGGCCAACTCCACATCCGCCCCTTCGCCCAGGCGCCAGATGATCTCCCTGAGCCGTTGATCGATAAGGACCTGATAGATCTGCCGCGCAGCCTCGAACCTGGGATTGCCAGAGTCAAACGCCCCAATTCTCGCACCGTCGACCAAATCGGGTCGGGTCTCACCCAGGCGTTTCCAGTAGGCATCAAAGGTCTGCCAGTAATCCTCGGGAAAAGGATTCCCCTGCAGCATTGTGACGCGATTGACCCTAGCCATCGCCTCTACCCGTTCGGGCGGCGGGTTCAAGTGAGCCTGGGGCGCTTCGCGTAACCGGTTGAACTCAAGGTTGATCGACTCCGCAGCGGCAAGGTTCTGCAAGCCGGCTGGCCACTGGTCCAGTTGCGTCGCGTAAAGATTCAGCTCTTTGAGCCGAGTCATTGCACTGACATCCGGGGGCGTCCCCAGCGGGTTGAGGGCCAAATCAAGCATCTCAAGGCCACTGAGAGCGCTTATTCTTATCGCGTTTGTCGGGGTCAGCCGGATTTGATTTCGTGGCAGCTTTAAAGAGGTCAAGCCTGGCATCTCAGCGACCGTCGTCGGCACCTCGGTAAGCTTGCAACTGGAGATCTCCAAACGTTTAACCTGAGTAAATTGTTTGAGGAAGGTGTCGCCGCTCTCCGACCACTTGAAGAATCGCAACTCAAGCGTCTCGACATGGCTAAAATCCCCGCTCAAGGCCGGTAATGGAAGCTCCGAATCGGAGCCTGACAGGCTTAATTTATTCCCCGTCTCCCGCCGCCAGCAGCGCCTGATTTCATTGGCTTTGACAGCCGCCGCACCACCCGCACGATCAAACTCGGTCAGCGTCGACTGCGGCGCATGCTCTGTCGTCCACGCTTTCAACGTTGTGTCCAAAGCGTCGTACTCAGCCTCCAATCGAGTGAGTACACCAGAGATGTTCACGCCCGATGACCGAATGAACTCGATCGTTTGAGTCTCACTGAGGGCTGGATACAATTTGCGCACCCGCGCCTCGGGAGAATGCATCGTACGACCACTCACACTACGCAATCGGCTACAACCGGGCCCACCGCCCAACAAGCGCATCGTAGGATCATAGGGTGGTTTAAGGACCGGATGTTCCAGCAGAACCGCGCGTAATTGAGGCCGTGGCAACGGCGATTGCCTGATGGCTTGCTTGAGCTGCGACGTATCGCTCAGGTTCATGGCCTGCCGCTCCTGGGGCGACATTGCCTCCCAGACCGCTGTGTAAAAGTCTCCTGGGCCTTGGGTTGAAAATTCACCGTTCTCCTGGATAACCAGCGTCCTGGCCGGCGTGATATCCGGGGAGCCAATGGCATCCAGTGTCGGCCCTTGCGCCGAATACTGACGTAACTCAAACCGCGCCCCACGCCGCCACCCCGGCAGGGTTTCAAGGGTGCGCAAGGCCAGGCGCTGGCTGTCGATGTCCGTCAGGGTGTCCAGATGCAGCCCTTCATAGGCGCGGGATACGCGGGTTTCCTGCTCAAACCATCGCGCTTGCGCGGCCTGGGTTTCAGGCAGGCGGCCGGTGCGGCGAAACACCTGCAAATCGTCCGTCCCCAGGGTTTCAAGCACGCGCGCAGCCACCGCTGGCGATAGTTTTGGATAAGCGTCCAGGACCCGTTGCACATCGGGATCATCGCTGTGGGTCGACGCCTTGAAACGCGCTTCCACCAACGTGCCTTTGAGGGACGCCGCCGTGCTGGCGATGAACTGGCGCAGTTGCTGGGCCCGCGAATGCAAGGAGTCTTGAGGGCTGCCGGGAAATTCCGTGAGCGCAGGGTCATCCCCTTGCAGGGTGTACAGGACCTCGTTGAGCAGTTCGCCCCGGTCCATATTGCCCTGGCTCAGCGCCACTACTTTTCTTGGGGTCGATGCCGGGCCGACGCTTTCCCAAAGGATCTTGGCGTTATTGTCGATGACCCGAAGCAATGGCGTGTCGGGCAGCAGGCCGCGGCGCCGCATGAGGTCGAGCTGCAACGCCGGGTCCGCTTTTGCGTAAACCAGCGGATCGGTACTGTTCATCTGCTCGACGAACGTCGTGAGCTCTTGATGGATCTCGAAACGATGAAGGGTTTCCTCAAGCACCAGCGGGAGCGTTTCATGATTAACGAAGGTTTCCCGCAAGGTATCAGGCTCTACCCCACTGATACGGACTTGATCCGAGTGCTCGGCCAACCCCAGTCGCTTGAGAAGCGTGGGATCGTCCCAGGTCAACGGTTCTTCAAGTTCATGGCTCCAGACACCCTGATGGTTATGCTCCAGTTTTGGCGCATAGGCGTCGGGCCGAGTCGGATGCTGGATGCGGTACTGGCCGGTTTCCGTGTCCTGTTTGACCTGGTAATGCTTGCCCTCCAGCGGCAACACCGTCTGGTCGTTGACCGCATGCAGCCCCAGATTGTCGGCTTTGGACTGCGGTGCCAGTTCGACCGTGGAAGCGTACGGGTCAAGGTCGGCCTTCCATAACATCTGCTTGCCTGACGGCATCGTGACCGGCTTGAGATTATCCAGCGTGTTCACGTATTTGACGTTGGGCAACACTTTGGCACCGGCGGCAAAAAACGCCACATTGAGTGCCACCGAGGAAAAGTGTGCCCACGCCTCTTTCGTATCGCCCTGCTCAGCCGCTGCGATCCCTTCGTAAACCTCGTAACACATCTGCGCCGCGCCCACGGCCAGCATGATCGACCCCAGCCCCGGCACGACAAAAGCGGCCACGTTTAGAACACTGAGCACCGCATTGAGGTAGCTCTCCAACCGCTCGGTTCGAGCCTTGGCATCCTCGTCCCCTGTCGGCACGGCGACCGCTCGCGCATCGGCATAAATTTTAGTGATATACGCATTGGCCATGCGCTCCCACGTATTGCCCCACAGGTATCTGTCATCTAGACGCAAGCGCCCAGGATTGGGCTGCAGCGGATAATCGACCGTTGCATCATCGTTACCCGCAGGCTGATATAACCGGTTGAACTGTTTAAAAAAAACGCCCTGGTCACGCTTCGGAATAAACCGGCTGAAAAAACGCCGGTAAGAAACGCTATGCAAGCGCGTCCTGAGATCAGCCATGAAATCAGCGCTTGAGGCATATTCCCTGAGCGGTTGCTGTGGGTCATTTGGGATGTACACCAGCAGACGTTCGGCCCGGGGACTGTCATAACGATCCGGACCTATCAGCAAGGGTCCGACCAGCTCAATCCCAAAGGCTTTCAATACCGCGAACGTGACGCGCCGACCGTCCAGACTCACGTTCGGCGTATCGGCCAGCACTTGCTTGAGCATCTCGTAGGCACTGGCGCTGATACCCGCCACAACACGGCCACTGCGCGGGTCCGTGGCGAGCTGTAGATGGGCGACCTCAACACTGAGTGCCAGTTGCTGGCGGTGATGCTCTTGCAGCTGTTGGTCCAATGCGTTGCGCTCGTCCAGCGTTGCGGGATACAGCACTTCTTTGAGGTGTGCCTGATAGAGCGCGCCCAGGTCCAGGGTGCGGCACAGCTTGGCGAAGGCATGCGCAGGGATGGCCACGGCCTGGGAAGTGACCGCGTAGACCGTTGGAATGATTTCGCCGTCGTACGCACTGAAGGTGGTGATGACGCGGCAATCGGCACAGGTCAGCGGCTGCTCATCGTCAGGCTCAAAGTTGGCCAGTGCGGCTTCCAGCAGGGAAATGCCCTGATACCGGTCGTTGAGCGTCGAATTGTCCTGCTGCTCCAGCACAAAAGCCCCGAACATGTCGGTGCGGCCGCGTAATGCACGGTACTTTCGGGCGAAGTAGGTGTTACGAACATCGATGTCCAGGTTGAATTCTTTTTTGATCGCTTCTTTGAGCAGTTTTTCGGCAAATTCAGCAATATCGGTGAGGCTGCCCAGGCGATTCTCAATGGCGTTCAACGTCTCGCGATAGCGGGTGTGGCTGTCGCCCAGTAAGCCTTTCGCTTCCGTTGAGGCTGCCCGGTACCAACTGGGCAGTTGGTGCATTTCGTGGTTGGCGAGCTCTTCCTGGCGTTGTCTGCTCGCCTGGTTGAACCAGGCGGGCACACGGTCTTTCAGGAAGTCGTAATGAACACCGCGAGCGTCGGCGTTGAACACGCCGACGAGCGTGGCAGTTGAGTTGGGTTGTGACATGACGGATCGTCCTTGAGGTGAGGTAAAGACCCCAGCCTATCGAGCGATACGGTGTTGATGGCCTGCATAGTTATGGGTTGGTTTCAGTGCTTTTTCGACCCATCGCCTCGTCGCAAAGCCTGCGCAGGATATTTTGAGTTTCTTCGGCCAGCGTGGCGTAGTCGGCGGAGTATTGTTCATCCGTCATCACCTGGCCGGGACGGATGTCCTGAGTGGGCTTGCCCAACGTACGGCCTGCCATATCGATGGTCTTGCGCAAGGCGGCTTTTTCCGTACCCGATAAGCGCCCATCGGCGGCCCATGCCTTCTGGGCCTCCAGTAAATCTTCCAGCGCGTTACCCTTGTTGAGCACCACCTCGAACGCTCTGGGGTTGGCCGCTTCAAGGTAGATTCGCCAAAAGTCTTGCTTGAGCAGTGACTCCCTGAGCAGGTCGCCGTCCTCCAGACTGATGACCCGCGTGAAAGCGTCATCAAGCATCCTGGGGGTCACATCAGGCTCGTCAAATGTCATGCTTCTGGATTGCCAAGGCAAATCCAGCCTTCGGGCAAGCCCGGTGACATAGGCCAAGTGGATCTCCACTTCATCCAGCGTGCGCACTGGATCGCCTTGGTCATCGTAGCGGGTGATCAAATGCCCTTGCTCATCGTATTCGGGAAACTGTCGCCCCTGCGTCTTGAGTTCGGCCACCCGAGCACGGGCAATGCTGCCCAGTTCGTCCAGTCGTGACTTGCCCTTGGCCAAGTCCAGCAGTTCGAGCTTGACCAACTCGGGGCGCCCCGCTGCATGGGCTTCCCACTCCATCACCTCAACCCCCATGGCATTGAATAGCTGCGCCCCAGCGTCCACGCAGGTGGTCGGTGCCCTGGCCATCAGAAACAACTTGTCCCGTAGCGTGGGCTCGGCGTCAGCAGCCTCCAGCATGCGCCACACTTTGGCGGTCAGCTCGGCCTTGTATTCAGCAGAAGTGGCATCGGACGATTTCAATAGTTTTCTGATTTCGTTAAAAAACGGCTCTGAGCCATGCGCATCCTCCAAGGCTTCCCAGACGGGCTGCTTGGCTTGCCACTCCTCTTGCGTCATCCCCGCCTTCCAAAAAGAACTGTCCCCTGCACCCTTGGGCGGAAAACGCCGGGAAGGGTCAATACCGGTCGACTCGGCATAGCTGTCGATTGCGCTTAACACCTCAGGCGTCAGCAACTCGCGATCAACTACGGTGCGGGCAACAATGGCTGCGCGATCAGAGCCTGGGGCAACATCAGGTATTCGGCTGAGTCTGTTCGCGTCCAGGTCCAGCATGAATGCGCGCGGACGTTGCGACGCGAAGAGTCCCTCCGGCCAACCCGTCAGCCCGGTGTCGGCCAGCCACAGCATTCGTAAACTACGCATTTGACTGATATCAGGCGCCAGGCCCAGCGGGTTGCCATCCAGTTCGATCCGCCTCAAATGCCTCAGCGACCTCAAGCGTGCGACCGCCTCGGCATCCAGAACGATCTGGTTCTCCGCCAGCCCCAGTTCCCACAGACGCGCCATTTGCGTGATGACGGGGGACAGTTGTGTCAACTCGCAAGACTCGAGATTCAAGGCGATCAAGTGGGAGAAGCTCGACAGAAATGGCACGTTTGCATCGTTGAAACCTGTGCGCGACAAATCCAAGCGGGTCACGTGGGAGAAGTTGGAACTCAATACAGGAAGGCTCAGCAATTGCTGTTGAATCTCTACGTCCGCCAGGTGAATCAGTTGTCCCAGGTAACGGCCGGTGGCGTCAAAATGCCTAGGGCCGATTTGGCGCCAGGCATCCTTGAGATGCTTTAGTAATGTCGCGCCTGATCCGCAGCTGTTCGAGATAGTCCTGACTACCGAACTCCCCCACACCTTCAATCCTTGTGGCCATCCAGGTTTGCAGGGTGGCATCCAGTGTTTTGTACTCACGCTCAAGCGCCTTGAGCCACGTATCGTTATGAGGGTCGTTGGCAGCTCGCAGCGCCGTCAATTTTTCATCGGTAAAGTCCGGGTACAGGCTGCGCAGACGCTCCAGCGTGATTCGGTCCCAGTCACTCTGGCCAGCGCCTCGGCCACTTAACGGGTACCCGACGCGATTGCCTGGCAAGGCACTGGGCGGCACGAAAAACGGCCGACTATCAGGCACCATATGCAGCACCTTGCTCAGTTGTGACCGAGGCAAGGCATGTTGCTGGATCAATGTCTTCAACGCCTGCCCCTGACCGACATGGGGCAGGCCCAGGGACAGTCGATGGGAGTCGGTCAGCGCGTGCTGGATCGAACCATAGAGGCTATTGACGACGTGAAGTGAATTGGCATCTTCGTCGAATGCCTGATAGCGGCCTTGAGAGGTCCACACAATCACCTTACGGTTGGTCGCATCGATTGGGCCGAAACTGGCCCGTACCCGCCCGTCATAAGTGAGTTCGCGCACCTCCAGGCGCAAATCGTCCTGCCAGCCCGGCAGGGCTTCCAGGGTGTTGAGTGCCAGGGCCTCGGTATCCGGGTTGGCCAGTGCGTCCAGGTAAAGCCCTTCATAGGCACGCACCAGGCGCATTTGGCGCTGCATCTTGCGCGCCTGTTGGGCAAGCCTGAAGGGTATTTTCCCGGTGTTCTTGAGGGACGCCAGCTCATTGGGGCGTGCAGCATCAAGCAACTCACGACCCATCGTACTCGGCAATCCCTTGAAATCACGTTGCAAGATTTGCAAGGCCGGGTCGGCGGATGGCGTCTGGTCGGCATACAAACTGTCAAACACGCGTGCGCGTTGCACGACAGAAAAATCGGCGAGCACCGTCTTAAGCAACATCTCACGTTGCACCGTGTCTTCTGGAACGTACTGATGGGCATTGCGCAGTATTTGCGAAACCTCTTCTTTGCTGAGCGTACCCACTATCCGTTCAGGCAATTTACCGGCCCTCAATTCGCCCACGCGGATGTTGAGCACATGGGGCGCTGACGGCCTTCCAGCGTCGAAGCGAACGGTCTGCGCGGACTCCCCCTCACCCTCCACCACTTCAATCGCCCATGACGACGGCCAGCCGGGTAGCTCGGTCGCCAATGGCGCCGCATACTGACACAGCGGGCTAGGCAGGCCGCCGTTGCGGATCAATTCGCTCACTTTCACTGCGTCAGCGTAGGCGCGGAACTGCCTGGCCGTGTCCAGGAGTAAGGCCGGGGCCGGTTCGCTTTCGGCATGCAGGCGGCGTAATACGTCATCCGGCATGTCACTGACCACACGAACCTGCGCCAGCTCGATTTCGTCGAAACGCTCCATGGCCGGCCCGAGGCGCCGCATGAGGCGTGGCTGCTCCCAACTGAGCGGTTGCTCCACCTCATTGAGCCAGCCACCGGTGCCGTTATGGCGAATCTGGGGCTGGTATGCGTCGGTGCGACGAGGATGTTGAATACGGTACTTACCGGGAGACGGGTCTTTTTTCAGTTCCAGCGGCTTGCCTTCCAGCACCAGGATCTTGTCGCTGCCGTGGCTATGCAGCCCCTCTGCCGAGGGCACCGAATCGGGCGCGATATTGATGTTGCGCACATAGGGCTTGAGGTCAGGTTTCCAGAGCCGGGTCTTGCCGCCAGGCAACGTGACGGTCTTCAAGCCCTCGACAAACGGTGACACCGTGAAATGAAACACCGCCCCCCCAACCCCGAGCATCACCAGGTTTTCGATCACATCGCCCAAATGCTTCCAACCGGCTTCACGGTCACCCGTGCTCAACTCATGGGCGCCCTCGAACACCTCGTACAACAATTGCGCGGCCGTCACCGCAAGCATCGCGTAACCCAAGGGCGGAACCAGCATCGAGACCGCGTTCAACACCAACATGCCCAGGCCCAGATAGTGCGACAAGCGCCGGGCACGGTTGCTGGCGTCGGCTTGTGCCGTCGGAATCGCCTGCGAATGGCCGTCGTCGAGCAATCTCGCGCAATGGCCCTCATAAAGCTCGTGCCACAGGTCAATGAATATCCAACGGTCATGGAACGGAATGCTACGGATATCCAGGTTCAACCCATCGGCGGGGATTCGAAGGCTGTGCTCAGGGTCGCCCAACACCGAGGTCACCGGCGTTGGCGCCAGCAAGTTTGACCAGAACTGGCCTTGTTCAGAACGCATCCACCCCGCCGCCCAGTTCTGCGGTGGGGCGTCCATAACCAACTCGGTCAATCGGCGAAAGTAATAGGGTCGATCTTTTTCTGCCACGAACCGGCTCAAGAACGTCTGGTACTGCGTAGGCGTATTCCCTTTGGAGCGATCACTCTCTTTTGGGGCGACGCTCAAGCGATCAGTTATCTGTTGCTGCAACTCGGCAAACGACTCGTAACGTTTGATGGGCTGCTTCGGGTCGTCGGGAAACCACGCGATAAACCACGTGCCATAGCGATGCTCGCCAACCAGCTGCATAAGCACGCAGCCCTGTAGCGGCAAGTTCATCAGGCAGGGCGTGCTGTAGATAAGGCGCTTTTCGCCGACTTTGATCTCTTTTTCACCGCTGGCTACTCTCAGCAGCAAGGCAAAATCGTCGGCCTCGATATCACCTTTGAGCAGAGCCATATGCGCTGCCGCTTTGAGGGCGTCTTTTTTCCAGGTGGTGTAGCGCAAACGTAACAGCGACCGGTCGACCGCGCTGTCAGGCCGTACATGGGTATTGAGGTAGGTTTGGTATTTTCCGCCTAGGTCGAGTTCACGACAAAGCGTGGCAAATGCGTCGATAGAGAGCTCGGTAGTGACGCGCTCGAAATGCCCCAATGTATCGTCGGGCCGGGTGATAAAACCCGAGGCGCTGTTGAAGAAACCCGGCGCAGCCTCAGGCTCTTCAAAGTTATTCAAGGCCGCTTGCAGCAGGGAAAACGTCTTGGACTTGAACCCGCCTGTGCGCCGACCTAAGGCATCTTCCACCGGGACGTAGAGCCGCAAACAGGTTTGCTCGACATCCAGTTCATGGCCGGCATGCTTGAGGGCCGCCTCCAGCAGCGGCTGGGCAAACTCGACGACCGTCTGGATCTTGGCCATCTGCGCTTCCCACTGATTCAACGAGTTCCAGCTGGCGTCGACAAAGGTCTTGAGCGTGTCTTTTTGCGTTTGGGTGGCGCTGCTGTACCAGGCGGGAATTTCAGGCTTGAGCTGGCGCAAGGCGCCCCGGTTTTGCTCGGATGCCCTGATCAATACGTTGGGTATGAAACTGGTGATTATCGTGAAGTGCCGCCCCTGATCTCCAGGAGGAAGCGGGGTTTGGGAGTGAGCCATGAAGCAGTACCTCATTGGGAAATGAGGAGCTTATTCATGGCCCACTGCGGTCTGGGCCTAACTATGCAGTCAGTTGCTCCAACCTTCCCGCGCATTGAAGTCGCAGGTTTCTGCCAGTTTCGCCCACAACGCCTTAGTATCGTCATCGGACGTTTTGGGCATCACGGCCTTGAGCTGGATGAACAGATAACCCCGCTCCCCGCTCTTGTTCAGCAAACCATGGCCCTTGGCACGCATACGCTGGCCGTTCTGGCTGCCGGCGGGCACCTTGAGGTTGATCTTGCCGGTCAGCGTCGGCACAGCTACTTCCGTACCCAACGCCAACTCCCACGGTGCCAGCGGCACGGTGATTACCAGGTCCTGACCTTCCACCTCGAACTTGGAGTGTGGTGCAAATTTGATGATCAGGTACAGGTCACCATTGGCCCCGCCGCCAATCCCCGGCGCGCCCTGCGCCTTGAGGCGGATGCGCTCACCGTCGGCCACGCCGGCGGGGATCTTCACGTTGAGGCTCTTGGTAGTGTTGCTGACGTGCCTGCCCGAGGCGTCGTATTGCGGCACCTGGAAGCTGATTTGCTTGGACTCGGTGGACAGCGTCTCTTCAAGGGACACGGTCAGTTGCATCTCAACGTCCTGGCCCTTGCGCCCGGTCGGACGGCGCTGGCCGCCGCCGAAACCGTCGCCACGGGAGCCGAAGATCGAACTGAAGAAGTCCGAGAAGTCCTCGCCACCACCGCCACCGCCAAAGCCGCCACGGCTCTGCCAGCCCGGTGGCCCCTGGAACGGTTGGCCATGCTGGCCGTATTTGCGCAGCTCGTCGTATTCGGCGCGTTTGTCGGCACTCTTGAGCGCCTCGTAAGCTTCGGACGCGTCCTTGAACTTGGCTTCGGCGTCTTTTTCCTTGCTCACGTCAGGGTGATATTTGCGCGCGAGCTTGCGGTAGGCCGCCTTGATTTCCTTGTCGTCAGCCGTCGGCTCTACGCCCAATATCTTGTAGTAGTCTTTGAAATCCATCGGCGGTTCACCATCCTTAATCGAGATCGCACAGCCCGGGGCACAACGTGCGGTGGTTTGCACCTGTTGAGTCTTGTGGCCTGGGGTGCGTCAAAGTGTTATCGGCGCTTGCCGTATGCAGCAGATGTGGGGGCGAATCGCCAGGTTTCAAGCAAGATTTAACAGATGGTCGGCCTACGCATCCGCCCTCGACTGGCATACACTGCGCGGCCGTTTTTCAACCGGAACCTGATTGTCATGGAAAACTCATCCCCAGCCCGTGCCTGCGGCATCGACTTTGGCACGTCCAACTCCACCGTCGGCTGGATCCGCCCCGGCGAGGAGACGCTTATTGCGCTGGAGGACGATAAAATCACCCTGCCGTCGGTGGTGTTCTTCAACTTCGAGGAACGCCGCCCGGTGTACGGTCGCCTGGCGCTGCACGAGTACCTGGAAAACTACGAAGGCCGGCTGATGCGCTCGCTCAAGAGCCTGCTGGGCTCCAAGCTGATCAAGCACGACACCAGCGTACTCGGCACGGCGATGCCCTTCACCGACCTGCTCGCGCTGTTTATCGGCCAGCTCAAGAGCCGCGCCGAAGCCAACGCTGGCCGTGAGTTCGAAGAAGTGGTGCTGGGCCGCCCGGTGTTTTTCGTCGATGACGACCCGATGGCCGACCAGGAAGCCGAGAACACCCTGGTGGACGTGGCGCGCAAGATCGGCTTCAAGGACATTTCGTTCCAGTACGAGCCGATCGCGGCCGCGTTCGACTACGAGTCCACCATCCAGAAGGAAGAGCTGGTACTGATCGTCGATATCGGCGGTGGTACGTCTGACTTCTCCCTGGTCCGCCTGTCGCCGGACCGCCGTCACAACGACAACCGCCAGAGCGACATCCTCGCCACCGGCGGCGTGCACATCGGCGGGACCGACTTCGACAAACAGCTCTCGCTCAACGGCATGATGCCGCTGTTCGGCTACGGCAGCCGCATGAAGAGCGGCGCCTACATGCCCACCAGCCACCACATGAACCTGGCCACCTGGCATACCATCAACTCGGTGTACTCGCAAAAGTCCCAGTTGGCGTTGGGCAGCATGCGTTACGACATCGAAGACACCGGCGGTATCGACCGCTTGTTCAAGTTGATTGAGCAGCGCGCCGGACACTGGTTGGCCATGGAAGTGGAAGAAACCAAGATCCAGCTGACCCACGAAGACAGTCGCCATGTGGCGCTGGATCGAATCGAAGCCGGCTTGAGCGTGGACCTGAGCCGCGCGCTGTTCGAGTCGTCCATCGACACGTTGCTTGAGCGTGTGCGCGGCAGCGTGACGCAGTTGCTCAACGACGCTTCGGTGAGCGTGGCGCAAGTGGACACTGTGTTCTTTACCGGCGGTTCCAGCGGGATTCCGGCACTGCGCCATAGCATTTCAGCAATGCTGCCGAATGCGCGGCATGTGGAAGGGAATATCTTTGGCAGTATCGGTAGCGGGTTGGCGATTGAGGCCAGCAAGCGGTACGGCTACTGAGTTTCAACTGAAAGACCGCGGCGCCCCTATCGCGGGCAAGCCCGGCTCCCACATTTGACTGTGTTCACAAATCTAAATGTGGGAGCGGGCTTGCCCGCGATGGCGTCAGCCCAGGCAATACAAGGCTTAAACCATCCCGCCGAGCTTCAGCTCACTCTTGAGATACGCGTAATAAATAGGCCCCGCCACCACTCCCGGCAAGCCAAACGCCGCCTCAAACACCAACATCGCCAACAACAATTCCCACGACTTGGCGCTGATCTGCCCGCCGACGATCCGCGCATTGAGGAAGTATTCGATCTTGTGGATCACGATCAAATAGCCCAACGCCGCCACCGCCACCCAGATCGACAGCGACAACGCGACGATGGTGATCAGCGTGTTGGACATCAGGTTGCCGATCACCGGCAGCAGACCGAGCAGGAAGGTCAGCACGATCAGGGTTTTGGTCAGCGGCAGGTGAATCCCGCACAGCGGCAACACCACGGCGAGGAACACAGCGGTGAAAGCGGTGTTGAGCGCGGCGATTTTGATTTGCGCGAAGACGATATTGCGAAAGGCCTGGACCAGCAGGTGCAGGCGATCGAATAACGCCGCGGCCAGGGGTTTGCGTTTGGTCAGGTCGGGTACGCGTTGCAGAGCGATGATGGCGCCGAGCACCATGCCGATCAGCAGGGTGACGAACATGTGGGCGGCGTCTTTGCCGACCAACTGCAACTCGCTCAGGTGCTTGCTCAGCCAGTCGCCGATGGCCACGCGGAACTCGGCGGCACTGGCAGGCAGGTAGGCATCGAGAAACGGCGGCAACTGGCCGCGCGCGCGGTCGACCACGCCCATGAATTTGTCGAGGGAAGCCCCGGGGTTTTCCGCTTCGTGGAGCAGGAAGCTGATGGCGCCGGCGAAGATCAACGTCAGCACGCTGACGATCAGGGTGCCGAGCAGGGCCACCGCCAACCAGCGCGCACGCCGGCCTTCGATCAGCCGTTGCAGTTGGGGAGTGAGCATGTTGACCAGCTCGAACACCAACAGACCGGCCAGCAGGCTGGGCAGCAATTTGAGCGGCAGTACCAGCAGCAGTCCGCCGAAAATGATGATGTAGCTGGCCAGCAATATCACGTGACGCTGAGAAAACGTTGGCATACAGCCTCAAAACGAACGGCGTTGAAGGATGTGTAGGAGCCGGCTTGCCGGCGAAAAACGCAAGTGCACCGCGTTTAGTCTGAACGAACGCGCCAACGTTCACGTTTTTTCGCTGGCAAGCCAGCTCCTACAGGGGGCTGTGTGCGAGTGTCGCAGCCTTCTATGGCCTGGGGCTATTATTTCTTCAGGCAGGAGCTCATAAAGGTTTTGCGCGCGTCACCGGCCAAGGCTTTGGTCTTGGCGTCCGCATTGCAATCCTTCATCTTCTGCTGCTGTGGCGTCAGGGTCTTGGCGTCATTGGCGGCCGGGGCCGACAGGCAAGTCTTCATGAAGGCCTTGCGGTCATCGCCCTTGAGTGTCTTGGTGGTGGCTTCGGCGTTACAGGTGGTCATTTTGTTTTGCTGGGCGGTGGCGGCAAAGCCTTGGGAACACAGCAGCAGGCCCATCATCAACAGCGGAATTCGCAGCATCTTCATGGAGTTTTCTCCCTGTTACCGTACCGGGCGGTACGGCCTACCCAGCAGTGTAGTCAAAGCCTGTTACAACTTCACCGGGTACGGATATGCGTCCGTCGATACTGCTCCGGTGTACAGCCCGCCTGCCGTTGAAACATGGCGATAAAAGCAGAGGCGGTGCTGTAACCCAGGTCAAACGCCACATGTTGCACGCTGCGCGGGCTGTCGAGGGCTTCGATGGCCGCCAGGTAGCGCAGGCGTTGACGCCATTCGCCGAAGCTCATCCCCAGCTCCCGCACAAACAGGCGCGCCAGGGTGCGTTCGCTCACGTGGACTTGCTCGGCCCAGTGCGCCAAGGGGCGGTTGTCGGCGGGGTCGGCCTGCATGCCTTCCAGCACGCCGAGCAAACCGGGGTGTTGGGCGTAGGGCAAAAAACATTCGTGGATCGGCGCCTGCTTGAGCTGGTCCACCAGCACCTGGGCCAGGCGGATGTCGGACTCGGTCTGCGGCATGTTCACGTCACGCTGGGCGAAATCACTGAGGATGGCCTTGAGGATATCGCTGATCGCCAGGGTGCACGGCTGCAGGGGCAACTGCTCACAGAGTTCCGGCGCCAACCCTACCGAGTGATAGACGATCGCCTCGGCATTGTAGGAACTGTGTTCGGTGTGCGGCGGCACCCACACCGCGTATTGCGGCGGCGACATGAAGCGGTTGCCGGCCACTTCCATACGCATCACACCGCTGGCCGAGTAATCCAGCGAACCCCAGAAATGCTGGTGCGGCGTGCACTCAGTGTCGGGCGCGAAATCCGAATAACGGAAGTACACCGGACTCGGCAGGCGAGGGAAATCCGCAAGACGTACGTTGTGCTTGGCCATATTGTCTGGATACAGAGGTGGTTTGTCTGGATCGCAGTATAGGCTTCGATCCAGACAATGGATAATCCTGCCTCATCAACATACTTGGTTACTTTCGATGCAATACGCTTATCCCTTGCTGGCCATTTTCATCTGGGCCGGCAACACCGTCGTCAACAAGCTGGCCGTGGGCGCACTGTTCCCGGCAGAGATCGGCTTTTACCGCTGGTTACTGGCGGCGCTGCTGTTCACGCCGTTCATGATCAAGCCGGTGATCGCCAACTGGGCGCTGATCCGTCCGAACCTGGGCAAGGTATTCATCCTCGGCGTGCTGGGCATGGCGGTGTACCAAAGCCTGGCGTACTACGCAGCGTCGCTCACCACGGCGACCAACATGGGCATCATCCTGTCGTTGATGCCGTTGATGGCACTGACGGCGGCGATCATCAGCCTCGGCCAACGCCTCACCTACGGCGCGATGACCGGTGCCGTGCTGTCATTCGCCGGTGTGGTGGTGGTGGTCTCCGCCGGTAGCCTCGACGCACTGCTGCAACACGGGGTCAACCTGGGGGACGGCATGATGCTGGTCGCGACCCTGGCCTACGCGGTCTACAGCACCCTGCTGAAAAAATGGCAGTTGCGCCTGCCGCCGTTGGTGTTGCTGTATCTGCAGGTGCTGGTGGCGGTGGTGGTGCTGTTTCCGCTTTTCCTGTTCTCGGCGAAGGCTGGCTTGGGTTGGGCGAACATTCCGCTGGTGCTGTATGCGTGCCTGTTGGCCTCGATGGTTGCGCCGCTGGCGTGGATGCATTCGGTGAAGACCTTGGGCCCGAGCCGCACCACGCTGTTTTTCAACCTGCTGCCGTTGATCACTGCGCTGATTGCCGCCGTGGTATTGAAAGAAGAGTTGGCGCTATACCACCTGGTGGGCGGCCTGCTGACCTTGGGCGGGGTGATTTTGTCAGAGCGTTGGACCACGCCGGTGCGTTAAATCCCGGCTTCCTTCAAGCGTCGGGCATGCTCGACAAACAGTCGAATCGGCTCGGCGCCCTTGCCGACCAGGCCCAGGGACTGGTTGACGATATCGAAGTGGTCCAGGGCGTAGTCATCGCCGATCACCCGCCCCAAATGTGAGCTGTAGCGCCCGACCATGCCGTCGCACTGGCCCTTTTCCCGCACGAAGCTGCGGGCGAACAGGCGGCAACTGCGATGCGTACCGTCGAACAGGTTGCGCCCCCGGTCGGTAATACCCGGCTGCAAGGTGCCGGACCATGAGTAATAACGCACGCCGTTGACCTCTCCGGCCCCCTGCCCGCCCCATGTCTGCGGCAGCCCCTGTGGATAGTGCTGATTGAACAGCGCCACGCCCGCACTGGTCAGCGAATGATGGGAGGCCTGCAGATCCGCTTTGAAGCGTGGCCCGCGATAGCCGGTTTCCAGCACGCCCATCAGCCAGGCGACCCCGTGAAACAGGGCGCTCATGATCCGCCCCTTCACGCCATCCACCGGGTAATTGAGGTGAATATGGTCCGCCAGCTCCGAGCCATGGTTGGGCCCGGCCACGGACGTCACCGACGCCACCCACTCTGGGCGCTGGGCCGCCGCATACCGCGCGGTGAGCGAGCCCTGGCTGTGGCCGATCAGGTTGACCTTGTCGGCCCCCGTTTCACGGCGAATGCGCTCGATCTGCACCAGCAATTGCTCGCCGCGCACTTCGCTGGAATCCAGCGGCGCCACCTGCACGGGAAACACCTGCGCCCCGCCTGCCTGTAGCGCCGGGACGATGCCGTACCAATAGGGGAACCCTGCGAGGCGTACGAACCCGAGCATGCCGGGGACCAGCACCAGAGGGTAACGCGTGGCAAGGGATTGAGGCATGGAGCGGGCGTCCAAGGCGATAAGGTGATAGGTCCATCCTAGACCAATCAACGTGACCGCCCCGTGACATCCGGGTGTTTTCAGAAATGCCCAGCCAAGTCATGCAACTGGCGTTCGGCTTCTGCATAGGCACGCTGGAACACACTCTTGTCCGACTCTTCACCCTCGGCAGCAATCACCCGGACGTCGTCGATACCGATATAACCCAGTACCGTGCGCAAGTGTGGGTCGGCATGGTTCATCCATTCAAACTCGCCCCCCGGACCAAAGCCATTACCGCCCCGGCTGGTGATGATCAGCGCACGCTTACCCTGGAGCAAAGGCTGGTACTGCGCAATGCCCTGGCTGTCCTGGGTGATGTCAAAGGTCAGGCCCATGCGCACGATCTGATCAATCCAGGCCTTGAGGCCGCTGGGCACACCGAAGTTGTACAGGGGCATGGAAATCACCAGGATTTCGTGGTCGATCAACTCACCGACCAGTTCATCGCTCAGTTGCAGGTCAGCCTTCATCACCTTGGGCATGGATTGCGGCTCGGGGTAGAAATTCGCGGCCACGAAGGCTTCGCTGACGTGGGGAATGGACGCTCGGCCCACTTCGCGCCGCGTGATCTGGGCCCCCGGGTTGGCGGCCTGCCACACATCGAGGAATGATTCGGCCAGACGCCGCGAGTGGGAGCGTTCGCCACGGGGGCTAGCGTGGATGACAAGCATTTGTTTCATCTGTAGGACCTTCGCGAGTTAGACTCAGACGACCTGGGTGGCCGCCTTTCTTGCGGCAAATCTAGGGCTGCGTGGTACTTCCGACAAATGAGCAATAATTGATCTGGATGAATCTATTTCATCCATGGAGCTGGAATGTTTGCCTCGTTGCCACTCACCGCCCTGCGCACCTTTGAATCGGCGTCGCGCCTGCTCAGCTTCAAAGCAGCAGCCCAGGAACTGTCGGTCACGCCGACAGCGGTCTCCCACCAGATCCGCAGCCTGGAAACCTGGCTGGGGGTGCCATTGTTCGAACGCCTGCCACGCCAGGTGCGCCTGACGGAGTGTGGTGAGCGACTGTTCCACAGTTTGCACGGCGCCCTGCTGGACGTGGCGCAAAGCCTCGACACCCTGCGCCCACAACGCAGCGCCGGGCACCTCACCGTATCCACCACGCCAGCCTTCGCCGCCTTATGGCTGGTACCACGGCTGGGCCGTTTTTACGCCGCGCACCCTGGTATCAACCTGCGCCTGGATACCCAATGCGACGTGGTCGACCTGCAGCAGGATGCCAGCGTCGATCTGGTGATCCGCTACAGCCTTGACGACTAACCCAACCTCTATGGGCTGTGCCTGTTCGATGAATGTTTTGCGGTATACGGCTCCCCCGAGCAGGTGGCGCTGGCGCAAATGCAAGCCCCCACATTGATCAGCGTGCGCTGGCACAACTCCAAGCTCTACGCGCTCGGTTGGCAAGCCTGGTGCGAAAAGGCCGGGGAACGCTGGTTGCAGGATGCGCCGGCATTGCGCGAATACGATGAAGAGCACTACGCCCTACAAGCCGCCATCGCAGGTCAGGGCCTGGTCCTAGCCAGCAACATTTTGGTATCGGAAAGTCTCGCGTCAGGTTTACTGGTGCCTTACCGGCCGCAGATCAGCGTGGACGGCGCCGGTTACAGCGCCTTGTGCGTACCGGGCCGCGAGCGCCATCCGCCAGTGCGGGCATTTTTCCAGTGGATGCAGGAGGAGGTCAGGCTCTGCGGCCAGGCTTTGTAAAATCCGATAAAACTTTTTGTGTTGCGCAGGACTCACAACTTGGAGCGATCACGCCGGCAGAGCGTGGCGCAAAACCGGATTAGTACCAGGAGATTGAGATGACCGAAGCAAACTTGACTGACGTTGCGACCCTGCGCAGCCGCGCCCGCCAGAACGTCGAAAACGGTGCTGTGACTGAAGGTTATGACGCCGACCGCGAAGAAATCATCCGCCTGCTCAACGCATCGCTGGCCACCGAGCTGGTCTGCGTGCTGCGCTACAAGCGCCACTACTTCATGGCCAGCGGTATCAAGGCATCCGTCGCCGCCGACGAGTTCCTCGAACACGCCACCCAGGAAGCCGAACACGCGGACAAACTCGCCGAGCGGATCGTGCAGTTAGGTGGTGAGCCGGAGTTCAACCCGGACTTGCTGACCAAGAACTCCCATGCCCAATACGTGGCCGGCAAAGACCTCAAGGAAATGGTCTACGAAGACCTGGTTGCCGAGCGAATTGCGGTAGACAGCTACCGCGAAATCATCCAGTACATTGGCGATAAAGACCCGACCACACGTCGCCTGTTCGAAGAAATCCTGGCTCAGGAAGAAGAGCATGCGGACGATATGGCGGATATTCTAGAAAGCCTGTAACTGCGAAATACAAAAGGGGGAGCTGGTTAGCCAGCTCCCCCTTTTGTTCGTGTGCCGTTTCAGCCTTTGACGGTTTTCGGCGCCTTGCCTTCCTTCATCTGTTGCAACAACGGCGCACATTCATTCGGCTCACCACCACTCGGCGCAACCAATGCCAACAACCCGGCCGCTGGCCCGGCGATCACACCCAGCGCCACCATGCCCGCCCCCCGCAGCGCCAGCGGAATGGCTTTCACACCCGCATTGGGCTTGATGAACGGCCCGTTGACGTACAGCGGTGAACGCAGGGAGAACAGGCGGAAGCCTTTCGATTCCGGGGTGATGGTGAGATCCAACTGTTCGGTGGCCATGTTCGCCGTGCCATCGATGTAGATGATGGCGTTCTCGGTATCGAACACAAACAACCGCGTGGTCGCCAAGCCTGTCTTGATGCCAAAGTCCGCCGCCGCGCAGTTGATCTTGACTTCCTTGTCGCCAAACAGGCGGCCTACCACGTAGTTGCCCACGTTGAGCCCGGCGATTTCCATCAGGCTGCGGCTGATGGCACCGTCGTTGATCAGCATCTTCAGGTCACCGTTTGAGCTGCCCAGCAGGGCTGCTACGGAGTTGCCGCGTCCGGAAATGTCGGCATCGCCATTGAGTTCACCAAAGCTGGTTTTCATCGGTTCGAAGGTTGGGAACAGCTGCTTGAGCTTGAAGTTGCGCGCGGTGAGTTTGGCGCGGCCTTCCATTGGCGTGATGCGACCATTCAAACGAATCTGCGCATCCAGCTTGCCGCCAGCCACGCCGAAACGCAGGGGTTCGAGGCTCAGTACGCCGTCATTCAGAACCAGGTGGGTGTAGAGGTCGGTAAACGGCAGATCGGCACTGTGCACGATGCGCTTGCCGGTGAATTCCACGTCGGCATCCATGACGCGCCAACGCTCGGTGCGGAATTCTTCCACCGGCAACACTTTGGTCGCCGGCTGTTTGCTGTCGCCGCCACGGGCTTTTTGTTTGGCGTTGGAGTCGGCGCCAATCAGCGGTGCGAGGTCGGTCATCAGCAGTTGGTTGGAGACCAGCGCGCCGCTGAGCTTGGGCCGTGGCTGGCTGGCGACGTAGGCAAGGTTGCCGCGGATATCGCTGTTGCCGATCTTGCCGTTGAAGTTGTCATAGCGGAAGGACGCGCCATTGGCTTCGTGCAGCTTGGCAATCAGATGACCATCGGTGGAGTAGGCCGGCGAATCCGGCAGGGTCACGCCAGTCAGGGGATAGAGATTACCCAGGCTGGAACCGGCGAGTTTCAGGCGCAGGTCGAGCGCGCCCAGATTCAGCGGGTCGGTCAGGGTGCCGGCCAGGGCGATGCTGGTGTCGGCAATCTTGACCTGGGCTTGCAGCGGGAAGGGTTTGGCCGCGTCCTGCAGGGCCAGCAGGCCACCGATCTTGCCGCTGCCGTCGAGTTTCTGGCCATGGTACTGGCCTTTGACCTTGAGGCCGAACGCATAATCCTGGGGAGCGGAGCCTTTTTCCAGGGCCTTCTTGGCATCGGCGTCGCCGACGATTTCGCCGAACGGGATGGGTTTGCCCAGCGGGTCGATGATCACATCCAGCTGAGTCTTGAGGGTCTGGTCGTCAAGGGTCACATGGCCTTTGTCGAAACCAATGGCGCCGATATCCACCACCCAGTTGGAAGGTTCGGCGTTCGGGTCTTTGGGGTCGAACTTAAAGGTCCAGTTGGCGCGGCCATCGGCCAGACGCTGCAACTGCGCGCTCGGCTCGGTGAGGTCGATACGCGGGATCACTACGCGCTGCACCAGCAACGCCAGGGGCGAAATGCGCAGCTCCACCTTCTTGAGGGTGACCATTTGCGGGTTTTTCGACCAGTCCGGGTTGCCCAGGGTCAGGTCTTCGGCAATCACATGCGGCCACGGCACCCAAGCGCGCCAGCCACCTTCATCGGGCTCACGCGCCCACACCACCGCCAGGTTGCCGTTGATGGCAAACGGTCGATGCAATTCTTCGGAGACCTTGGCATTGAGGGGCGGCTTGATGCGGTTCCAGTCAAAGAACACCAGGACCAACACCACCACGGCGATTAACACAGCGAAGCTGGCGCAGCTCCAAGCGACGATTTTACGAGTGCGCGTCATTGCACAGGACTCCTGAATACGACTGGCTGGGTGACAGCCTTTAAGGACAGCTTATAGAACTACGACTGGCAAACCGCCTGGGGGTTTAACCCGATACCCGATTTGCCTGGAAAAACCTCAATTTCTGACCACTTCGACAGATTCTCCCTACGACCTCGCACCATTGTTACCCACGCACGTGTCGAAAATACCCACCCCGGTGCAAAACCGCGTGCTTGAGAGGCCCGATCTAGAGCCTCCGCCTAGAACAATCAATTCTGTTGATTATTACCATTGTGTTTATGAACTTTTATATCGACTTATCGAGAGTAGCATTAGCCCTGTACCCACTTTATCGCCCTCCCAAGGAGCAACCCATCATGAAACGCCAATTACTCGCTACCGCCCTGTTATCCATCCTGGCTTCCAGTGCCTTCGCCCTGCCAGCCGCCGAACAAGCCACTCCACAAGTCAAAGCTGACGCCGTTCCTTTCAGCCAGACCGTCGCTCGCAGCGGTTCGCAAGAAGAAGAGAACCGTGACTACGCTAAAGGCGCTGTGGCCGAAAATGGTTCGGAACAAGCCAACAAACGCGCTTACACCGAAGGCCTGACCGAAAACGGCCGCAACCGCCTGGAACAGAAAGGCCTGGTTGAAGGGGGCGCTGATCGCCTGCTGGAACGCAACGCTGTTGCCGAAGGTGGCCGTGATCGTCTGGAACAGAAAGGTCTGGTCGAAGGCGGTGCTGAACAAGCCAACAAACGCGCCTATACCGAAGGCGTCGCTGAAGGCGGTGCTGACCGTCTGCAAGAACTGCATCAAGCACAGAGCTAACCCCGTGGTGGCCGAGAAAAAAGCCCGATCTGTCGATCGGGCTTTTGCTTTCCTGTAGATCGCGTCACGCCCGTCCCCCGCCAAGTTCGACGTCAACAGACCTGTTTTGCTAGAGTGCGTCGCTGTACTTGCCAACAAAGCCCGCCCGCCAATGCTGCCCCGCGCCGAACAGAAGCAACAGACCCGCCTCGCCCTGATGGACGCAGCCCGCCATTTGATGGAGTGTGGCCGTGGGTTTGGCAGCCTGAGCCTGCGTGAAGTGGCGAAGACCGCCGGTATCGTGCCCACCGGTTTCTATCGGCATTTTGCCGACATGGACCAGCTGGGGCTGGTATTGGTGAGTGAAGTCGGCCAGACCTTCCGCGCCACTATCCGCTTGGTGCGCCATAACGAATTCGTGATGGGCGGCATTATTGATGCCTCCGTGCGGATCTTTCTCGATGTGGTCTCGGCCAACCGTTCGCAATTCCTGTTCCTGGCTCGCGAGCAATACGGCGGCTGCCTGGCCGTGCGCCAGGCCATCGGTGCGCTACGTGAAGACATCACCCGCGACCTGGCGGCCGACCTGACGTTCATGCCAAAACTGCAGCACCTGGATGCCGCAGGCCTGCATGTGATGGCCGACCTGATCGTCAAAAGTGTGTTCGCCACCCTCCCCGACATCATCGACCCACCGGCCCAGGCCCTGCCTGACCACCTCACGCCCCAGGCGAAGATCACCCAGCAATTGCGCTTTATCTTTATCGGTTTGAAGCACTGGCAAGGGCTGGGCAGTACCGAATAATGCAATCACCCCGCCGAGTGAAAACGCTTGGCCGTGGTGTAGTTCTTGTTCCAGTAGCTGTTGCTCAACGAATCAATACGGATGTTCTTGCCCGTACGTGGCGAATGAATGAATTTGCCTTGGCCTATATAAAGCCCCACATGGCTGACTTGGCCGCGCCCGTTTGCCTTGAAAAACACCGCATCGCCGGGCTTGAGTGCGTTGCGCTTGATGGTCGGAGCCGTGGAACGGTGCATGGCGGCGGTGGTGCGCGGTATCTTGATATTGGCCTCGGTCTTGAACAGATAGACCAGCAGGCTGCTGCAATCGAACCCCTGATCCGCCGAGGTGCCGCCCCATTTGTAAGGCGTACCCAGCAATTCGTGGGCGCGGTCTACCACATCCTCGATAGACGCTGGCGCCAGCGAAGCGCTGAAAGACGGCGGGGGCTTCAGATTGGCAGAGGCCGATGAAAGGGCGAAAGACAGACTGACAATGACCAGGCAACAAAATGACTTGAACATGATGAACGTCGCAGTGAATTAAACACGGCGCACAGACTAATGATCTCGCGGGTAAGGCGATGAACGCCGATTCCTCATACCCTGTAGGGAAAATCCGAAAACGCCCAGCACGCGTGCAACACGCAACATTGCGCACCACTTTGGAGCATATCCGAAATTCTTCTTCGCCCTGTTTAGTGGCATTACCACCATTGCCTACAGGCAATTCCTACTCCCTATCGAGATTGGCAAGCCCCTTGCTCTAGCTGTTTCATCGCTCATAGCTGGAAGCTTCCTGATGCTGGTGATCCACCGTCGAATCGCCCCCCAAGCCCTCTGGGCCGCCGAGTTGCTGCTGAACTTCGAAGCCCGCAGCAAAAGCCGCCTGCGCTGTTTCAGTGCCGACGGTGAAGACGTCGGCCTTTTTCTGGAGCGAGGTCAGCCACCGCTGCACGATGGCGAATTCCTACAGGCTGAAGACGGACGAGTCGTACGCGTGTGCGCCCGGCCTGAACAACTGCTGCATGTCACCTGCAGCAGCGCATTTGAACTGACGCGCGCGGCGTATCACCTGGGTAACCGCCACGTGGCGTTGCAGGTGGGCGATGGCTGGCTGCGCCTGCTCGATGACTATGTGCTCAAGGCCATGCTCGAACAGCTGGGCGCGCAGACGCAGACTATCGAGGCGCCGTTCCAGCCGGAACATGGCGCCTACGGCGGCGGGCATCATCATTCGCGCCATGGCGATGAAGATTTCAACTACCCGCCCAAGCTGCACCAGTTCGGCGTGCGCCTGTGAACCCAGCCTGGGCGCTGCTGCGTCTGGCCAGTCCGCAATTGCCGATTGGTGGCTACAGCTATTCCCAGGGTTTGGAAATGGCGGTGGAGAACGGTCGCGTCAACGACGCTGCCAGTGCGCGACGCTGGATCAGCGATCAGTTGCTGCTCAACCTGGCGCGCTTCGAAGCGCCGGTGTTGCTCGCCCATTGCCAAGCCGCCTTTGAAGCCGATTGGCCGCGCCTGGCCCAGCTCTGTGAAGAACATCGCGCCAGCCGTGAGACCCGCGAGCTGTACCAAGAGAGCCGGCAGATGGGCTACTCCCTGCAACAACTGCTCAACGGCCTGCCGGAACTGGATGAAGCTGCCCGCACCTTCCTTCTACAGTGCGCAGAACCGCATTTGGCTGTGGGCTGGGCCCTGGCCGCACGCGCCTGGAGCATCAGCCCCGCCGACGCCCTCGCCGCCTGGCTGTGGAGCTGGCTGGAAAACCAATTGGCCGTGCTGATGAAAACCCTGCCCCTGGGCCAGCAAGCCGCCCAACGCCTGACCAGTGAACTGCTGCCGTTGCTGCAACAAGCCCAGCAGGACGCCAGCCGCATCGAACCCCACCATTTCGGCAGCGCCGCGTTTGGCCTGTCCCTGGCCTGCATGGCCCACGAGCGCCAATACAGCCGCCTGTTCCGTTCCTAGGAGAAAAGCACATATGAACACACAACCTTTGCGTGTCGGCATCGGCGGCCCGGTGGGCTCCGGCAAGACGGCCCTGACCCTGGCCCTGTGCCTCGCACTGCGTGATCGTTACAACCTGGCGGTGGTCACCAACGACATCTACACCCGCGAAGACGCCGACTTCCTGGTGCGCAACCAGGCCCTCGCGCCGGAACGCATCATCGGCGTAGAAACCGGCGGCTGCCCGCACACCGCGATCCGCGAAGACGCCTCGATCAACCTGGAAGCCGTCGACCAGCTCAACCGCCGCTTCCCCGGCCTGGACCTGATCCTGGTGGAGTCCGGCGGCGACAACCTCTCGGCCACCTTCAGCCCGGAGTTGTCGGACCTGACCATCTACGTGATCGACGTGTCCGCTGGCGACAAGCTGCCGCGCAAGGGCGGGCCTGGGATCTGCAAGTCCGACCTGCTGGTGATCAACAAGATCGACCTGGCGCCCTTGGTCGGCGCGTCGCTGGAGCTGATGAACAGCGACACCACCCGCATGCGCAACGGCAAACCCTTTGTGTTCAGCAACCAGAAAACCGGTGTCGGCCTGGATGACATCGTCGCCTTCATCGAACGCCAAGGCCTGCTGACCGCCGCCTGATCAACCCATAAGGAACCTGTCCATGAGCCTCAAGAAACTCTTCACCGCCGCCGCTCTGCTGCTGGCCCCTGCCCTGGCCTTCGCTCACCCGGGCCACGGCGACAACGGCCTGGTGGCCGGTATAAGCCATCCCCTGGGCGGCATCGACCACTTGCTGGCGATGGTCGCGGTCGGCTTGTGGGCCGCCCAGCAAAAAGGCGCGGCGCGCTGGGCACTGCCGTGCACGTTCGTCGGCACCATGCTGATTGGCGGCGTACTGGGTTTTGAAGGCCTGGCGTTGCCGGCGCTGGAAAGCGGGATTGCCGCGTCGGTGTTGGCCCTGGGCCTGGCAGTGGCGCTGGCGGTGCGTCCGCCGTTGTTCATGGCGGTGGGGGCAACGGCCTTGTTCGCACTGTTCCATGGCGTGGCGCATGGCCTGGAGCTGCCGGACATGTCCAGCCCTTGGACATATGCCGCTGGCTTCGTCGGTGCAACTGCCGTGCTGCACGCGGCCGGTTATGCAGTGGTGCGCTTCCTGCCGGCTGCGGCGGCGCCGTTGGTGCGGATTGCGGGGGCGGCGTCGGCGGCGACGGGGGTTTGGTTGCTCGCGGGCTGAGTGATGTTGTGCTTTTAAGGGTCTCATCGCAGGCAAGCCAGCTCCCACATTTTGAATTGTGAACCCAATCGAATGTGGGAGCTGGCTTGCCTGCGATGACGGTCTCAAAGACACCACACAACCCAAGCCTGATACCATGCGCGCCTACACCCCTGCCGTGACGACGCCAGCCAATGCCCAGCGCTTCCCAACCCTCCTTGAACACCGTGCTTACGCACTTCCACAGCCTGATCGTGCCGCTCTGGCAAGGCCCGGGCTGGAATGCCGACCTGGCATTGCCTTATGAGGCGCTGGACGCCGACCATCACCCACTGCCCCCGCAACGCTACCGCGCCATGGCCTGCGCCCGGCAGTTGTACCTGTTTGCCAGCCTGATCGGCGAGCCCGGCGCGGCCTTTGCTGAAGAACGCGCAGCGGCACTGTTCCGCTCCCTGCAACGGCACTTCCACGACGCCGAGCATGGCGGCTGGTTCTACAGCATCGACCCGTCCGGCCAGCCGCTGGACAAGCGCAAAGACCTCTACACCCACGCCTTCATCATCTTTGCCTGCGCCCATTACTGGGCCAAAGTGCGTGAGCCGTTGGTGGAGTCGGTGCTCAATGCCGCCCTGGAAGTGGTCGCCGAGCGATTTTCCACAGACGACGGTCTGTACGAAGCCGTGTTGGAGCGCAACTGGTCGTCACTGAAGTCGGGCCCACTGCAAAACCCACTGATGCACTTGGCCGAAGGCTTCCTCGCCACCCTCGCCGTGCGTGAGGATGCCAACGTACAAGCTGCCCTGCTGGCGTTGGCGACGGCCATGCAGCAGCGCTTCATCGACCGCCAACACGGCGTGATGATGGAAAAACCGCTGGGCGCTGTGGATAACTGGTTCGAGCCGGGGCACCAGTTTGAATGGTTCTTCTTGTTGGAGTCGTCGGATGTGCTGCGCGGTACGCCGCTGCATGCGTCCCTGACCCGGGCTTTCGCCTACGCAGAACTCAAGGGTGTGGATAACGTCAGCGGTGCGGTCAGCGGCATGTTGGCGCTGGACGGTACCGTGCGTGACGGCACCCAACGTATCTGGGCCCAGGCCGAGTACCTGCGGGCACTGACCTTGCGACCGGACAGCGAAGCGGTGCTGCAACGCCAATTGCTGGCGCTGCAACAGCACTTTCTGCATGCAAAAGGCTGGAATGAATGCCTGGATGCCAAGGGCGCCGTAAGCCGACGGGACATGCCGTCGACCACGCCGTATCACTTGGCAACCTGTTACCAGGGCCTTATGCAATCCACTTGCGATCTCCGGTAAAGCTGATCGTCAGCCAGCGCGCCGCATCCGGCGTGCCGAGCCCTGTGGATATCTCTTCGCGCAGCCCGTCCAGCGTCGCGACGTTATCCACCGGGTAATCCGCCGGCAACACCACATGAATCTCGATAAACCGCGCCCGCCCGTGCTTTTGCACGTACGACACGTAGTCGTCGAAACCATGCTTGGCCTGCGCCGCTTCCATCACTTCGCGCACTGTGTCGTCCAACTGGTCCGGCGCAATGCCCAGCACCTCGCGCAACGCTGGGCGCAGGATCTTGAACGCCGGTGCCAGCATGCTCAGGGCCAGCAGGATCAGGATCAATGGGTCGACATACACCGCCCACTCGCCATAGCCCTGGGACTTGAGCAACAGCGCCGCCAGGAAGCTGATCAGCAAGCCCACCGACAACATCGCGTCCACCAGCCAACTGATGTTGTCGAACTGGATCAGCGATGATTTCAGCCGGCGATTGCGATAACGCACGTAGAAGAAGTAGGCGAACTCGACGACGGTAAACACCGCCGCGTAGATGATCACCAACCCCAACTCGATCTCGCGGCCACCATTGATAATGCCGAACACGCCGTTGAGGAATGCATAGATGGCGATCAGCAGCAGGAAACTGCCTTCGATCAGCAACACCATCGGCTCCAAGTGCCAATAGCCGAACTGGAAACGCTCGTTACTTTTCTTGGCGATCAGCTTGGCCGTGATCAGCATCAACACCTTGATGGCGGTGGCGATCAGCGAGAAAAAGCCGTCGAACAGAATGGATTGGGCGCCAGAAATCACACCCGTGACAATCCCGGCGATCGCGACGGCGAACATCAGGATGGTCGATTGTTTGAGCAGTGCCTGCTCACCTCGGTTACTCACATTTCCTCCCGTTAAAACCTTAAATCCGCACAGTGCGGAGGGGTTTTCAGGAGATGAGTGTACCTTATGACCTGTTTTGGCCGATCTGACGCCTTCGCGAGCAAGCCCGCTCCCACACTTGACCGAGTTCCAACATATGAATGCGGTCTAATGTGGGAGCGGGCTTGCTCGCGAAGCAGGCGACGCGTTCTAGAGCCTTACTTGGCGCCGCGCTCAATCGCAAACCCAGCCCACGTCTGGCTCACCGGCATCAGCTCCAACCGATTGATGTTCACATGCGCCGGCGTGTTCATGACCCAGAAGATCGTGTCGGCAATATCCTGCGGCTGGATCGGCTCGGCACCCGCATAAGTCGCGTCATACCGAGCCTGATCACCGCCGAAGCGCACCAGCGAGAACTCGCTTTCACACAGGCCCGGCTCGATGTTGGTCACGCGCACGCCCGTGCCTTGCAGGTCACAGCGCAGGTTCAGCGAGAACTGCTTAACGAACGCCTTGGAACCGCCATATACGTGGCTGCCCGGATACGGGTAGTTACCGGCGATGGATCCCAGGTTGATGATGCCCGCGCCACGACCGTGAGCGATCAGGCGTGGCAGCAGCAGGTTGGTGGTGGTCAGCAGGCCCTTGATGTTGGTGTCGACCATGGTTTCCCAATCGTCGAGGCTGCACTTGGGCGCAGGGTCGGTGCCCACGGCCAGGCCGGCGTTGTTGATCAGCCCACGCAGCTTGGCAAACGACGGCGGCAGGTTGGCGATGGCATCTTCCATGCCTTTGCGGTCCCGCACATCCACGACCAGGCCATGCACTTCAGTCTGCTTGGAAAGCTCCTCGACCAGCGCATTCAGGCGGTCGGCACGACGGCCGGTGAGCACCAGTTTCCAGCCGGCTTCGGCAAAACGACGGGCGCAGGCTTCGCCGAAACCTGAGGTTGCGCCAGTAATAAACAGCGTGTCGGACATGGTGTTCTCCTTGCGGGCATCGGGAAAAAAAGTTGCCAGCAGAATGCCCTTACGCCGCGATGGCGGCAACCGCTAAGCACACAACTTGATACATGACTGGTCACTTTTTGATCAGATCTCTCAAAGCCATACGGAACGTGGCCTGCAGCTATGTGCGCGCAGGTTATCCACAACTGCGCCCACAGTCTTTGGGGGCAAGTACAAAATGCTTCAGGCCTCTATACACAAGGGCTGCAGGCGGTTTTAGAAAGTTTTTTGCTTGACCTTGGCCAGGCCGTATGTAGGCCCTTCGGTAAGCGGAAAATCAGAACGATGGCTCCAGGCCAGTCATTCCGGCCTCTGCGGCGGTCTTTCCAGAGTTTAATCACAGACTTATCCACAGGCTGGCGGGACATATTTCGGTCATATACCTGTGTCTTTAAACAGGTTGACAACGGCTTGGACCGGCGACCAAAAACCGCCTGATCAAAAAACAACCGCCGCGCTGCAAGCCCCGGATTCATTGGTTTCCAGCCAGCTACTCCCACGTTACCCACAGCCGGTTCCACAGCGGATGGGGACAAGTCAAAACTGTGACAAAACAGGGATTTGCGGCGGCTATATGTCGCGCTTTGGAGGGAGGCTGGATTTGTTTTCCACAATTTGGCATCGGCCTTGTGAACACCACAAAACAAATGTGTGAGCGGGCTTGCTCGCGAAAGCGGTGGGTCAGTTCCAGATGTACTGACTGACACACCGCTTTCGCGAGCAAACCCGCTCCCACAGGGGCCTGCGTCAAATTTTAAACTAGTGACCGCCGAGGTAGGCGTTGCGCACTTCTTCATTCACCAGCAATTCCTTACCGGTGCCCGTCAGGCGAATCTCGCCGTTGACCATCACATACGCGCGGTCCGACAAGCGCAGGGCGTGGTTGGCATTCTGCTCCACCAGGAAGATGGTCATCCCAGTGGAGGCCAGCTCGCGCAACGTCGAGAAGATCTGCTTCACCACGATCGGCGCCAGGCCCAGGCTCGGCTCGTCCAGCAGCAACAGCTTGGGCCGGCTCATCAGCGCGCGGGCGATGGCGAGCATTTGCTGCTCGCCGCCGGACATGGTCATGGCGCGCTGGTTTCGCCGCTCCTTGAGCCGTGGGAACAGCTCGAACATGCGCTGCATGTCTTCCTGGGCAAACTTGTCGCCAATGGGGATGGTGCCCATCAACAGGTTTTCCTCGACGGTCATGTCGGGGAACACCCGCCGGCCTTCCGGCGACTGCGCGATACCGTTGGACGCGATGTAGTGCGACGACTTGTGGGTAATGTCGACACCGTTGTAGAGGATCTGCCCTGACTCGGCACGTGGCTGGCCGAAGATCGACATCAGCAGCGTGGATTTGCCCGCGCCGTTGGAGCCAATCAGGCTGACAGTTTCGCCTTCATTAATGTGCAGCGAGACTTTTTTCAGGGCCTGGATCGGGCCGTAATACACGTCCAGGTCCTTCATTTCGAGGATAGGTGCACTCATACCAACTCCTCTTCGTCGGCGCCCAGGTAGGCGGCAATCACTTTCGGGTCGTTGCGGATCGCGTCCGGCCCGCCCTCGGCAATCACGTTGCCGTGGTCCAGCACCACGATGTGGTCGGAAATACTCATTACCATGCCCATGTCGTGTTCGATCAGCACCACGGTGAGGTCGTGTTCGTCGCGCAGCAGGCGAATCATCGCGCTGAGGGCTTCGGTTTCCTGGGGGTTGAGGCCCGCAGCCGGTTCGTCCAGACAGATGATCTGCGGCCGGGTGCACATGGCGCGGGCGATTTCCAGGCGGCGCTGCTGCCCGTAGGAGAGTTCACCGGCCAGGCGGTTGGCGCAGTCCACCAGGTCCACCACTTCGAGCCAATAGAACGCGTGGTCCAACGCGTCGCTTTCGGCCTTGCGGTAGCCCTTGGTATTGAGGATGCCCGCGAGCATGTTGCGGTTGACCCACATGTGCTGGGCCACCAGCAGGTTTTCCACCACCGACATTTCCTTGAACAGGCGAATGTTCTGGAACGTCCGCGCCAGGCCGGCGCGGTTCACCAGGTGGGTGCCGCCGAACATCTTGTAGTACACCCGGCTGAGGAAGCTTTTGGGCGACACGAAGTCGGTGGGCTGGAAGCGCTCGCCGAGCAACTGGATCACGTCGGTCTGCTTGCCGCGAAGGTTGAGTTGGATCTTGCCGCCGCTGGCTTTGTAGAAGCCGGTGAGGCAGTTGAACACCGTGGTCTTGCCGGCGCCGTTGGGGCCGATCAAGGCGAAGATCGAGTTGCGTTCGACCTTGAGGCTCACATCGCTCAGGGCCTTGATGCCACCGAAGTGCATCATCAGGTGTTCCACGGAGAGGACGACTTCCTTGCTCATGGCGCCACTCCTTTACGTGGGGTCACACCGGTACGGCTGATGCGGATCAACCCGCGTGGTCGCCAGATCATCATCACCACCATCAACACACCGAACAACAGTACGCGGTATTCAGAGAAGCTGCGCAGCAGTTCAGGGGCAACGGTCAATACGAAGGCCGCGATCACCACGCCCACCGTCGAGCCCATGCCGCCCAAGACCACGATGGCCAGGATCAGCGCTGACTCAAAGAAGGTAAACGACGACGGGTTGACGAAGCCCTGGTAGCTGGCAAAGAACACCCCGGCCAAGCCTGCCGTCGATGCACCAATGGTGAACGCCGAAAGCTTGACCAACACGTGATTCAGGCCCATGGAACGGCAGGCGATTTCATCTTCGCGCAAGGCCTCCCAGGCGCGGCCGACCGGCATGCGGGTCAGGCGATGCTTGATGTACAGCACGGCCAGCACCACCAGGAACAGCACGATGTAGATGAACAGGAATTTGATGTTGGGGTTGTAGTCGATGCCGAAGAATTCATGGAAGGGAACCCCGCCATCCTTCGCACGCTTACCGAACTCCAGGCCGAGGAAGGTCGGCGATGGCACCGGCATACCGTTGGGCCCACCGGTAAACGACAGCCAGTTGTTGAGCACCAGGCGGATGATTTCACCAAAGCCCAGGGTCACGATGGCCAGGTAGTCACCGTGCATTCGCAACACCGGGAACCCGAGTATGCACCCCGCCAGCGCCGCCGCGATGGCCGCCAGCGGCAGCACCGTCCAGAAACCCAGGCCGAGGTATTGATAACCCAATGCCAGGCCGTAGGCGCCGATGGCGTAGAACGCCACGTAACCCAGGTCGAGCAGCCCTGCCAGGCCCACCACGATGTTGAGGCCCAGGCCGAGCAACACATAGATCAGCCCGAGGATCACCACGGTGAGCAGGTACTTGTTGGCGAAGATCGGGAACACGATGGCGATCACGATCAATGCCGGGATGATCCAGCGCAACCGCGACTTGTAGTCCGGCGCCAGCACGTGCACGCCAGAGCCGGTGCTCTCGAAGCCCTGCAGGATCTTCAGGCCCTTGGGGGTTTGCAGGAACAGGCTCATGGCAAAGCGGCCGACCATCACGATGGCCACCAACAGGGCCACGCGGGCCGGTTCCAGGTTGAAGCTGTAGCCGTCGAGGACCACGCCGACGATCGGACCGAACACGACCAGTGAAATCAGCCCGGCGAGGACTGTATCGACCACACTTTTCTTGATATCGATGGGTTTGGCAGCAGACATGTTTACACCTTCGCCACAAGTGGGCGACCAAGCAGGCCCTGGGGACGGAAAATCAGAATCACCACCAGCAGGGAGAAACTGAACACGTCTTTGTAGTCAGAGTTGATCAACCCCGAGAACAACGACTCGGAGATACCGAGGATGATCCCGCCCAACATCGCCCCAGGCAGGGAGCCGATGCCGCCGAGTACCGCTGCGGTAAACGCCTTGATGCCGATGATGAAGCCGGCATAGAAGTCGAATGTGCCGTAGTTGAGGGTGATCAACACGCCAGCCAATGCCGCCATGGCGGCGCCGATGACGAACACGTAGGAGATCACCCGGTCGGTGTTGATGCCGAGGATCGACGCCATCTTGCGGTCTTGCTGGGTGGCGCGGCACATGCGGCCGAGCTTGGTGTATTTGATGATGTACGTGAGCAACGCCATGCCGGCAAACGCCGCCACGAGGATGAACACCTTGGTGTACGTCAACTGAACGAAACCTGTGCCGATATCGACACGCCAGGCCCCGGCCAGCAGGGTGGGAATGCCTTGTTGCTTGGCGCCCTGGGCGATCTGCGCGTAGTTCTGCAGGATCAGCGAGATACCGATGGCGCTGATCAGCGGTGCCAGTCGGGTGGAGTTGCGCAGCGGTTTGTAGGCGACACGTTCGATGACCCATCCGTAAACGCCGGTGACGACCACGGTGAAGATCAAGGTGCCGAGAATGAGCAGCGGGAAGGATTCGATGCCGAAGTAAGCCAGCAGTGCCAGACTGATCGCCGCGAGGTAAGCGGAAATCATATAAACCTCGCCGTGGGCGAAGTTGATCATGCCAATGATGCCATAGACCATTGTGTAGCCGATGGCGATCAGGCCATAGACCGACCCGAGGGTCAGGCCGTTGACCAGTTGCTGCAGGAAAATACCATCCATAACGCAATCTCACGCGGTGAGCACCTGCACACCGGTGGGTGTGCGGCGCTTCTGGAGGAAAAGACAGATCTCAATAACAACACTGTCTCAATGTGGGAGGGGGCTTGCCCCCGATGCGGTGGGTCAGTTGAACAACTGTTGACTGACACACCGCTATCGGGGGCAAGCCCCCTCCCACATGAATTACTTCTGTTTTTCCAGCTGGTGGTATTTGCCGTCTTTATCCCACTGGTAAACCACGTAGTCGGAGATCTTCAGGTCACCCTTCGAATCCCAGGCTTTTTCGCCCATGACGGTTTTTACCGGGTGCGCCTTGAGCCACTTGGCGGCGTCTTCGCCTTTGTTCGACTTGGCGCCGTTGAAGCCAGCGGCCAGAGCCTGGACCGACGCGTAGGCGTACAGGGTATAGCCTTCCGGCTCGGTGCCGTTTTTGCGGAACTCTTCCACCACAGCCTTGCTGTCTGGCAGCAAGCGCGGGTCGGCGCCGAAGGTCATGTACACGCCGTCGACGTATTGCGCGCCGCCAGCCGTGGCAACCAGTTCGTCGGTGACCACGCCGTCATCGGACATGAACTTCACGTCTTTCAAACCGGCTTCACGGATCTGGCGAACCAGTGGGCCGGCTTCCGGGTGCAGACCGCCGAAGTACACGACGTCAGCACCGGTGGAGCGGATCTTGGTAACCAGGGCGCTGAAGTCTTTCTCGCCACGGGTCAGGCCTTCTTCCAGCACCGGCTTGACGCCGCGTTTGGTCAACTGGGCAGCAGTGGCATCAGCCAGGCCTTTGCCGTAGGTGTCCTTGTCGTTGATGACGGCGACTTTCTTGCCCTTGAGCACGTCGACGATGTAGTCGCCGGCAACGATGCCCTGCTGGTCGTCACGCCCGCACATGCGGAACATGGCGCCCAGGCCGCGTTCGGTCACTTGTGGGTTGGTGGAGCCTGGGGTGATGGCGATGATGCCGGCTTCGTCATACACCTCGGAGGCCGGGATGGTGTTGGAGGAACAGAAGTGCCCGACCACGCCGATCACTTTGTCCTGGTCGGCCAGGCGGTTGGCCACGGCCACAGCCTGCTTGGGTTCACACGCATCGTCGCCAGCTACCAGCACGATTTTCTCGCCGTTGATGCCGCCGGCCTTGTTGATCACATCGGCCGCCGCCTGGGCACCCTTCATGTACTGCTCACCGAAAGCGGCGTTGGCGCCCGTCATGGGCCCCGCGACGCCGATCTTCACATCAGCTTGAACAAACGTAGAAACACCCAGCGCCGCTGCAACGGCGAGGGCCAGAAAACCTTTCTTGTAAAACGTCTGGGACATGAGTGGTGCTCCGATATTTTTGATTTTTGGCACGACAACTTGCATTCAAACCTTTCACTGAAAGCCCAGAGCAAGGCGCGTGCCATTACGTTTTTATTCTTCAAAAAGACACGGTGTCATTGTTATTGCAGGTGTTTCGGCTCCATTCGCCAGGACGTGCAACCCTCTAGCGTCCAGAGGTGCAACCAATGGATCCAAAAAGTACAACCGTGGCAGGTCGTACCTGCAACCAAGCCTATAAACGACAGTTCCTGGCGCTGTAACAAACGGCGTAACGGAACTGCACATTTACAGTGCGTGATTGCTACGACTTGCACCAATACAGATTAGTAGCCTGCTAAGAAAATGCAGGCTTCTGAGCGGTATTTCGCTGATCAGATCACGATCCTCAGGCATTGGCCGGCGTGATACAGCGAGAATCCGGCTTCATACAGACAGCTGCGCAAGCCCACCCCGGCCAGCGGCTGCATCGGCGCGAAGGGAATCGGCAGCGCCTGGGGATTCTGGTGACACAGGTAGTCGGCAAATGCCTTGCCGACCACGCTGCCGGTGGTCACGCCACGGCCGTTATAACCCGTGACTGCCACAAGGCCTGGCGCCGGTTCGAACAGGCGCATCAAGTGGTCTGGGGTGAAGGCAATACAGCCGGTCCAGGTGAACTCCCACTGCACCGATTTGAGGTACGGGAAGTAGTGCTGCTGCACCCGATCGGCCCACGCCTTGAGGAACCACGCCGGTTTCTGGTTACCGTTGCCCAGGCTGCCGAGCAACAAACGGCCTTCGGCGTCGCGACGGATGCTGCTCAGCACCTGCCGCGTATCCCATGAGCCCTGGCCACCGGGCAGGATCTGTTGGGCGGCGGCGTCCGTGAGCGGGGCCGACGCGACCTGATAGTAATAGCCGGGGAAGAAATTGCGCCGCAACTCGGTCCATTCGCCCTCGGTGTAGGCGTTGGAGGCGATCACCACCTGTGCAGCCTGCACTGAACCCTGAGCGGTCTGCACCGACCAGTGCGAACCTTGGCGCTCAAGCTGCGTGACTGGCGAATGATCGAACAACTGCCCGCCCAGCCCGGCAGCAGCATTGGCCAAGCCACTGGTGTAGGCCATCGGGTTCAAGGTGCCAGCACGTCGGTCCAGCAAGGCAGCCGCGATCTTTTTGGTACCGGTGGCCTGTTCGCAAGCCTGGCCGGTGAGCAGCTCCACCGGCGCGCCACGGCGCTTCCATTGTTCTTCACGACTGCGCAAATCCGCCTCGCCACGGGCGTTGTGCGCCATGTGCAAGGTGCCTTCACGGCGTAATTGGCAATCGATGTTGTATTTATCGATCAGGCTGAACACCAGGGACGGCGCCGCACCCAACATACGGTTGAGCTGGCTGCCCACTGCTTCGCCGAAACCGGCTTCGATCTCGTCCGGCGGGATCCACATGCCGGCGTTGACCAGCCCCACATTACGCCCGGAACCACCATGGCCGGTGCGATGAGCTTCCAGCACGGCGACGCTTTTACCTTGTTCCAGCAAATGAACGGCCGCCGACAAACCGGTGATCCCGGCGCCGATCACGCACACATCCACCTTGACCTCGCCCTTGAGCGCGGCACGGTCCGGCCGGCTGGGGGTGAGGTGTTCCCATAAACATGTTTCGCGTAGTGCCATTGCCAGACTCCGGGATGAAACCTAACAAACAACTGTTATTTTGAATTGAAAACCCAATCAAATGTGGGAGCTGCGGTGCGACGATTCGACTTGCCTGCGATGCAGGCACCTCGGTGTATCAGATACCCATGGTGATGCTATCGCAGGCAAGCCAGCTCCCACATTGACCGCGCTTCGACTTGAGGAATCAGTCGAAAGTAATGCCCTGTGCCAGCGGCAACTCAAGCGAGTAGTTCACCGTATTGGTCTGGCGACGCATATACCCGCGCCACGCATCCGAACCCGATTCACGCCCGCCGCCGGTCTCTTTCTCGCCACCAAACGCGCCGCCGATTTCCGCGCCGCTCGGGCCGATGTTGACGTTGGCGATGCCGCAGTCGCTGCCCACCGCCGACATGAACTGCTCGGCCTCGCGCACATCGGTGGTGAAGATGCACGACGACAGCCCTTGCGGCACGGCGTTGTTCAGGCGCAGCGCTTCGTTGAAGTCGGTGTAGCCGATCACATAGAGGATCGGCGCGAAAGTCTCGGTGCACACCACGTCGCTTTGCTCGGGCATTTCCACAATCGCTGGCGAGACGTAGTAGGCATTCGGAAACGTGTCTTCCAGTTGGCGCTTGCCGCCGAACACCTTGCCGCCTTCGCTCAAGGCTTGTTCCAGGGCGTCCTGCATGTTGTCGAAGCCGTGCTTGTCGATCAGCGGGCCGATCAGGTTGCCTTCCAACGGGTGACCGATGCGCACCTTGGAATAGGCGGCCTTGAGACGGGTGACGATTTCCTCTTTCACCGACTCATGGGCGATCAGCCGGCGCAGGGTGGTGCAGCGCTGGCCAGCGGTGCCGACGGCGCTGAACAGGATGGCGCGCACGGCCATGTCCAGGTCGGCGCTTGGGCCGAGGATCATCGCGTTGTTGCCGCCCAGTTCCAGGATGCTGCGGGCAAAACGCGCGGCGACTTTCGGCGCCACTTCGCGGCCCATACGGGTGCTGCCGGTGGCGCTGATCAGCGCGACACGCGGGTCGTCCACCAGTGCAGCACCGGCATCGCGGCCGCCGATGATCACTTGGCTCAGGTATTCCGGCGCGCCGTCGAATTTCTTCAGCACGCGCTCGAACAGCGCCTGGCAGGCCAGCGCAGTGAGCGGGGTCTTTTCCGAGGGTTTCCAGATCACGGCATTGCCGCACACCAGCGCCAGGGTGGTGTTCCACGCCCACACGGCGACCGGGAAGTTGAACGCGCTGATCACGCCAACCACGCCCAGCGGATGCCAGGTTTCACGCATATGGTGGCCTGGGCGCTCGGAGGCGATGGTCAAGCCGTACAACTGGCGCGACAGGCCGACAGCGAAGTCGCAGATGTCGATCATTTCCTGCACTTCACCCAGGCCTTCCTGAGTGATCTTGCCGGCTTCCCAGGACACCAACTCGCCCAGGTCGGCCTTGTATTCGCGCAACACGTCGCCGAACTGACGCACCAACTCACCACGGCGAGGTGCCGGCACTTTGCGCCAGGCTTCGAATGCATGCTCGGCGCGACTGACCTGTTGCTCCACCTCGGCGGCACCTTCCCAGTGCACACTGCCGATACGGCTGCCATCAATCGGCGAATGCACGGGCTGCTTGCCCGACTGGTACAGCGCCGGGTTTACCCCGAGACGATCAAGCAATGCGGCAACCATGGGTCACTCCTTCAATCTCAAACAGAAAATTCACGCCGCCACCGACACGGCGATCCAGAGCTTATTTGTAGCTGGCCCAAGACTTGCCAACAAACGACGATTAGGCGAGATATCATTCCGTTTATTCATGCAAAGCATAAAAAGAGGCACGCCGTGCTGAACAAAAGACATTTGCCCTCGATCACCGCCTTGCAGTGCTTCGAAGCCGCCACCCGCCACCTGAGCTTCACCCGCGCCGCCGAGGAGCTGAACCTCACGCAGAGCGCAGTGAGCAAGCAGGTGGCGCAGTTGGAAGAGTTGCTGCAGCACCTGTTGTTCCGCCGCGTGCGCCGGCGCTTGCAGATGACCCCGGCGGGCGATCTGTACTTGGTGGAAGTGCGCAAGATCCTCACTCAAGTGGAGATGTCCACCCACTACCTGCGCTCCTACGGTGGCGAAACCGAAGTGCTGCGGGTGTCCACGCCCTACACCTTCGGCGCGCGCTGGCTGGTGCCGCGCCTGAAGGGCTGGCGACTGCGTCATCCGCAGATCCACTTGGACCTGTGCAATGAACAGGAGCCGGATGAGTTGCTGCAAGGCAAGGCCGACATGGCGTTCTACTTCGGACAGGGTTCACGCCCCGGCACCGAGAGCCTGAAGCTGTTCAGCGAAGAGCTTGTACCGGTGTGCGCGCCAGAGAGCCTGCCGGCGCAGCCATTCTCCGACCCCACGCAATTGAGCAACCTGGTGCTGCTACAAAACGCCTCGCGCCCCCAGGGCTGGCATGACTGGTTCGCCAGCCAGGGCTACCAGACCGAGCACAGCTATCACGGGCCGCGTTTCGATACCTTTTATATGTGCATTCGTGCGGCGCAAGTCGGTTGTGGTGTGGCGCTGCTACCGCGATTCCTGGTGGAAGAGGAGCTGGCCGACGGCAAGCTGGTGATCCCCTGGCAACATGCGATGCCCAGTCAGGATGCGTATTATCTGGCGTACCCGGAGCATTCGGCGGAGGTGCCCAAGGTGCGCGATTTTGTGAAGTGGATGATGGAGCGGCTGGATGCCGACTGAAAAAACACTGGCAAACCGACCCGCGTCTATGCGCCACTAGCCCCCTTCCTTAATTGTGCGTAAAGGTCGGCGCCCATCGCCGACCCGTCTGGAGATTCCCGTTATGAGCGAGAGTGTGTTTGCCGATCGCATCGTGCAGAACTTGCTCGACACCGACTTCTACAAGCTGACCATGATGCAGGCGGTGCTGCACAACTACCCCAACGTGGAAGTTGAATGGGAGTTCCGCTGCCGTAACAGCGAAGACCTGCGCCCGTACCTGGCGGAGATCCGCTACCAGATCGAACGCCTCGCCGAGCTGAGCCTGAGCCCCGATCAGTTGGGTTTCCTGGAACGCATCAGCTTCATGAAGCCGGACTTCCTGCGCTTCCTGGGACTGTTCCGCTTCAACCTGCGCTACGTGCAGACCGGCATCGAGAACGGCGAACTGTTCATCCGCCTGCGCGGGCCGTGGCTGCATGTGATCCTGTTTGAAGTGCCGATGCTGGCCATCGTCAGCGAAGTGCGTAACCGCTATCGCTACCAGACCGTGATCCTCGAACAGGCGCGGGAGCAGCTGTACCGCAAGTTCGACTGGCTGACGGCCAACGCCAGTAGCGACGAGTTGTCGGAGCTGCAAGTGGCCGACTTCGGCACGCGTCGGCGCTTCTCGTACCGGGTGCAGGAAGAAGTGGTCAGCGTGCTCAAGCACGACTTCCCCGGCCGTTTTGTCGGCACCAGCAACGTGCACCTGGCCCGCGAGTTAGACATGAAGCCGCTGGGCACCATGGCCCACGAATGGATCATGGCCCACCAGCAACTGGGCCCGCGCCTGATCGACAGCCAGATCGCCGCGCTGGATTGCTGGGTCCGCGAATACCGTGGCCTGCTGGGCATCGCCCTGACCGACTGCATCACCACCGACGCGTTCCTGGGCGACTTCGACCTGTACTTCGCCAAGCTGTTTGACGGCCTGCGCCACGACTCCGGCGATCCCGTGCAATGGGCAGAAAAAGCCATCGCCCACTACCACAAGCTCGGCATCGAGCCGATGAGCAAGACGTTGGTGTTCTCCGACAGCCTGTCACTGCCCAAAGCCCTGGAGATATTCCGCGCCCTGCGTGGTCGCATTAATGTGAGCTTCGGCATCGGCACCAACCTGACCTGCGACATTCCAGGTGTTGAGCCGATGAGCATCGTGCTTAAAATGACCGCCTGCAATGGCCAGCCCGTCGCGAAGATCTCTGATGAAGCGGGCAAGACCCACTGCACCGACCCGAATTTCGTCGCCTATTTGCGTCATGTTTTCAAAGTACCTGCCATCTCTAGCAAGGAGTGAATCATGCAAGCCGTACAGCGTGAGATTGCTGAACAGCTCAAGGTCCAAGCGCCGTTCAAAGACCAGGCCGCCCTCGAGGCCGAGGTTGCCCGCCGCGTGACCTTTATCCAGGACTGCCTGCGCAATTCCGGGCTCAAGACGCTGGTGCTGGGCATCAGCGGTGGCGTCGACTCCCTGACCGCAGGCCTCTTGGCCCAACGCGCGATGCAGGAGCTACGCGCCAGCACCGGTGATGAGGCTTACCGCTTTATCGCGGTGCGCCTGCCTTACGAAACCCAGTTCGACGAAATCGATGCCACCGCCTCGGTAGACTTTATCGAGCCGGACGAACGCCACACCGTGAACATCGGCCCGGCCGTCAAAGCCCTGGCCAATGAAGTGGCAGCGTTTGAAGGCAAGGCCGCGGTGTCCCGCGATTTCGTGCTGGGCAACACCAAGGCGCGCATGCGCATGGTCGCGCAGTACACCATCGCCGGCGCGGCCGGTGGCCTGGTGATCGGTACCGACCATGCAGCGGAAGCGGTGATGGGTTTTTTCACCAAGTTCGGTGATGGCGCGTGCGATTTGGCGCCGTTGAGCGGCCTGGTGAAAAACCAGGTGCGTGCGATTGCGCGGCACTTTGGCGCGCCCGAGTCGTTGGTGGAGAAAGTGCCGACGGCGGACCTGGAAGACTTGTCGCCGGGCAAGCCGGACGAAGCGTCACATGGCGTGACCTATGCCGAGATCGATGCGTTCCTGCACGGTGAGCCGGTGCGTGAGGAAGCGTTCAGGATTATCTGCGAGACCTACCGCAAGACTGAACACAAGCGGGTCATGCCGTTTTCACCTTAAAACCTGTAGGAGCGGGCTTGCTCGCGAAGACCGTCAACGATAACGCGGGCATTCTGAATGGACGCGGCGTCATTGAGTTTTTCGCGAGCAAGCTCGCTCCTACAGGAAGAGCGAACGCGTGATTACTTGAGGGTCACAGTGCCTTTCATCATCGAGATGTGGCCTGGGAACGAGCAGAAGAACGCGTAGTCAGTCCCCGCCTTCAGCTTCGACACATCGAAGGTCACCGAATCTTTCTCGCCAGCACCGATGATCTTGGTGTGGGCGATGATGCGTGCATCACCTTCCTTCAGGTAGTCCTTATCGATACCGGCCGCCATGCCGTCGCTGGCGACGCCTGGCATGTCGGCAGCGGAGCTCAGCACCCAGTTATGGCCCATGACGTTTTTCGGCAGGTTGCCGGAGTGGGTCAGCTCGACGGTGAACGTCTTGCAGCTTTTGTCGATTTCAATGGCTTTGGTGTTGAAGGACATTTGGTCGGTGGAGTCGACAGTGACCTTGCACTCTGCAGCAAGCAACTGGCCGCTCGCCAGAGTCAGCAGGGAAACAGCAACGAGTTTGGCAAACATGTGAATCTCCAAGGCAGGGTTTAGAAAACGCGTATTGCGACAAGGGTGCCTGAATCAGGCAGAAATTCTTATGATCTGAATCAACAGATTGTATACAACTTTAGGCTATCAGACTGATCAACACAATCTACCAGCCAAAGTACAACCCTCTGGCTATGATCGACTCATCACCCATCGGAGTCCGAGCCATGTACCTCAACCAACTGTTCAACGGCCTGCTGGCCGCCTACGCCTGCGGTAAGTGAAGGCCAAGCGCACCCTGAAGCTGCTACCATGTCGTCCCAAGGCAGCTGCGCGCCGCCACCCTCACCTTCGACCCTAGAGGATCGCCCATGGCCAAACCTAATTACTCCTTCGCCAAACGTCAGAGAGACTTGGCCAAGGAGCAGAAGAAAGAGGAAAAACTGCAACGCAAGAAAGCCGCTGCAGAAGAAGAGGCCAATGGGCTGAACGCCGATGTTGATGGTGAAGAAACGAGCGACGAGACCGAAACACCAAAAGATCCGGCTGAATAAATTCCTTTGTGCTGAGCCGGCCTGCCCGGCTCGGCACAATCAACTGTTATTCCAGTGGCATCACCGTCACCCGCACCTCCGGGTCATGGCTTCCTCCCCCCAGAATCACCCCTCGCAACGGCGACACATCGGAAAAGTCCCGGCCCCAGGCCAGGGTGATGTGCTCCAGTGCCGGCTGCACATTGTTCGTCGGATCGAAATCCACCCAGCCCGAAACCGGGCAATACACCGACACCCACGCGTGGGACGCATCGGCGCCGATCAGCCGTGGCTGGCCGGGCGGTGGCTGGGTGAGCAGGTAGCCGCTGATATAGCGTGCCGCGAGGCCCCGCGAGCGCAGGCAGGCGAGCATCAGGTGGGCGAAGTCCTGGCACACGCCGCGGCGGCGCTCGAGCACTTCCACCAGCGGCGTGGCGACCTGGGTGGCCTCGGCATCGAAGGTGAATTCGCTGAAGATTTTTTCCATCAGCGCCTGTACGCCCAGCAGTAGCGGTTTGCCGGGAGGAAAGCAGCTTTCGGAAAATTCGACGAAGGTTTTCTTCAAGTGCACGTAGGGCGATTCGAAGCGGTAGCGACAGGCCTCGATCAACTCACCAGACATCGGCTGGCTGCTGTAGGTCAGGCTGTCGCGGGTCTGGTCCCAGGCGGGCGACTGCTGGAAATCCAGTGCCGGCCGCGCCAGCACTTCCACGGTCAGTCCAGCGTTCACCAGCAATTCATCATGCGGCCGCTCGAATGCCAGGCGCGTGATCGGGTTGCCAAACACGTCCAGCTCATCGCGGCGCGAGGTCGGTTCCGGGCTGATATCCAGTTGCTGCAAGCTGCAACGCTGCCAGGCGCACGGCCTTGGCCACAGGTGCGCCAGTTGCTGGGCCAGGGACACCGGGCTGTCGTAGTGGTAGTGGGTATCGTGAAAAATCTGGTAGCGCGCACTCATCACACCGACACCGTTTGCTGGCTGACATCATCCACATGGGCAAAGTGACGCAAGGCCAGGCGGTCCGACACTTGCCCACTCTCATCGGCCACTGCTTGCAGCAGGTCGGCCAGGCCGTCCAACGCGGCACGCACGCTGGATTCGCCGAACAACGGGTTCTCCAGGCAACCCAGGTCGAAACGCGCCAGGCGCTCCACCAATGGGCCAAGGCCAGTTTCCCGAGGCACACCAAAATCATCGTTGAGGCGTCGCAGCGTGCGGCTCACCAATTTGAGCTGGAACAGCACCGCGTGGGGGTTCTGTTCGTCCAGCAACAGCAAGTCGAGTACCGGGATCAGTTGCGGCACCGCGAGATAACGCGAACGGTAGGTGATGCTGCTGTTGCCCAATTCCAGCAACCACTCCAACCCGGCCTGATCGAACACCGCCACTCCGCGCAGGAACGCCGCCAGGCTGCTGCTCAGGAATTGCAGACGCTCGATACGCCGGCCCATCATCAAAAAGCGCCAGCCTTCGTCACGGGTCATGTCGTCCAAGGCAAACCCGGACAGCGCCGCCAACGACATCACCAGACGGTTGAGGAAATCCAGCAACTCGCCAAAATCCGGTGACTCACTTTCCAGCTCCATGGCTTCGCGTTGCAGCTCCACCAGGGCCTGCCAGTTCTCTCGGGACAGCTTGCCGCGCACTTGCGACGCCGCCCACTGCAAGCGTTGCAGGTTGGCGCGCAGGCTGGACGGCCAATCATCACCCAGCAGCGCCGCCAACAGGCGCTCAGGCAACTCGCCCTCCTCGGGCAGCAGACGCAGGTTTTCGCCCAGCTCGACAGCCGCCTGCAGGGCCAACGGGTCGTCGCCATCCACATAACGCGCCAGCACGATACGCAGCCAACGCGCGCTGTCGTCGCAGCGTTCGCAGTAACGGCCAAACCAGAACAAGTTTTCCACTACGCGGGACGGTAGATAAGGATCGCGGCGCACCAGGTCGTGGGCGCCAATCGCGCGTTGGGCACGCCAGTGTTCGCCACCGGCGGCGCGTTCGCCGAGCACCCAGGTGTCCTTGCTCGCACCACCGCGTTGCATCGACACCACTTCGGCATCGGCTTCGGCCGCTACGCGCGTCAGGCCGCCGGGCAGCACACGGTAACCGTCGTCACTGGCCACGGCGTATACGCGCATGCCGATGGCGCGGTGTTGCAGGTGGTCATCCACGGTGTGCCATACCGGCGCTTGGGATAATTGAGCCAGCTCCTGGGCGACGTAGGCGTAGGGCCGCGCGCGCATGCGCTCAGCCAGGGCCTGGCGTTGTTCGTCGTTGAGGTCGCGGCCGAATACCGGCGCAAAACTCTGCGACGGAAACGCGGGTTTGATCAGCAGTTCCGGCAGCTTCTCCAGCGCTTCGGCCAGCACCGGCGCCTCACCGCACCACCAGGTGGCGATGGACGGCAGAATCAGCTCTTCACCAAATAAGAACTCGTTGATCTTCGGCAAAAAGCCCAGCAAACCGGGTGATTCCAGCACGCCGCTGCCCAAGGCATTGGCCACCAGCACATTGCCTTGGCGCACGGCATCCAGCAAACCCGGTACGCCGAGGGCCGAGTCCGTGCGCAGCTCCAGCGGGTCGCAGAAATCATCGTCCAAGCGACGCATGATCGCGTGCACCCGGCGTAGGCCGCTGAGGGTTTTCAGGAACACAGTGCTGTCGCGCACGGTGAGGTCGCCGCCTTCCACCAACGGGTAGCCCAACTGGCGGGCAAGGTAGAGGTGTTCGAAGTAACTTTCGTTGAACCGGCCAGGCGTGAGCAGCACGATCAGCGGCGGCTGGTCATCACCGGGCGCCTGGCGGGCCAGGGTTTCCTGCAAGGTGCGGAAGAACCCGGTAAGGTGCTGCACCTGTAAATCACGGTAAAGATCCGGGAAGGCGCGGGACACGATGGTGCGGTTTTCCAACGCATAACCGGCACCGGATGGCGCCTGGGTACGGTCGGCAGTGACCCACCAGCGACCATCCGGCGTGCGCGCCAGGTCCACGGCATAGAGGTGCAGGAACGCACCGTCCGGCGGCTGGATGCCCTGGCACGGCCACAGGAAATTGTTATGTCCGAATACCAGCTCAGCCGGCAACAAGCCTTCCTTGATCAGGCGTTGCGGGCCATAGAGATCGGCCAGTACGGCATTGAGCAGGCGTGCACGTTGCGCGATACCTGCCGAGAGGTGCTGCCATTCATCAGCGGCCAACACATGGGGCAGTAGGTCTAGCTCCCACGGGCGGTCGGCACCCTTGGGGTCGGCGTAGACGTTGTAGGTCACGCCGTTTTCCTGGATCTGCCGGGTCAACAGCGCCTGGCGCTGGGCCAGTTGCGCGGGCGTGCTGCGTTGCAGGTGATCCAGCAAGCGCCGCCAATGGGCACGCACCGCGCCGCTGTCATCCAGCAGTTCGTGATAAGTGCCCGCGGTCAGCGGGTAACGGTCGAGCAAGTCGGACATGGAACGCTCGGCAGAGGCAAGGGGGCTCAGTTTAATGCAAATTCATCGCAATCTACTGTAGGAGCCGGCTTGCCGGCGATAGCGGTGGTTCAGGCAACATTTCTGGTGACTGATATAGCGCAATCGCCGGCAAGCCGGCTCCTACAGTTGGATGGCGTTTAGTCATTTTTATTGGGGAAACGCCGCAAGTCCAAGGTCATTGGCAACTCATCGTTGATGACGACTGCCGGCACCGGAAGCTTCCCTGGGCTATGCCCCAACCGGAAAAACCGCGCCATGCGCCGGCTCTCTGCCTCGTTGGCATTCACCGGCAGGCTGTCGTAATTGCGCCCACCCGGATGGGCGACATGGTACTGGCAGCCGCCCAGCGAACGCTGCATCCAAGTGTCCAGCAGATCGAACACCAGCGGCGCATGCACCGGGATGGTCGGTTGCAGGCAGTTAGCCGGTTGCCAGGCGCGGTAACGCACGCCGGCGACGAACTCACCGACTCGCCCGGTGGCTTGCAGCGGCACCGGGATGCCGTTGCAGGTCAGCAAGTAGCGTTGCGGTGGCAGCCCGGTCAATTTGACTTGCAGACGCTCAAGGGACGAATCCACGTAACGCACTGTGCCGCCCACAGCGCCCTCCTCGCCCAGTACGTGCCAGGGTTCCAGAGCCTGGCGCAACTCTAGCTCGATCCCGCTGACGGCGTAGTCACCCACTTTGGGGAAACGGAATTCCAGGTGCGCGGCAAACCACTCGGCGCGCAGCGGGTAGCCAGCGGCGTTGAGTTCGACGATCACGTCGGCAAAGTCTTGCTCGATGAAATGTGGCAGCAGGAAACGGTCGTGCAGCTCCGTGCCCCAACGCGCCAGCTTCGGTGGTGCGTAGGGTTCGCGCCAGAAACGCGCGACCAGCGCCCGTAGCAACAACTGCTGGGTCAGGCTCATGCGCGCATGGGGCGGCATTTCAAACGCGCGCAGTTCAAGCAGGCCGAGGCGGCCGGTGGCGCCGTCCGGCGAATAGAGTTTGTCGATGCAAAATTCGGCGCGGTGGGTATTACCCGTCACGTCGATCAGCAGGTTGCGCAGCAGGCGGTCCACCAACCACGGCGGGCACTCTTCGCCGGGTTCTGGCATTTGTGCGAAAGCGATTTCCAGTTCGTACAACGCGTCGTTGCGCGCCTCGTCCACCCGTGGAGCCTGGGAAGTCGGGCCGATGAACAGGCCGGAAAACAGGTAAGACAATGACGGGTGGTTGTGCCAGTAGCTGATCAGGCTGCGCAGCAGATCGGGTCGGCGCAGGAACGGTGAGTCCTTGGGCGTTGCACCACCGAGTACAAAGTGATTACCGCCGCCGGTACCGGTGTGACGCCCGTCGATCATGAATTTTTCGGTGGTCAATCGCGTTTGCCGCGCCTCTTCGTAGAGAAATTCGGTGCGTTCCACCAATTCGTCCCACGTGGCGGACGGCTGCACGTTGACCTCAATCACACCCGGGTCCGGCGTGACGCGGAAGTTACTCAGCCGCGTGTCGGCCGGCGACTCGTAGCCTTCCAGCAATACCGGGCAGTGCAGCTCTTCGGCGGTGGCTTCAATGGCTGCCACCAGTTCCAGATAATCTTCGACGCGCTCCAGGGGCGGCATGAACAGATAGAGGCGCCCTTCCCGCGCTTCGGCGCACAGGGCGGTGCGGGTCAGCCAGTCGGCGGACTCGTCCACCTTGGGCACGCGCTCATCACTCGGCGCAGGCTCTGCATGGTGTTGCAGTTGCGCCGCGGCCGGCAGCTCCGGCTGATCCTGGTTCGGATCCGTCGGATGTACAAACGGGTACTCCGCCGCCGTCACCCACGGCTGCGAGGCCAATGGCAGGCGATAGCCCAGCGGCGAATCCCCCGGCACCAAGCGGCAGTGGTTGTCACGCAGGTACCAGCGCCCGCTCTGCCAACGGTCATTGGCCGCCGTGCGCGCCAGCGGCAGCACTTGGCCGATGACTTTATCCAGGCCCTGGCTGTACACCTTGCGCAGGCGTTCGCGCTCCAAGTCGTCGCTCAGGCGCGGGTCTTGGGCTGTGACGTTCTGCGGCAGTGCACCTTCGCGCCACAGGTAGTAGAAATTGTCTTCGAAGGCCGGGAAAACGAAGCGCGCCGGCAACTTGAGGCGTTCTGCGACGCTGGCCAGGAAACGCCCGGCCAGCGCGCCATCCGCGGCGTAGTCCTCTTGCTCATCGGCAATCAACGCGCTGTTGTGCCAGATCGGCACGCCGTCGCGGCGCCAGTAGCAATTAAGCGACCAACGCGGCAGTTGCTCACCGGGGTACCACTTGCCCTGGCCGAAGTGCACCAACCCCTTGGGTGCGTAGTGCTTGCGCATGCGCTGGAACAGCTCGGCAGACAGCCGACGCTTGTCCGGCCCCAGGGCGGCGGTGTTCCACTCGGCGCCGTCGGGATCGTCGATGGAGACGAAGGTCGGCTCGCCGCCCATGGTCAGGCGCACATCGTCCTTGAGCAGGTCGCCATCGATCTGACGGCCCAAGGCCTGGATCGCCAGCCATTGTTCTTCGGTGTAGGGCTTGGTGACGCGCGGCGCTTCCCAGATCCGCTCAACTGACATTTCGTGGGTGAATTCACACTCGCACGGCTCTACCAGCCCACTGATCGGTGCGGCAGACGAGGGGTCGGGACTACAGGCCAACGGGATATGGCCTTCACCGGCGAACAACCCGGAGGTGGCATCCAGGCCGATCCAGCCGGCGCCGGGCAAATACACTTCGCACCAGGCGTGCAGGTCAGTGAAGTCCACTTCGGTGCCGGAAGGCCCATCGAGGGCTTTGACGTCGGCGGTGAGTTGAATCAGGTAACCGGACACGAAACGTGCTGCCAGCCCCAGATTGCGCAGAATCTGCACCAGCAACCAGGCCGAGTCGCGGCATGAGCCGGAGGCGTTTTCCAGGGTGAACTCTGGGGTTTGCACGCCTGGCTCCATGCGGATCAGGTAGCCGATATCGGCCGCCAAGCGCTGATTGAGGCCCACCAGAAAGTCCACGGCCGGCAAGGGTGTGCGGTCGATACCCGCCAGGTACGCGGCGAACTTCGGTGTCAGCGGCAGGGTTTCCAGGTACGGCGCCAGCTCGCGCTGCTCATCGGCGGCGTAACTGAAGGGGATTTTTTCGGCGTAGGGTTCGAGGAAAAAATCAAAGGGGTTGAACACGGCCATCTCAGCGACCAGGTCGACTTCGATGCGCAACTCGTCAGTCTTTTCCGGGAACACCAACCGCGCCAAGTAATTGCCCTGGGGATCCTGCTGCCAATTGATGAAATGCTGCTCGGGCAGCACTTTCAGCGCGTAGGACAAGATCCGCGTGCGGCTATGGGCCGCCGGGCGCAAGCGCACGATCTGTGGGCCGAGTTCGACAGCGCGGTCGTAGCGGTAATGCGTAACGTGGTGCAACGCGACATGAATCGACACGGCGGCCTCCTGCGAGCCAGGGCATGGGAACAAAGCGCGCAAGACTTATGCCAGAGCGGCGGTCATTGCGCGTTATCGTAAGACCCGGTGCAGTACAGCACCAAAACGGCGCCAACGGCGGTGCCATGGTGCAAGTCACGCACGTATTTGTGGCGTGGGTGTGAAGGTAGGTGGGGAATCTACCCAGTCAGGCCGACTTGGCCGCCTCACGCACGCGACGCACCTCAACCAGTTTCCTCACCATCGAACGATAGCCCTTGCCGTTGAGCAGCAACAACCCGAGCAAGGGCCAGAACAGGCTTTCACTGTAGATAAACCAATGTGGGCGGTATTGCAGCGTCGGCAATACCACCAGCAAACACAGCACAAAAAAGCCCACCATGCCCCACACCGCCCAGGCGTGACCGCGCACCACCAGGAAGTTACTGTTGACCACGAACAATGCGGCAAAAATCACCACACACCAGGACACCGTGGCATTGGTAGCCATGGGCACGTCGGCAAAATAGGTGCTGGCCGCCAGGGAAATAGCACCGGAACCACCGAGGCAACCGGCGAGAATCACGCCGATGAACGAGGGGAAATGCTCCAGCAAAAAGGGTTTCAGGGACGGTACGCCGCTCATCACTCAAGCTCCTCATACAACCCTATCGCCAGGGTCTTGAGCTGGCCCGGGTTATCCGAACGCGCCAGGCCCCAGACACTCAGCCCTGCACTGAAGGCATCGCCGATCTGCACGATGGTGGCGTGCTTGAGCTGGGTATGGCTAAAGCGCTTGGGTAAGTCGCCGCGCAGTTGCAGCAGCTTGCGCATCTTGGTCGACATCTGCGGATCGGCGATTTTCAGCAATTCCTTGGTCAGTTTTTCCCGCTCCTGACTGTTAAGCCCCTTGAGCACTTGGCGCAGGGATTTACCGGTGGATGCCCGCGCCACGTTGACCAGCTTGACCGTAGTCAATGCAGAGGCGCCCACACCCACCAAAGCGGCGCCGTCCATGATCTTGGTCGCGTTCTGGTACCACTCTTCGCTGTCCAGATAGTCGTTCATGCCTGGGTTGACGATCTCATTGCGCGTACGAAACGCGCCCATCAGGCAGGACGCTGTACTCGCGGTGGCACTGGTGTAGCCAATCACCGTGACCACCGAACTGGCGCCACCGGTGAACGGCACCGCGATGGTGCCACTGAGCATCACCAGCCAGCCCAGCACCGCGCCACCACAGGACAACGTGGTGTTGAAGGCTTCACTGATCAGCCGCGACTCGCGCGGATTATTCATCACCTGGTCGGCAAACTGCGCGGGCGCCACATATTTTTGCGCCTCGCGCACGATGATGCGTTTGGGCTGGATGCTGCAAATCGGCTTGAATTCGCGAAGGGTGACGACGTTGAAGTCGGCGTCGATATACACCACACCTGCACCGACGATGTTGGGGTCGGCGTCGATGGCGGCAAATATACGCGGCAGGTTCAGTTGGCTTTCGATGCGCTGGCGCGCCATGAATTGGGAGCGGTTGGAATCCATGCCGATGCCGGCCAGGGGGTTAGCCATGTTTTTCTTCCTTGAACTGAATGGGCGCCACCTTAACAAACCGCCCACCCAGCGCCTAGAAAGCAAAACGCCAGCACGAGGCTGGCGTTTTGCATATTCAGGCTGCGATCAACGCGGCACCACCGGCTTGCGCGCAGGCTTGCCGCCCTTGCCCTTGGCCGCATCGCTGCGTTCCTTGGCGGCCTGCTTGTTGCGCGCCTGGGCCGCGGCCTTGGCTTGCTCACGCTTGTCCCATGGGTTGCTGCCGTCGCTGCCACGTGGCGGCAAACCGGTGTGCTGGGTGAGGATCCTGGTGGTGGTTTCCTTGGCGACCTTGTGGCTGCCGGCCGGCGTCGAGTTCTTGCGACGGGCACTCTGGTAGCTGTCGGTGCTCGGCTGGTGCAGGGGGATCAGTTGGTCCTTGCCCGGCCCGATCAAGTCGGCACGGCCCATGCGCGTCAGTGCTTCACGCAGCATTGGCCAGCCTTTCGGGTCGTGGTAGCGCAGGAACGCCTTGTGCAGACGGCGCTGGTCTTCGCTCTTGACGATGGTCACCGCGTCGCTCTTGTAGGTGACCTTGCGCAGCGGGTTCTTGCCCGAGTGGTACATCGCGGTGGCGGTGGCCATCGGCGACGGGTAGAACGCCTGCACCTGGTCGGCGCGGAAGCCGTTGCCCTTGAGCCACAGGGCCAGGTTCATCATGTCTTCATCGGTGGTGCCGGGGTGGGCGGCGATGAAGTAAGGAATCAGGTACTGCTCCTTGCCCGCTTCCTTGGTGTACTTCTCGAACATGCGCTTGAACTTGTCATAGCTGCCAATGCCCGGTTTCATCATCTGGTTGAGCGGACCTTCCTCGGTGTGCTCCGGGGCGATCTTCAGGTAACCACCGACGTGGTGGGTAACCAGCTCTTTCACATACTCCGGCGACTCGACGGCCAAGTCATAACGCAGGCCGGAGGCGATCAGGATCTTCTTCACACCCGGCAACGCACGGGCGCTGCGGTAGAGCTGGATCAACGACGAGTGATCGGTGTTCAGGTTCGGGCAGATGCCAGGGAACACGCACGACGGCTTGCGGCACGCGGATTCGATTTCCGGGCTCTTGCAGGCGATGCGGTACATGTTCGCGGTGGGGCCGCCGAGGTCGGAGATCACGCCGGTAAAGCCCGGCACTTTGTCGCGGATCTCTTCGATCTCGCGGATGATCGACTCTTCGGAACGGTTCTGGATGATGCGGCCTTCGTGCTCGGTGATCGAGCAGAAGGTGCAGCCGCCGAAGCAGCCACGCATGATGTTCACCGAGAAGCGGATCATGTCGTAGGCCGGGATCTTTTCCTTGCCATACGCCGGGTGCGGGACGCGGGCGTAAGGCATGCCGAACACGTAGTCCATTTCTTCGGTGGTCATCGGGATGGGCGGCGGGTTAAACCACACGTCCACTTCACCGTGCTTCTGCACCAGGGCACGGGCGTTGCCTGGGTTGGTTTCCAGGTGCAACACGCGGTTGGCGTGGGCGTAGAGCACGGCGTCGCCACGGACCTTCTCTACCGAAGGCAGACGGATCACGGTCTTGTCGCGGGTCATGCGCGGGCTGGCCAAAATCTGTACGACCTTGGCTTCTTCCGGGTCGTCCACCGGCCCCTTTTCCTGCTCGATGGCGCAGGCCTGGGTGTCCTGGGTGTTGACGTACGGGTTGATGATCTTGTCGATCTTGCCCGGGCGGTCGATACGCGTGGAGTCCACCTCGTACCAGCCCGTAGGGGTGTCACGGCGAATGAACGCGGTGCCGCGCACGTCGGTGATGTCTTCGATCTTGTGGCCCCACGACAGGCGCTGGGCAACTTCGACAATCGCACGCTCGGCGTTGCCGTACAGCAGGATATCGGCGGTGGCGTCGATCAGGATCGAGTTGCGCACGCGGTCCTGCCAGTAGTCGTAGTGGGCGATGCGGCGCAGGGAGGCTTCGATGCCGCCGAGTACGATCGGCACGTTCTTGTAGGCTTCCTTGCAACGCTGGCTGTACACCAGGCTCGCGCGGTCCGGGCGTTTGCCGGCCATGCCGCCAGGGGTGTAGGCGTCGTCGGAACGAATTTTCTTGTCGGCGGTGTAGCGGTTGATCATCGAGTCCATGTTGCCGGCCGCGACGCCGAAGAACAGGTTCGGCTCGCCGAGTTTCATGAAATCGTCTTTGGACTGCCAGTTCGGCTGCGCAATGATCCCGACGCGGAAGCCCTGGGACTCCAGCAGCCGGCCGATGATCGCCATGCCGAACGACGGATGGTCAACGTACGCATCACCGGTGACGATGATGATGTCGCAGGAATCCCAGCCAAGCTGATCCATCTCCTCCCTGCTCATCGGCAGGAATGGCGCTGGACCGAAACATTCGGCCCAGTACTTGGGATAGTCAAATAACGGCTTGGCTGTTTGCATGACGGTGACCGGTGTTGAGATGGAAAATCGCGGGCGCGGAATATAGCACAAATTTTGACCAATTCCGACGGTAATGGTCGGAATTGAGCAGACGAGTTATTCGTCGTCGTCGAAGTTGTAACTGCCCGGCGCGAGGTTCTCGAAGCGGGTGTACTTACCGATGAACGCCAGGCGGATAAAGCCGATGGGGCCGTTCCGCTGCTTGCCGATGATGATCTCGGCAATGCCTTTGTGCTCGGTCTCAGGGTGATACACCTCGTCGCGGTACACGAACATGATCACGTCGGCGTCCTGCTCGATCGCGCCGGATTCCCGCAAGTCGGAGTTCACCGGGCGTTTGTTGGGACGTTGTTCCAGGGAACGGTTGAGCTGGGACAATGCCACCACCGGGCAGTTGAATTCCTTGGCCAGGGCTTTCAAGGATCGGGAAATCTCGGAAATCTCGTTGGTCCGGCTGTCACCGCTGGAACCCGGGATCTGCATCAACTGCAGGTAGTCGATCATGATCAGGGCGATGTCGCCGTGCTCACGCACCAGGCGGCGGGTGCGTGCACGCATCTCCGACGGGCTGATGCCGGCGGTGTCATCGATAAACAGCTTGCGGTCATTGAGCAGGTTGACCGCCGAGGTCAGGCGCGGCCAGTCGTCATCTTCCAGCTGGCCGGAACGCACCTTGGTCTGGTCGATACGCCCCAGGGACGAGAGCATCCGCATGATCAGCGATTCACCTGGCATCTCGAGGGAGTACACCAAGACAGTCTTGTCGCTGCGCAACACGGCGTTTTCCACCAGGTTCATTGCGAAGGTGGTCTTACCCATGGAAGGACGACCGGCGACGATGATCAAGTCGGACGGCTGCAGGCCGCTGGTCTTCTCGTCGAGGTCGGCGTAGCCGGTGGAAATACCGGTGATGGCCGCGTCGGTGTTGAACAGTGTGTCGATACGGTCGATGGCCTTGGTCAACAGCTCGTTGACGCCCACCGGGCCGCCGGTTTTCGGGCGGGCTTCGGCGATCTGGAAGATCTGGCGTTCGGCTTCGTCGAGGATCTCTTCGGCGGTACGCCCTTCCGGGTTGAAGGCGCTGTCGGCGATCTCGGTGCTGATGCCGATCAGTTGGCGCAGCGTGGCCCGCTGGCGAACAATCTGGGCATAAGCCTTGATGTTGGCGACGGACGGCGTGTTCTTCGCCAGCTCACCGAGGTAGCCGAGGCCGCCAACCTGGGAGGTCTGGCCTTCCTTGTCTAGCTGCTCGGCCAGGGTCACCACGTCGATCGGTGAGTTCTGGTCGGCCAGCTTGGCGATGGCACGGAAGATCAGGCGGTGGTCATGGCGATAGAAGTCACCGTCCGAGACTTGATCCAGCACGCGCTCCCAGGCGTTGTTGTCCAGCATCAAACCACCGAGCACGGCCTGTTCGGCCTCGATGGAATGCGGCGGCACCTTCAGGGCAGCGGTTTGCAGATCGTATTGCTCAGGAGCTGAAATATCGTTCATGGCCACTTGGAATTTGGGGTGTGTAGAAAAACAAAAGGCACGACCTGTAAACAGGATCGTGCCCGATGTTAACTGGCTGACACGCGAGGTGCCAGTCAGTTAGGTGCTGCTTAAGCTGCTACCACGATAACGCGTACGGTGGCTTCAACTTCGGCGTGCAGGTGCACGGCTACGTCGAATTCGCCTACGTTACGGATGGTGCCGTTCGGCAGACGAACTTCGCTCTTCTGCACTTCAACGCCGGAGGCGGTCAGTGCATCAGCGATGTCGTGGGTGCCGATCGAACCGAACAGCTTGCCTTCGTCACCGGCGGTGGCAGTGATAGTCACTTCCAGCTCAGCCAGTTGGGCAGCGCGAGTTTCGGCCGAAGCTTTTTTGTCTGCTGCTGCTTGTTCCAGCTCAGCACGACGCTCTTCAAACGCAGCCAGGTTGGCAGCGGTTGCAGCGGTGGCTTTGCCGTATGGCAGCAGGTAGTTACGACCGTAACCGGCCTTAACGTTCACTTTGTCGCCCAGGTTGCCCAGGTTGGCGACTTTTTCCAGAAGGATCAGTTGCATGTGAAAATCCTCTAACTTTTAACCTTCACCGTTCGCGTTATCGGCGTCTTTCGGCGCCAGACGACCGCGAAAATCAATCAGGCCGTCGACAATGGCCAAAACCACGAGTAACGGATAGATCAGCTGCATAAACATCAGCATCGTTACGTACATCCCCACCAGCCAGAACTTGGCCAGGCGCTTCTGCGCGACCAGCCCGTGAATCAGGGCCAGTCCGGAAAACACCAGCGGTACGCTGCAAAACAGCACCAGCAAGGTGGCTTGTGAACCGAAGTACGGTCCGACCACCATGAGTGCCAGCAGCAACATCGCCGGGCCCACGGGGATTCTGATACTGCGAAACTCGCGACCAAAACCACCCGGGTTGTACAACAACGCCTGCCAATAACGCCCAAGCATCAGGCTCAGCAAACTGACGATCTGCATCATTACCGCCATCAGGCCGATCAGGGCCGGTGCAATCAGCGTTGCCAGTCGCGCTCGCTCTTCTACCGACAGCTGTTGGTAGAGTTCCCCGAGGGCCATCGGCAGGATCTTGACGATCTCTTGCGACAGCGCCTCGATCTGCGGGCGGAAAGCCGCGTCAATCAACACCGAAAACACCAACCCCAATGCCACGCTGACCAGCAGCGTGCGGACCCAGGACTCACTTGCGCGCAAAACCAACGCAAGGCTCGACGACCCCAGCAGCACCAGAAGCACTTTGGGTTCGCCCAGTTGCAACCACCAGATCAAGGCGGCTACGACTCCCAGGGCCAGGATGCCAACGGCATCCTGCAAACCGCGCCGCAGGAGCACAAGGCATCCAGCGGCAGCAGCCAACCAATACAACAACGGCAATGCTGCACATCCAGCCACTACCAGAGTGGCCTGCACACGACCGCGCATGATGAACTCAGCTAAGGCGCGCATGCATTCAATCCCTTACTACTTGTCGACTGCCCGGTCTCAGCGGCCGTGGCTGTCGGTGTAGGCCAGCAGGGCCAGGAAGCGGGCGCGCTTGATAGCGGTGGCCAGCTGACGCTGATAACGTGCTTTGGTACCGGTGATACGGCTTGGAACGATTTTGCCGGTCTCGGATACGTAGGCTTTCAGAGTGTTGAGATCTTTGTAATCGATCTCTTTCACGTCTTCAGCGGTGAAGCGGCAGAATTTACGACGACGGAAGAAACGTGCCATTTGATAGGCTCCTTAAAAGGTCCGTGGATTACTCGTCAGCGTTATCGCTGTTGTCGCTGTCATCACTATCAGCGCTATCAGCGCCTTCGTGCTCAGGACGGTCGCGACGCTCACGGCGCTCACTGCGGTTTTCTTCAGCCTTGAGCATCTCGGATTGGCCGGTAACGGCTTCTTCGCGACGGATGACCAGGTTACGGATCACAGCATCGTTGTAGCGGAAGTTGTCTTCCAGCTCGGCCAGGGCCTTGCCAGTGCACTCAACGTTCAGCATCACGTAGTGAGCCTTGTGAACATTGTTGATTGCGTAGGCCAGTTGACGACGGCCCCAATCTTCCAGACGGTGGATTTTGCCGCCGTCTTCTTCGATCAGCTTGGTGTAACGCTCAACCATGCCGCCGACTTGCTCGCTTTGATCCGGGTGGACCAAAAAGATGATTTCGTAATGACGCATGAATGCTCCTTACGGGTTGTAGCCTGCCGCTCAAAAACGGTCAGACAAGGAGTGAATGACACTTATGGATCTTGCCGCAGGGAGGCACATCGGTGCCCGCCAGGAAGGCAAGGGGCGCAATTGTAGAGAAGGGGGAGGAAGCGTGCAAGGTGATTGGTGATTATTTGAACAATCACCAATCACTGCAGGTGGATCATTTCTTCGATTTGGCCTTGGCGCCACGCTGACGCTGGGCTTCAAACAGGCACACGCCGGTGGCAACTGACACGTTGAGGCTGCTGACGCTACCGGCCATCGGCAGATGGACCAGGTAATCGCAATGTTCGCGGGTCAGGCGACGCATGCCTTTGCCCTCGGCGCCCATGATCAAAATGGTTGGGCCGGTGAGATCCTGGTCATAAATGCTGACCTCGGCCTCGCCTGCCGTGCCCACGACCCACAGGCCACGCTGCTGGAGTTTCTCCAGGGTGCGCGCCAGGTTGGTCACGGCCACCAGCGGAATCACTTCCGCCGCGCCGCAGGCGACTTTACGCACGACCGGCGTCAAGGTCGCGGACTTATCTTTAGGCACGATCACCGCCAGCGCGCCGGCAGCGTCCGCCGAACGCAGGCAAGCGCCGAGGTTGTGCGGATCGGTCACGCCGTCCAGCACCAGCAGCAACGGCGCACCTTCGGTACGGTCGAGCAGCTCGTCGAGCATCGCCTCGCCCCAGACCTGGCTCGGGCTGACGTCCGCCACGACGCCCTGGTGGACGCCTTCGACCCACACGTCCATTTCGCGACGCTCGGCCTGACCGATGGCAACCTTGTTTTGGGTCGCCAGTTCAACCAGCGCTTGCACGCGCGGCTCGCTGCGGCCTTCGGCCAACCACACTTGCTTGACGCGTTTAGGGTGGTGACGCAGCAGTGCTTCTACGGCGTGCACGCCGTAGATTTTTTCCAGACTCATGACTTGGCCTTAGGTTTGCGCGACCCGCCGCTTTTGGCAGGGCCCGAACCCGCCTTTGGCGGGCCTTTACGGTGTTTACTTGGCTTGCTCGACGGCTTTTCCGCCCCGTGGGACTTTCCCCCAGACGCCGCTTTACCACCGCTTTTGGCTTCGTTGAGCAACTGCTGCTTCAACTCGCGACTCTTGCGCAGCTCGGCGTTTTTCGCCGCCGCATCGCTTGGGCGATAGGCTTCGGGGGCCTTTTCCTTCGCGGACGGACGACGACCGGCCTTGGCAGGTGCAGGCTCGGCGGTCGCTGCTTTAGCGGGTGCTGCCTTGCCTTTGCTGGTCGGTTCGCTGCCGCGTTTTTTACGGCTGCCCGGCGATTCGGCTGGCTTGTCGGACATGCCGAAGTCGATCTTGCGCTCGTCGAGGTCGACGCGCATGACCTGCACTTCCACGGTATCGCCCAAACGGAAGCTGCGACCGGTGCGCTCGCCCGCCAGGCGGTGGTGCACAGGGTCGAAGTGGTAGTAGTCACCCGGCAACGCGGTGACGTGCACCAGGCCTTCGACGTAGATGTCGGTCAGTTCGACAAACAGGCCAAAACCGGTCACGGCCGTGATCACGCCAGGGAAAGTCTCGCCTACGCGATCCTTCATGAACTCGCACTTGAGCCAGTTCACTACGTCGCGGGTGGCTTCGTCGGCGCGGCGCTCGCTCATGGAGCACTGCTCGCCCAGCTGTTCCAGGGCCGCTTCGTCGTACGGATAGATCCGTGCTTTCGGAATGGTCATGGCACCGGCACGCTTGACGTGCGGGGTGTTCTGCTTGGAGTGGATCACGCTGCGAATCGCGCGGTGCGTGAGCAGGTCCGGGTAACGGCGAATTGGCGAGGTGAAGTGGGTGTACGCCTCGTAATTCAGGCCGAAGTGGCCCTGGTTGTCAGCGCTGTACACCGCTTGGCTCAGGGAGCGCAGCATCACGGTCTGGATCACGTGGTAATCCGGACGGTCCTTGATACTGGCGAGCAGCGCCTGGTAATCCTTCGGCGTCGGGCCGTCCTTGCCTTTGTGCAGGGACAGGCCGAGCTCGCCGAGGAAGGCGCGCAGTTTTTCCAGGCGTTCCGGCGGCGGGCCGTCGTGCACGCGGTACAGAGCAGGAATTTCGTGCTTCTTCAGGAATTCAGCGGTGGCCACGTTGGCCGCCAGCATGCATTCCTCGATCAGCTTGTGTGCATCGTTACGCGTGGTCGGGGTGATCGCAGCGATCTTGCGCTCGGAACCGAAGACAATCCGGGTTTCCTGGGTTTCAAAATCGATCGCGCCACGGGTGTGACGAGCGCCCAGCAGCACCTTGTACAGCGAGTAAAGCTGCTTGAGGTGCGGCACCACGCCAGCGTATTCGGTACGCAGGGCCTTGGCTTCGCTGGTCTTCGGCGTTTCCAGGATGGTGCTGACCTTGTTGTAGGTCAGGCGCGCCTGGGAGTGGATCACCGCTTCGTAGAACTGGTAGTCGGTCATTTCGCCGGTTTTCGAGATAGTCATCTCGCACACCATGGCCAAACGGTCGACTTTCGGGTTCAGGGAGCACAGGCCGTTGGACAGCTGCTCAGGCAGCATCGGGATCACGCGCTCAGGGAAGTACACGGAGTTGCCGCGCACCTGGGCTTCGTTATCCAGGGCCGAACCAATCTTCACGTAGCTGGACACGTCGGCAATCGCGACGAACAACTTCCAGCCACCGGAGAACAAGCGCAGCTTGCCCGGCTTGGCTTCGCAGTAGACCGCATCGTCAAAGTCGCGGGCGTCTTCGCCGTCGATGGTGACGAACGGCAGATGGCGCAGGTCGATGCGTTTTTCTTTGTCTTTCTCTTCCACTTCAGGCTTGAGCTTGCCGGCTTCTTTGAGCACAGCCTCAGGCCAGACGTGAGGAATATCGTAGGTGCGCAGCGCAACGTCGATTTCCATGCCCGGCGCCATGTAGTTGCCGACCACTTCAACGATATCGCCCTGGGGCTGGAACCGCGCGGTTGGCCAGTGGGTGATCTTCACCTCGACGAACTGACCGACCTTGGCGGCGCCATTGCGGCCTGGGGTGATCAGCACTTCCTGCTGGACCTTCGGGTTATCCGGCACCACAAAGCCGATGCCGCCTTCTTCGAAGTAACGGCCGACGATGGACTCGTGGGCACGGGACACCACTTCGACGATCACGCCTTCACGGCGACCGCGACGGTCCAGGCCGGAAACGCGCGCCAGGGCACGGTCGCCATCGAACACCAGGCGCATTTGCGCCGGGCTCATGAACAAGTCATCGCTGCCGTCGTCCGGGATCAGGAAGCCGAAACCATCACGATGGCCGGCAATGCGACCCAGGATCAGGTCGAGCTTATCCACAGGCGCGTAAGTGCCACGGCGGGTGTAGATCAGTTGAGCATCACGCTCCATGGCACGCAAACGGCGGCGCAGGGCTTCGAGCTGGTCTTCGGTGGTCAGACCGAATTCTTCAACCAACTGCTCGCGGCTAGCAGGCGAACCCCGATCGGCGAGATGCGCCAGGATCAGTTCACGGCTAGGAATAGGGTTTTCATATTTTTCCGCTTCACGAGCGGCCTCGGGATCGAGGGACTGCCAATCGGCCATTAGAGAGTTTTCACCTTGTCTATATGCGGGTTAGTTTGGCATACGCGTATTGAAACGGGAAATTTCAGACGCCAACAAGCCTTTTAAAGCCCTTTGCAGCCCCCGGCGGGCACCTTGCACGACCACTGGCGAAATTTTCCAGGCTTTTTTCGTGGCAGGGCTTTACAGCTTAAAATCCCCTCCGTATAGTGCGCGCCATCGACGACGGCAACGTTGTCTGATAATGCCCAGGTGGTGAAATTGGTAGACACGCCAGCTTCAGGTGCTGGTGATCGCAAGGTCGTGGAAGTTCGAGTCTTCTCCTGGGCACCAAATTTAGATCAAACCCGCGAAAGCGGGTTTTTTCGTTTCAGGCCTTTGATTTTTAACGGAAAACTTGATTTATTTTTTCGAATCAGGGGTTTACAGATCAAAAAGCCCTCCGTATAGTTCGTCCCATCAACAGCGCAAGCGCTGCTGATAATGCCCAGGTGGTGAAATTGGTAGACACGCCAGCTTCAGGTGCTGGTGATCGCAAGGTCGTGGAAGTTCGAGTCTTCTCCTGGGCACCAAATTCAGATCAAACCCGCGAAAGCGGGTTTTTTCGTTTCCGGGGTTTGAAAACCCAGGCCTGGAAACTTTCCCAGTGATTTACCCCCTCGCCCGCACCTGAGAAACTTTATCGTTTATCCTTGTAAGTATTTGTTGCATACAAGTGAGGAACAACCCGGATGATGATCCGCGATACCCATCTCAAGACATCCCTTCTGCGTGGCCTGACCATCACTCTGCTCGGCCTGACCCTGCTCTCGCCCACCGCCTATTCCGCCGACAAGGTTTCCCTGACCCTGTACAACGGCCAGCACAAAGAAGTCGGCGATGAACTCGCCAAGGCCTTCGAAGCCAAGACCGGCATTCACGTCAACGTGCGCAAAGGCAGCAGCAACCAGCTTGCCAGCCAGGTCGTGGAAGAAGGCGACCGCTCGCCTGCCGACGTGATCTACACCGAAGAATCGCCACCCCTGAACAAACTCGGCGAGCAAGGCCTGCTGGCCAAGATCGACGCCAGCACCCTCGACGTATTGCCCAAGGATTATGTCGGCGCCAATGGCGACTGGATGGGCGTGACCGCGCGCACCCGCGTCGTGGCGTTCAATCCGAAATTGATCGCGGAAAAAGACCTGCCGAAATCGGTGCTGGATTTCGCCGGCCCCGAGTGGCAAGGCAAGGTCGGCTTCGTACCTACCAGCGGCGCCTTCCAGGAACAGGCCGTGGCGATCATCAAGCTGCACGGGCGTGAAGCCGCCGAAGAATGGCTGACCGGCCTGCGCGCCTTCGGCAAGGTCTACAGCAACAACATGGTCGCCCTCAAAGCCGTTGAAAATGGTGAAGTGGCTACCGTGCTGGTGAACAACTACTACTGGTTCGCCCTGAAGAAAGAAAAAACCAACCTGGACTCCCAACTGCATTACTTCACCGATGGCGATGCCGGGGGCCTGATCACCGTATCTTCGGCGGCGGCGCTGAAATCCAGCAAGCATCCGAAAGAAGCCCAGCAACTGCTGGCGTTCATGGCCAGTGAAGAGGGCCAGCGCGTCATCACCAACACCTCGGCTGAATACCCGCTGCGTAAAGGCATGGAATCCAGCCGCGGTCTCAAGCCTTTCAGCGAGCTGCAACCGCCGAGAGTCACCCCTGCGGACCTTGGCAACGCCGAAGAAGCCCTGGACCTGGAACGCGATGTTGGCTTGAACTGATGAACCCATCGCTACCCGCCCCCGCCCTGCGCGGGGGGTTCAGCCCAAGGCGCAAGCGCCCGTCGATCTGGTTGTTGCTGCCCGTACTGTTGCTGGTCGGCTTGAGTCTGCTGCCACTGGCCTATGTCGGGCTCAAGGCGTGGCAAGCCGGTTGGGCGGAGGCGGTGCACCTGCTGTGGCGGCCGTATGTGTTCGGGTTGCTGCGCAATACCTTGGCGCTGATGATCGGGGTGACGGTGACGTGTGGCGTGATCGGCCTGTCCCTGGCCTGGCTGCTGGAGCGCAGCAACCTGCCGGGGCGACGCATCTGGGGCGTGATACTGTGCCTGCCGTTTGCAGTGCCGGCGTTTGTCAGCAGCTTTACCTGGGTATCGCTGAGCGCCAGTTTCGAAGGGCTTGGCGGGGCGATCCTGGTGATGAGCCTGTCGAAATACCCGCTGGTGTTTCTGCCGGTGGCAGCGACCCTGCGCAATCTTGACCCGTCCCTGGAAGAGTCGGCCCGCACCCTGGGACTGAATCGCTGGGGCGTGTTCTTTCGCATCACTTTGCCGCTACTGTGGCCGTCGCTGCTGGCCGGGGCATTGTTGATTGCGCTGCATATGCTGGTGGAGTTTGGCGCGCTGTCGATCATCGGTTTGCAGACCTTCACCACTGCGATCTACCAACAGTTCGAGCTTGAGTTCAGCAATGCGAATGCCGCGATGCTCTCGGCGGTGCTGTTGGTGATGTGCCTGACTCTGCTGTGGCTGGAGTTCCGCGTGCGCGGCAAGGGCCGGCACGTGCGTATCGGCCAGGGCGCGGCGCGGCATGCGGAGCAGGTTCGACTGGGGAAGTGGACGTCATTAGGTCAGGTTTATTGCCTGGCGCTGGCGATCATCGGCAGCGGGATTCCGCTGGGGATGCTCGGTTATTGGTTGGCGGTGGGATCTTCTGCCGCCTTCCCGGTAGCAGAGATCGGTGAGGCGTTGCTGTCCTCATTGGCGCTGTCCCTCGGAGGCGCCGCGCTTTGCCTGGTGCTGGCGGTGCCGGTCGGATTGCTGGTGGTGCGCTACAAGGGCCAACTGGCGATCTGGGCCGAACGCCTACCCTATCTGCTGCACGCTTTGCCCGGCTTGGTGATTGCGCTGACGCTGGTGTACTTCGCCCTGCACTATGTGCCGGCGCTGTACCAGACATCGGCGCTGTTGTTGATTGCTTATGCGCTGCTGTTCTTGCCGCTGGCCCAGGCGCCGATTCGCACCGCGTTGAACAAGGCTGCTCCGCAGCTTGAAGAGGCTGCACGCACGCTGGGGGCTTCATCGCTCAGTGCGTTTTGCCGGGTGACCTTACCGATTATTTTCCCGGCGCTCGGCGCTGCATTTGCATTGGTATTCCTGGATGCGATGAAGGAATTGACCGCGACGTTGCTGCTTAGCCCGACAGGGTTGAATACATTGGCGACGGCGGTGTGGGCGCATACCTCGAATGTAGAGTTTGCGGCGGCGGCGCCTTATGCGGCGCTGTTGATTCTAGTGTCGGGGTTGCCGGTGTATTTGCTCACGACTCGGATGTATCTGAGCCGCTAGGACATCATCGCCGGCAAGCCGGCTCCTACAAGGGTTGCGCATAACCTGTAGGAGCTGGCTTGCCAGCGATGAGGCCGCTAAGCCCTGAACTGCCCCAGGCTCGCCTTCAACTGCGCCGCCAACCCATCCAGCACCTTGCCACTGGCCGTTGTTTCCACCACCGCCTGCGCAGCCCGCTCGGCCTGGGCATGGATTACCTCGACCCGCCCACGCACCGCATGGGCACCCTGAGCCTGATGCTCAGCGGCACGGGTTGCCAAGCCAATCGCCGCATGCACCTGCTCCACCGAGGCCTGCACCGTCTGCTGCAAACGCACGCTGTCGCGCAGGACCAGCAAACCTTCACTGGCCTGGCGCCCAGCCTTGCCGATGGTTTCCACCGCCTCCCGCGCGCCCTGTTGCAACGCCACGATATGCGCCTGGATATCGCCGGTGGAGCTTTGAGTCTTGCTTGCCAGCGCCCGCACTTCGTCCGCTACAACGGCAAAGCCTCGACCGGTTTCACCAGCACGCGCCGCCTCGATTGCGGCGTTGAGGGCGAGCAAGTTGGTTTGCTCGGCGATGCCGTGAATCACGGTCAACACCACCTCGATCTGCTGGCTTTGCTGGGCCAGGCGCTCGATGACCGTGGAGCCCGCTTGTACTTGGCCCGCCAGCGCCTCGATCAAACTGCCGACCTCAGCCGAGGTCCGTGAGTTCTCATCCGTGGCCTGGCGAATATCCACCACCTGCTGCAACGCCGCCTGCATCGCATGGCTCTCGGCCTGCGCCTCGTCGACCATCTGCGACAGTGCGCGCAAGCTCTCGGCCACCTCATCGCGCTGTAAACCAGCCGCAGCGTCAGCACCGGCATTGCGCAAGGTCATAGCGCCGATTTCCACGCCAGTACGCTGGGCCACATCCCCGGCCTCGCGCACGATGGGCTGCAACTTATCCACAAAGCGATTGACCGCCGAAGCCATGTCGCCGATTTCATCCTTGCTGCTGATTTGCACACGCTTGGTCAGGTCACCCTCGCCCGCCGCCAAGTCGTCCATGGCCGCGATCAGCAGCTTCAGGCGATTGACCACACGGCGGCCCAACACGATGGCGATCAGCAGCAACACGCCGAAACCGACCAGCGCCAGGCCCATCCCAATGCGCCAGCGCAAGGTGCCGGCAGCGTCCTGGACGGCGCTGGTGGTGTTCGCAGTCATTTGGGTGGCGGTGGCTTGCGCGGATTGCAGGCGCGCGCCCATGGCGGCAGCGCTATCGGCCGCTGCGCCCTTGAGGCTGTCGCCCACCAGCTGGTCACCGCTGGCGATCAGTGCGGCGAAGCGCTTATCCAGCGCGGCCAGATCAGCCTCCACTGCGGCCGTGGAAACCCCCATGCGCACCTTACCGATCTCCACGCCGTTGGGGCTGATGGACGCTTCAACATAGAACACTGAAGGGTCATCTTTCGCCGCATCCAACACTTTATCCAGGGCGCGGTCACCTTTGCCTTTTTCCAACAGCGCCTGGTTAATCGGGTTTTCACGGTTGAGGTAGCGGGTCAGATGCTCACCCGCCGCGTCGTCATAGACCACGAACAGCACGTTGGGATTGCGCTGGGCACGCCGGGCAAACTCCGACAGCGTCGGCACGTCAGTGTCCCACATGGCGCGGGGCGCCACCGAGGCCAGCAGCTGCGCCATGTCATTGGCGGAGTCTTTCAGGTCTTTTTCCAGGGTCGCACGCAGTTGCTTCTGCTCTTCCTGCAGGCGGGTTGAAAGCCCCGCTGTCAGACGCTGACGGGTACTCGTCGACAAGCTGTCCAGGCTGGACGTGACTTCTTGACCGGCCTGGGCCAATTCACCCGACAGTTTCTGACTGTCGATACCCAGGCGATTACCCAAATCCGCTTCCAACGCTGTGACGGTGCTTCGCGTCAGGGCGACGGCCACCAGCACTTGCACCAAAAGGGCGATACCTAGGGTAACGAACACCGGCCGCAACAGACGGCTTTGTAACAATGAGAGAACGGCAGACATCGGGAATCCCTCCACCACGGGTGCCATTAATTTGATAGCACCGCGAAAGAAAGAACCAAAGCAAGGGTCGTGCCGCCCAGGCGACAGAAACGGCAAAGGGCTCCCGAAGGAGCCCTTTGCTTTTTACATCAACAGCTTATTAAGCGAACGGGTGACGCAGAACGATGGTTTCGTTGCGGTCCGGACCTGTCGAAATAATGTCAATCGGCGCACCGATCAGCTCTTCGACACGTTTGATGTAGGCACGGGCGTTAGCCGGCAGCTCTTCCAGGGTCTTGGCGCCCACGGTCGATTCGGTCCAGCCCGGCACTTCTTCGTACACAGGCTGCAGGCCGACGTAGCTGTCAGCGTCGGTCGGAGCAACATCATTACCGTTGGCGTCTTTGTAGCCGATGCAGATATTGATGGTTTCCAGGCCGTCGAGTACGTCCAGCTTGGTCAGGCAGATGCCCGAGATGCTGTTCACATCGATAGCGCGACGCAGGATAACGGCGTCGAACCAGCCACAACGACGAGCACGGCCGGTGGTCGCGCCGAATTCGTGACCTTGCTTGGCCAGGTGAGCGCCGACGTCGTCGAACAGCTCAGTCGGGAACGGACCCGAACCTACGCGAGTGGTGTAAGCCTTGGTGATGCCGAGGATGTAGTCCAGGAACATCGGGCCAACGCCGGAACCGGTGGCAACGCCACCCGCGGTGGTGTTGGAGCTGGTCACGTACGGATAGGTGCCGTGGTCGATGTCCAGCAGGGAACCTTGGGCGCCTTCGAACATGATGTCTTTGCCGGCACGACGCAGGTCGTGCAGCTCGGCAGTCACGTCCAGCATAAGTGGCTTGAGCAGCTCAGCGTATTCCTTGCACTCGGCCAGGGTCTTTTCGAACTCGATGGCTGGCTCTTTGTAGTAACCGACCAGCATGAAGTTGTGGTAATCCACCAGTTCACGCAGTTTGTCTTCAAAGCGCGGCATGTTGAGCAGGTCGCCGACACGCAGGCCACGACGTGCAACCTTGTCTTCGTAGGCTGGGCCGATGCCGCGACCGGTGGTACCGATCTTCAGCTCGCCACGGGCCTTTTCACGGGCCTGGTCCAGCGCAACGTGGAACGACAGGATCAGCGGGCAGGACGGGCTGATACGCAGGCGCTCGCGCACCGGTACGCCTTTCTCTTCCAGCTTGGTGATCTCACGCAGCAAAGCGTCAGGTGCAACCACCACGCCGTTGCCGATCAGGCACTGCACACCTTCGCGCAGCACGCCCGATGGGATCAGGTGCAAGACGGTTTTTTCGCCATCGATGACCAGGGTGTGGCCAGCGTTGTGGCCACCTTGGTAGCGCACTACGGCGGCAGCATGTTCGGTCAGCAGATCAACGATCTTGCCTTTGCCCTCATCACCCCATTGGGTGCCCAGGACTACGACATTCTTACCCATAACACTTGTCCTCATTCGCGCAAACTTGGTGCCGGCGATGGCCGGCAGGAAAACTCAAGAAGCCAGTGGCGATACTTGCCAAAGCCCGTTCTGCAGAATCAATTGCCGGTCGCAGTCCGCATCACGGGCGGCGGCCAATGGCTGCCCAGGCAAAGCCTGGACGACACGCTGACCCTCACTGCGCAACTGGCAAACCTGCTGCCAGAGTGCTGCGTCCGTACTGTCGGGCATCCAGATGCCACCAGACGGCAGCTCGACCTCGGCACGCCCCAGGGTCACCAGGGTTTTCAAATCGGTGGAGAAACCAGTGGCCGGACGCGCACGACCGAAGTCGGCGCCGATATCGTCATAACGACCACCCTGGGCGATGGCTTGGCCAACACCCGGTACAAATACAGCGAACACCACACCGGTGTGGTAGTGGTAGCCGCGCAACTCACCCAGGTCAAAGTACAGCGGCAGCTCCGGGAAGCGCGCCGACAACTGCTCGGCAATCGCCAGTACGTCGTCCAGTGCAGCCAGTACCGGCGCCGGCGCCTTGGCCAGGCGCTCACGGGCAGCCACCAGCACTTCACGGCCACCGCACAGGTCGACCAGTGCACGCAGCATGTCAGCCAGATCGGCAGGCACACCCGCCGTCAGGGCAATCACTTCATCGATGGCCTTGCGTTGCAGGGCATCGAACAGCTGTTGCTCTACTTCACCGGACAAACCGGCCGCACGGGCCAGCCCACGGTAGATACCGACGTGACCCAGGTCCATGTGGACATCCGGCACATCAGCCAGTTGCAGCATGGCCAGCATCAGGCTGATCACTTCAACGTCGCTGCTCGGGCTCGCATCGCCGTACAACTCGGCGCCCAACTGGATCGGGCTGCGGGACGACGACAACGCGCGCGGCTGAGCATGCAGCACGCTGCCGGCATAGCAAAGACGGCTCGGACCTTCGCGACGCAGGGTGTGCGCATCGATACGCGCCACTTGCGGCGTGATGTCGGCACGGAAACCCATTTGCCGGCCCGATTGCGGGTCGATGACCTTGAAGGTGCGCAGATCCAGGTCCTGGCCCGCGCCGGTCAGCAGGGATTCCAGGTACTCGATATGGGGGGTCACGACAAACTCGTAACCCCAGCTCTGGAACAGATCCAACACCTGGCGACGCGCTACTTCAATGCGCGCAGCTTCTGGTGGCAGTACTTCTTCGATGCCATCTGGCAGCAGCCAGCGGTCTACCGTTGCCATTACGCCATTCCCCTTTGATCCGGGCGGCCAGCCCTCGGCCGAGCCTTGAGTGAAGCAGAAAACACCCGCCCCCTGCATAAACCACGCGCAAGAGCGACGTGACGAACGGCCTGTAATCGGCCTCGTCGGGCACTTTCCTCGAAAAACCTGTCACGCCTGCCGAATCAAACATGCAGACGCAAAAAAGCCGGGAATTTCCCGGCTGCCGCATCATACACCCGTTTTCTGAAAGGATCACCCCGCCAGGCGTTTTAGCCGCCCGACGGGAGTGAAACCTACAGAATCACAGGCCGGTTACTTGGACTTTTCCAGGTAGCGGAAGAAGTCGCTGCTTGGGTCCAGCACCATGACGTCGGTTTTGTTCGCGAAGCTTTCACGGTAGGCACGCAGGCTACGGTAGAACGCGTAGAACTCCTGGTCCTGGCCGTAGGCCTTGGCGTAGATCGCCGCAGCTTGAGCATCACCGTCACCACGGGCCTCTTCAGACTCGCGATAAGCTTCGGCCAACAGTACACGGCGCTGACGGTCGGCATCCGCACGGATACCTTCTGCCAGCTCGTTACCCTTGGCGCGGTGCTCACGGGCTTCACGCTCACGCTCGGTGCTCATACGCTCGAACACGCTGCGATTCACTTCCTTCGGCAGATCGATGGCCTTGACCCGGACATCAACCACTTCGATGCCCAGCTCTTTTTCCGCCATCGTGTTCAGCGAACGGGTGATATCTGCCATCAGCGCGTCGCGCTCACCGGATACCACCTCATGCAGGGTGCGCTTACCAAACTGGTCACGCAGGCCCGATTCCAGACGGCGCGACAAACGCTCGTCGGCAATCTGCTTGAGGCCGGAGGTCGCGGTGTAGAAGCGCTCGGCATCCTTGACGCGCCACTTGGCGTAGGCGTCAACCATCACGGCTTTCTTTTCCAGGGTCAGGAAGCGCTGTGTCGGTGCATCCAGAGTCATCAGGCGGGCATCGAACTTGCGCACCTGGTTGACGTAGGGGACTTTCACATGCAGGCCCGGCTGAACATCTGCCTGGACCACGCGACCGAATTGCAGCAGCACCGCACGCTCGGTCTGAGCCACGATGTAGAAGCAGTTCCAGGCAGCGATGACCACGACGACGCCCACAATCAGGGCGGTCAGCGATTTATTGCTCATCAACGACTCTCCCTGGTACGTGTTTGCTGTTGCAGCAAGTCAGCGGCCGCACGGGCGCTCGCTTCATTGGCAGCGGCATTGGAACCGGTGGACGGCGCGCTGGTGCTGCTACGACCACCTTCGATCATCTTGTCCAGCGGCAGGTACAGCAGGTTGTTCTGCCCACCTTTGCTGCCGGTCACGAGAACCTTGCTGGTGTTGCTGAAGACTTCCTGCATGGTGTCCAGGTACAGACGTTCACGCGTGACTTCCGGCGCCTTGCGGTACTCGGCGACCAGCTTGGTAAAGCGATCTGCCTCACCCTTGGCGCGAGAGACCACTTCGTCGCGGTAACCGTTGGCATCCTCGAGGATACGCTGGGCCTGACCACGGGCTTCCGGCACGACACCGTTGGCATAGGTTTCAGCCTGGTTGCGCGAACGCTGCTCGTCTTCACGGGCACGGATCACGTCATCGAAGGCTTCCTGTACTTCGCGCGGTGCAGCGGCGCTCTGTACGTTCACCTGGGTGACGGTGATACCGGTGCGATAGGTATCGAGGAACCGTTGCAGGCGCTCCTTGATCTCGCTGGCCATCAATTCACGACCTTCGGTCAGCACCTGGTCCATCGCGGTCGAACCGACGACGTGGCGCAGGGCACTTTCGGTAGCGTGTTGCAGGCTGATTTCCGGCTGATCAACGTTCAGCACGAAGTCCTGCAGGTTGCTGATCTTGTACTGCACGGTCAGCGGCACTTCGACGATGTTCTCGTCTTCGGTCAGCATCTGGCCCTGCTTGGTGTAGGCACGCTCACGCGTGACGTTTTCCATGTACTTCTTGTCGATCGGCGGGAAGTAGATGTTCAGGCCCGGGCCGACAGTCTCGTAGTACTTGCCGAAGCGCAGCACCACGGCCTGCTCCTGCTCGTCCACCACGTAGACGGCGCTGTACAGCCAGACGGACGCCAGCACGACAAGACCCAGGCCCAGCAGGCCATAGCCGCCGCCCTTGCTTGTGCGACCGCCGTCGTCACCACCACGTTTTTTTCCACCACCGAACAACCCATTCAGGCTTTCCTGCAGCTTTCGGAAGGCCTCGTCGAGATCTGGTGGCCCCTTGCGGTCGCCATTATTGCGGCGTTTACCACCCCAAGGATCCTGATTATTCGAGTTGCCACCCGGCTCATTCCAAGCCATAGCGCTCTCCATCTGATAAAGCAAAGACGCACCCACGGCGCGCCGACCAATGCTACAGAATGCCTGCCACTGCGGCACAACCGCTTTAGGAGGCTTTTATTGCAAAGTGTGTTGTTCGATGAACTCTGTCGGTACAACGCCCTCACGGCTGACCAGCCGATTGAGCTCCGAGCGCGGCAATCGAACGGCCAGCAAGCTGACACCTTCTTCGTCGTGTTCTTCTTTCTGTACCGCGCCCAACTCGAAAAACTGTGCACGCAGTCGAGCAAAACGCTGGGGCAAGCGCAAGGTGCCAACGAACAAATCGCCGCCGAGCAACTCGGCAATGGCCTGTTCAAGCAACTCAAGCCCACTGCCATCACGCGCCGACAGCCAGACCCGCTGGGGCTTGCCGTTCTCATCGCGCTGGATTTGTGGCTCAACGCCTTCAAGCAAATCGAGTTTGTTATAGACCTCGAGGATCGGCAAGTCCTGGGCACCAATCTCGCCCAGCACCAGCATCACCTGTTCAATCTGCAACATGCGATCCGGTTCAGCCGCATCGATCACGTGCAACAGCAGGTCGGAATTGCTCGACTCTTCGAGCGTAGACCGAAATGCCTCGACCAGCTTGTGCGGCAAGTGACGAATGAAACCCACGGTGTCGGCCAGGACAATCGGCCCCAGGTCGTCCAGATCCAGACGGCGCAGGGTCGGGTCGAGGGTGGCGAACAGTTGGTCGGCCGCGTACACGTCCGATTTCGTCACATTATTGAAGAGTGTGGATTTGCCGGCGTTGGTATAGCCCACCAGGGACACGGTCGGGATATCCGCGCGGGTACGCCCACGGCGCGATTGCTCACGCTGGCTGCGTACTTTCTCGAGGCGACCCTTGATCTGGCGCAAGCGAACCCGCAACAGGCGTCGGTCGGTCTCGAGCTGGGTTTCACCCGGCCCGCGCATGCCGATGCCGCCACCTTGACGCTCAAGGTGAGTCCAGCCACGGACCAAGCGGGTGCTCATGTGGTCAAGCTGGGCCAGTTCAACCTGGAGCTTGCCCTCATGGGTACGGGCGCGTTGGGCGAAGATATCGAGAATCAGACCGGTACGGTCGATCACGCGACACTCGAAGACACGTTCGAGGTTACGTTCCTGACTGGGCGTGAGGACGTGATTGAAGATCACCAGATCGGCTTCTTCGGCGTGCACCAGGTCGCGCAGTTCCTCGACCTTGCCGCTGCCAATCAGGAATTTGGCGGTTGGCCGATGACGCGGCACGTTAAAAAACGCAACGGTCTCGGCGCCGGCCGAATTTGCCAACTCCTGAAACTCCTGCGGATCTTCGCGCGCCTCAGGGTCCTGTCCATCCAAGTGAACGAGGATTACCCGCTCACCACCACCGTGGCGCTCAAAGAACAAAGGAGACTCCTATCAGGCGTTACCTGGCTCAGCGTCAGCTGCTTCATCACCGGCAGCGCTAGGCAGACGGATTGGACGAACAGGGACGACTGTCGAGATAGCGTGCTTGTAGACCATCTGGCTGACGGTGTTTTTCAGCAGGATCACGAACTGGTCGAACGACTCGATCGTGCCTTGCAGCTTGATACCGTTGACCAGGTAGATGGAAACCCCCACTTTCTCTTTACGTAAAGTATTCAAGTAAGGGTCTTGTAGCGAATGCCCTTTTGACATGTGCCGCACTCCTTTAAGGATCAATAATAAAAAATCGGAAAATAGATAGCTTATGGCCGTCACACCCCCAAGGATAGACGGCAATTGCAAGGACTCAGCTCAATATGGAGACCGTTCCCAAGTATTTCAAGGCGCGTGACAGATTGTCGCTGTCCAGGCTGTCCAGCCAGTGCAAATCGCTCCAGCTGCGCAACCAGGTGAACTGGCGTTTCGCCAATTGGCGCGTGGCAATGATGCCGCGTTCCTGCATTTCGGCTGACGTCAGCTTGCCATCCAGATGATCCCAGACTTGGCGGTAGCCTACAGCACGTATCGAAGGTAACCCTGGATGCAGGTCACCTCTGGAACGCAGAGCTACGACCTCGTCCACAAACCCCTGTTCCAACATAATTGTGAATCTTTGTGCAATTCGATCATGCAGCACCTGGCGATTTGCCGGAGCGATGGCCAGATTCGCCACAGTATAGGGCAATTGTGACGCGCCAGATGCGCCTGCGTCAGCACTTTGCGCACTTTGTTTCAGCCGATGTTCAGTCATGGTCTGCCCGCTGACACGCCAGACTTCCAGGGCGCGAGTGAGGCGCTGGGGGTCATTGGGGTGAATGCGCGCGGCGGACACCGGGTCAACGGCGGCCAATTGGTCGTGCAAGGCTTGCCAGCCAAGGCGTGCAGCCTCTTCTTCAAGTTCAGCACGTACCTGGGCGTCGGCCGGCGGCATATCCGCTAGGCCTTCCTGCAAAGCCTTGTAATAGAGCATCGTACCGCCCACCAGCAGCGGAATATTGCCCCGTGCGGTGATGTCGGCCATGGCCGCCAGGGCGTCGGTGCGGAAATCTGCGGCCGAATAACTCTGCGACGGATCGATGATGTCGATCAGCTTATGCGGGTATTGGGCCAACAGCTCTTTGGAAGGCTTGGCGGTGCCGATGTCCATGTCCCGGTAAACCAGGGCAGAGTCGACACTGATCAGCTCGCACGGCAGCACTTTGGTCAGCTCGATGGCCAGGTCGGTCTTGCCGGCGGCCGTGGGGCCCATCAGAAAAATCGCGGGGGGCAAGGCACTCATCAACGGCCGCGCAAGAACAGTTTGTCCAGATCGTCCAGGCCCATCTGGGTCCAGGTCGGTCGGCCATGGTTGCATTGCCCGCTGCGTTCGGTGTTTTCCATGTCGCGCAGCAGGCCGTTCATTTCCGGCAGGGCCAGGCGGCGATTGGCACGGATGGCGCCGTGGCAGGCCATGGTGCCGAGCAACTCGTTGATGTGCGCCTGGATACGGTCACTGGTGCCGTATTCCATCAGGTCCGCCAGCACATCAGCGACCAGGCGGTTGGCCTCGGCCTGCTTGAGCAGCGCGGGAATCTGGCGGATGGCCAGGGTTTCCGGGCCCAGGCGCTGCAATTCAAAGCCCAGCTTCTGGAACACACCGTGGTGTTCCTCGGCACAATCGGCCTCACGCTGACTGACCGCCAGGGACTCCGGCACCAGCAGCGGCTGGCCGCTGAGGCCTTCGCTGGCCATGGCTATCTTGAGGCGTTCGTACATGATCCGCTCGTGGGCGGCGTGCATGTCCACCAGCACCAGGCCGTGGGCGTTTTCCGCCAGGATGTAGATACCCTTGAGCTGCGCCAACGCGTAGCCCAGCGGCGGAATATCCCCGCCGCCTTCCGGCAAGGCCACAGGCGCGCCCGTTTCGGCACCTGGCAACGGCGCGAAAAACTCGCGATAAGCCGCTTGGGCTTCAGCCACAGGTACTGCTGATTGCGGGCGCGGCGTGTATTGGTATTGATAACCCGAGCCGGCGCCAGCATTCGGCGCGGTATAGGCAGGTTGCGACTGCGGCGATTGCAGCAGGTTGGCCGCCAGGCTCATTTCGCCCTGGGGGCCGAACTCGCCGGCTTGCGGACCACTCGGACGGACCACGGCCGTCACAATCGGCGCAGACAACTGATCATCCGGGCGCACATCACCCAGGGTGCGGTGCAGAGTGCCGTACAGGAAATCATGCACCATGCGCCCATCACGGAAGCGCACTTCGTGCTTGGTCGGGTGCACGTTGACGTCCACCACCGACGGGTCGACCTCAAAGAACAACACAAATGTGGGGTGGCGCCCGTTGAACAGCACATCACGATAGGCCTGGCGCACTGCGTGGGCCACCAGCTTGTCGCGCACCGCACGGCCGTTCACAAAGAAGTACTGCAAGTCCGCCTGGCTGCGGGAGAAGGTCGGCAACCCGACCCAACCCCACAGGCGCAGGCCATTGCGCTCGATTTCAATCGGCAGCGCCTGCTCCAGGAAACCCGGCCCGCAAATCGCCGACACCCGGCGAGCGCGCGCGGCGTCATCGTGGGCTTCGTGCAAGCTGAGGATGGTCTTGCCGTTATGCCGCAGGTGGAACGCCACATCGAAGCGGGCCAAGGCCAGGCGCTTGATGACTTCCTGCAGGTGATCGAATTCGGTTTTCTCGGCCTTGAGGAATTTACGCCGCGCCGGGGTGTTGAAGAACAGGTCGCGCACTTCCACCGACGTACCGACGGGATGGGCTGCCGGCTGGACCCGAGGCGCCATGTCGCGACCTTCGGTTTCCACCTGCCAGGCCTGCTCGGCACTGCGGGTGCGGGACGTCAGGGTCAGGCGCGCCACAGAGCTGATGGACGCCAGCGCCTCACCGCGAAAGCCCAGGCTCATCACCCGCTCAAGGTCTTCCAGGTCGCGAATCTTGCTGGTGGCGTGACGGGCCAGGGCCAGCGGCAGGTCGTCGGACGAGATGCCGCTGCCATCGTCGCGCACGCGCAGCAGCTTGACGCCGCCCTGTTCCACGTCGACATCAATGCGCTTGGCGCCGGAGTCAATGCTGTTTTCCAGCAACTCCTTGATCACCGAGGCTGGGCGCTCCACCACCTCACCCGCCGCAATCTGGTTGGCAAGGCGCGGGCTCAACAGCTCGATGCGCGAGCCGTTATCCAGGATCGATTCGCTCATTACTGCGCCGCCAATTCAGTGCCGGGGATGGTCAACACCTGGCCGACTTTCAATTCATCGGTCTTCAGGTTGTTGGCGCTGCGCAAGGTCGCGGCCGACACCTGGAAACGCACAGCCAGCATAGCCAGGGTGTCGCCGGGCTGAACGCGGTGGTCACGTGGGCCCTGGGCGATTTTCCCCGAGTCACGCAGCCAGGCGATGTAGGTGCCCGGTGGCGGGTTCTGCTGGAAGAACTGGCGCACACCGGCGCTGATGGAGCGCGCCAGCGCTTGCTGGTGGCTGCCGGTCGCCAGTTTCGAGGCTTCGTTGGAGTTGGAGATAAAGCCGGTTTCCACCAGGATCGACGGGATGTCCGGCGATTTCAGCACCATGAAGCCCGCCTGTTCCACGCGCTGTTTGTGCAGCGGCGTGACGCGACCGATATTGCTCAGAACCTTCTGGCCGACGTTCAAGCTGGAGGTCAGCGAAGCCGTCATCGACAGGTCGAGCAGTACACCGGCGAGCATTTTGTCCTTGTCATCGAGGGACACGTTGCCGGCCCCGCCGATCAGGTCGGAACGGTTTTCGCTGTCGGCCAGCCAACGGGCAGTCTCGGAGGTAGCGCCGCGATCCGACAGGGCAAACACCGAGGCGCCAAAGGCAGCAGCCGAAGGCGCGGCGTCGGCGTGGATCGACACGAACAGGTCGGCGCCCTTCTTACGGGCGATTTCGGTACGGCCACGCAACGGAATGAAGTAGTCGCCGGTACGGGTCAGCTCGGCGCGGTAGCCTTTCATCGCGTTGATCTGGCGCTGCAGTTCACGGGCAATCGCCAGTACCACGTCTTTCTCATGCTGGCCGCGTGAGCCGGAGGCACCGGGGTCTTCGCCGCCGTGACCGGCGTCGATCACCACGATAATGTCACGTTTGCCAGCCGGAGCCGGTGGCGGCGGAGGCAGCTTGACCTGCGGTTGCGACGGGTTGACCGGCACCGCCGGGACCGTCGCGACGCTTGGAGGCGGTGCAGGTGGCGGGTTGGCATCGGCGGCATTGTCGAACAGGTCGACCACCAGGCGGTTGCCGTATTGGGCATTGGGCGCCAGGGAGAAACTTTTCGGGGTCACGACCTTTTTCAGGTCGATCACCACGCGCAGGTCGGTCGGCGTGCGTTGGGCCGAGCGCATGGCGGTAATCGGAGTGTTGGCGGTGGAGACTTTCAACGGTGCGGCCAGGGTGGCGCCATTGATGTCGATCACCAGGCGATCAGGCGCCGTCAGGGTAAAGACGCTGTGCTGGACTGGGCCAGACAGGTCGAACACCAGTCGCGTGTTATCCGGCGCTCGCCACAGGCGAACACTTTTCACCTGCGAAGCAGCCAGAGCATTGACAGTCATTGCCGCAAGCAACACCCCCACGACAGCAACCAACGCGCGAAAGCGCATACCTAACCCCACCAATTATTTGAATTCCAATGCCAAAGCGGCGCACCAGGACTGGCCGCGCACGCTCTGGGGCAACAACTTCAACTGACGTCCATGCTCATGCGGCGTAATGGTAATGGTCATGTCAGGCTTTGGCAAAAAGCCTGTGCCTTTATCTGGCCACTCGATCAGGCACAACGCATCTTCATCGAAGTAATCCCGGATACCCATGTATTCCAGCTCTTCGGGGTCCACTAGACGATAAAGGTCAAAGTGAAAGGCGCGCACTGCACCTATCTCGTAGGGTTCTACCAGGGTGAACGTAGGGCTTTTTACTGCCCCTGTATGGCCCAACCCTCGGATAATCCCTCGGGACAAGGTGGTCTTGCCTGCGCCCAAGTCGCCTTCCAGAAAGATCAGCCCTGCACCGGCCGTCACCTGCGCAATGCGTTGCCCGAACGCAACCATGGCCTCTTCATCGGCCAAAAAAAGGATTACTTCAGACACGGCGACTGCTCCTCCAGCAATTGACGAATGGCGGGTATCAAGTCGCTGGCAGCCAACCCACGACCAAAGGTGCCCTGGCGATCACCCGCCGTGGCATGCAACCAAACCGCCAGGCAGCTTGCCTCATAGGCCGGCATGCCCTGGGCCAGCAATGCGCCCACCAGACCGGCCAGGACATCACCGAGCCCCGCCGCTGCCATCGCCGGATGGCCTTGGTCACAGCGTGAAACACGTCCGTCCGGGCTGGCAATCAAACTGCCAGCCCCCTTGAGGATAGCCACTGCATTGAATTTCTGAGTCAACGCGCGCGCCACCTTAAGACGATCGGCCTGAACCTCGGCTGTCGAAAGGCCTAACAACCGTGCGGCTTCCCCTGGATGCGGGGTGATCACACAGTTGGCCGGCAAGCTGACGCTGCCGCTGGCGAGTTGGTTCAAGGCGTCGGCGTCCCAGACTTGTGGCTGTTTGGCGTTAGCGGCGACGGACAGCAGGCTTTTGCCCCAGGACGCATCACCCAGTCCGGGCCCGATCACAATGACCGAGATCTTTTCCAACAGGCCCATTAGTTGATTGGCCGAGCTCACCCCGACGGTCATGACTTCCGGCAACCGAGCCAGGGCGGCCGGCACGTGCTCCAGGCGCGTCGCCAGGGACACCATGCCCGCGCCACTGCGCAAGGCACTTTCGGCGCTCAGCAAGGCGGCGCCCCCCAAGCCACGATCACCGCCAATGACCAACAGGTGACCAAATTGGCCTTTATGGGCGTCCGGCGTACGCGCCGCCAGTTGCGGCAAATCGCCGTGCAACAGGGGTTGTACGTCGGTTATTGCGTGTTTTGTCTGCGGCATGCGTCTTCAAGCTCCGATGTCTGGCAGAATTATACGCATCTAACCTGTGGTTTCCCGTGTCTCATGCCTGCTATTACGTCCGATCTTCCCGCCCTCGCCCAATCGATCAAAGACTGGGGCCGCGAGCTGGGCTTTCAACAAGTCGGCATCAGCGGCCTGGACCTCGCCGAGCATGAGCAGCACCTGCAACGCTGGCTCGACGCGGGCTATCACGGCGAGATGGAGTACATGGGCGCCCATGGCAGCAAACGCTCCCACCCCGATGAACTGGTACCGGGCACCTTGCGCGTGGTGTCGCTGCGCATGGATTACCTGCCGGGCGACACGCAAATGGCCCAATTGCTGGCCAAGCCGGAAAAAGCCTATATTTCCCGTTACGCCTTGGGCCGCGACTACCACAAGCTGATCCGCAAGCGCGTGCAGCAACTGGCCGACCGCATCCAGGCGCAAATCGGCCCGTTCGGTTTCCGTGCCTTTGTCGACAGTGCGCCGGTGCTGGAAAAAGCCATCGCCGAAAAAGCCGGGCTGGGCTGGATCGGCAAAAACACCCTGGTCCTCAATCGCAAGGCCGGCAGCTACTTCTTCCTCAGCGAACTATTCGTCGACCTGCCGCTGCCGATCGACACCCCCCACAGCACCGAACACTGCGGCCGCTGCACCGCTTGCCTGGACATCTGCCCCACCAATGCCTTCGTCGGCCCCTATGTATTGGACGCACGGCGCTGTATTTCCTATCTGACCATCGAGCTCAAGAATGCGATCCCCGAGGACCTGCGCCCCCTGATCGGCAACCGCGTGTTCGGCTGCGATGACTGTCAGATCGTGTGCCCGTGGAATCGTTTCGCCCGCTCTACCGCCGAAAGCGATTTCAAACCGCGCCACAACCTGGATAACGCGGAGCTGGCCGAACTGTTTATGTGGGACGAGGATAAATTCCTCAGCAGCACCGAAGGCTCACCGCTGCGTCGTGCCGGCTATGAGCGCTGGCTGCGCAATCTTGCAGTGGGCCTGGGCAATGCGCCGTCGAGTATTCCAGTGCTGGAGGCCTTGAAGGCGCGCCGGGATTACCCGTCGGAATTGGTGCGAGAGCATGTGGAATGGGCGCTGAACCAGCACGCTACTCGCTAGTGCACGTCGTCGTTATAGACGAACTTGGGCATTTCCCAGTGAAAACGGATCGCCAGTAGGCGCAATAGAAAGCCGCTGAACAGGGTCAGCAATATCGCCTGCTCGCTGGGCAGCTCCAGATAAAGGCAGAGCATGTAGAACCAGGCGGCGAGGAACGACACGCTGGCGTACAGCTCGCGGCGGAAGATCAGCGGGATGTCGTTGCAGAAGATGTCGCGCAGGATGCCGCCGAAGACCCCAGTGATCACACCACTGACCGACGCCACCAGCATGCCGTGGCCCATTTCCAGCGCGGTCATGCAGCCGATCAGGGTGAAGGCCACCAGCCCCACGGCGTCCAGCGCCAGGAACAGCGAGCGCAGGCGACGCATCAGCGGAGCAATAAAGATCGTCACCAGTGCGGCAATAGAGGTCAGCACCAGGTATTCCGGGTGCTTGACCCAGGTCAGTGGGTAATGCCCAAGCAGCACATCACGCACTGAACCGCCACCCAGCGCTGTCACACAGGCGATCAGCACCACACCAAACCAATCCATGCCACGCCGTCCAGCAGACAGTGCGCCGGTCATGGCTTCGGCGGTGATGGCGAGGAGGTAAAGCATCAACAGCATGAGGGCGATCCTTGCATTGAGGCCGGCAGTCTAATCATTTGCTGACGGCACCAAAAGGGGGCGTCACGCTTTGATGAAATGCTTGCGGTAATGCTGCAACTCGGCGATCGACTCGCGAATATCATCCAGGGCCAGGTGAGTGCTGCCTTTATGGAAGCTGTCTTTGACTTCCGGCGCCCAACGCGCGGCCAACTCTTTGAGTGTCGACACATCCAGGTTGCGGTAGTGGAAGTAGCTTTCCAGCCCTTTCATGTGGGTATAGAGGAAGCGACGGTCCTGGCAAATGCTGTTGCCGCAGATCGGCGACTTGCCCTTGGGCACCCACTTCTCCAGGAAAGCAATGGTCGCGGCTTCGGCTTCGGCCATGCTGATGCGGCTGTCACGCACGCGCTGGGTCAGGCCGGAGTTGCCGTGGGTGCGGGTGTTCCACTCGTCCATGGTGGCGAGGACGGCGTCACTGTGGTGGATGGCGATCACCGGACCTTCGGCCAAGGTGTTGAGGTTGCTGTCGGTGACAATGGTGGCCATCTCGATGATGACGTCGGTGTCGGGGTTCAGACCGGTCATTTCCAGATCGATCCAAATCAGGTTCTGTGGGTTTTGCATGGCTTGATTCTCTTGGCACCTTGGCGTAGCTGCGCAGTTTAGCAGGCGGGGGCGTGCTAGACTCGCGACCGTTTTACCCAACTTTTGCATTATCGACACGGAACACCCATGGCCAAACGCCAGCTCAACCGTCGCCAAAACTGGCGCATCGAAAAGATTCAAGGTGAACGCGCCGCTCGCGCCGCCAAACGTGAATCCTCCGCCGTGGAAGCGCTTGAAGGCGGCGACCTGGGCCCTGAACAAACGGGCCTGGTGATCGCGCACTTTGGTGTGCAGGTCGAAGTCGAGGCGCTCGAAGGCGAACTCGCAGGCTCTGTGTTCCGTTGCCACTTGCGCGCCAACCTGCCTGCGCTGGTGACCGGCGACCAAGTGGTGTGGCGTGCTGGCAACCAGGGCATCGGCGTGATTGTCGCCCAGCTGCCCCGCACCACCGAACTGCGCCGCCCCGACAGCCGTGGCCAGCTCAAGCCGGTGGCGGCCAACGTCGACATGATCGTGATCGTGTTCGCCCCGCTGCCCGAGCCACATGCCAACCTGATCGACCGCTATTTGGTCGCCGCCGAGCATGCCGGCATCCGCCCGTTGTTGCTGTTGAACAAATTCGACCTGATCGACGAGCAGAACGCCCCGGCGCTGAATGCGCTGCTGGCGGTGTACCGCACCCTGGGTTACCCGGTGCTGGAAGTCTCGGCGCATCACGGCAATGGCATGGAACAGCTGCAACAGCAGTTGGACGGGCGCATCAGCGTGTTTGTCGGCCAGTCGGGCGTGGGCAAATCCTCGTTGGTCAACAGCCTGCTGCCGGAAGTCGAAACCCGCGTCGGCCCACTGTCGGAACTGTCCGGCCAGGGCACCCACACCACCACCACCGCGCGGTTGTTCCACTTCCCCGGCGGCGGTGAGTTGATCGACTCCCCCGGTATCCGCGAGTTCGGCCTCGGCCACGTCAGCCGCAGCGATGTGGAAGCAGGCTTTATCGAGTTCAACGACCTGATCGGCACCTGCCGTTTCCGCGACTGCAAACACGACCGCGAGCCGGGCTGTGCATTGCTCAAGGCGTTGGAGGATGGGCGTGTGCAGCAGCAACGGATGAATAGCTATCGGTCGATTATTGCGAGTTTGCCGGAGAGCAGTTACTAACTGCCTACTCCTGTAGGAGCGAGCTTGCTCGCGAGGGATGCACAGACGACGTGGGCATCCTGGATGAACGCGTTATCGTTGACGCTTTTCGCGAGCAAGCTCGCTCCTACAGGTAGGTATGAAAAGGCCGCGATCATCGCGGCCTTGTTGTATGTGAAGCTTACGACCCGGTACCAGGCACCGTAGGATCCTTCACCCCACCATCATCAAACAAATTCAGCTTCTGGCGCAGCTCATGCGCCGGCAGCGGCTCTTGCCCTGGCGGAATGGCATTCGGGTCAACCGGTACTTCACCCGGCGCCCCCTCACCCTGGGTCGGCGCTGGCGGCGGCTGATCACCTTCAATCGCACGCTGGGCCTTTTTGGTCAGCACCACGATATCGATCCGGCGGTTGACCGGGTTGAACGGGTCTTGGTGATCAAACAGCTGCGACGAAGCAAACCCCACCACCCGTGCCACTTGCGGGTCCGGATAACTGCCGGCAACCAGCGCGCGGCGAGCGGCGTTGGCGCGGTTGGCCGAGAGTTCCCAGTTACCAAAATCACCCTGGCCTGCGTACGGCTTGGCGTCGGTATGGCCACTGATGCTGATCTTGTTCGGCACCGCCTTGATGGTGTCAGCCATGGCCAGCAGGATGTCTTCAAAGTACGGCTTCAAGCGCGCACTGCCGGAGTCGAACATCGGCCGGTTGGCCGCGTCGGTGATCTGGATGCGCAAGCCTTCCGGCGTGATCTCGAAGGAGATCTGGTCCTTGAATTTCAGCAATTGCGGGTTTTCTTCGACCTTGGTTTGCAGCTCCTGCAGCAGCAGCTCAAGGCGTTCCTGCTCGACCTGTTCGGCCATGGACTCGACCGTGTCGCGCTCAATCGGGATTTTCTCCTGGGGCGACTCGGTCTTGATTTCCGGGTTGATGGTGCGCTCAGGTGCCAATTGCGGCGAACCGCCCAGGTCGATCACGAAGGGCGTGCCGCTTTCCGAGAAACCAATCGGGTCTTTGAAATAGCCGGCGATGGCGATCTTCTGTTCCGGCGTGGCAGTGGACATCAGCCACAGCACCAGGAAGAACGCCATCATCGCCGTCGCAAAGTCGGCGAAGGCGATTTTCCAGGCGCCGCCATGGTGCCCCGCAGCGAAGCGCTTGACGCGCTTGATGATTATCGGCTGGTTGTTTTCCATGGCTTAGCGACCGCGAACCGCTTGTTCCAGCTCGGCGAAGCTTGGGCGATGTTTCGGGTACAACACCTTGCGGCCAAACTCCACCGCCAGGGACGGCGGCATGCCGGAAGCCGAAGCGACCAGACTGGCCTTGATCGATTCGTACAGGTTGATTTCTTCCTTGGCGTCATGGGCCAGGGAGGTGGCCAACGGGCCGAAGAAGCCGTAGGCCGCGAGAATACCGAAGAACGTACCCACCAGTGCCGCACCAACGTGCATGCCGATAGCGGCCTGGTCGCCTTCGCCGAGAGAGGCCATGGTCACCACGATACCGAGTACCGCCGCCACAATACCGAAGCCCGGCATACCGTCGGCGATGCCGGTCACGGCGTGGGAGGGATGCTCCAACTCTTCTTTAAGGCTGAACAACTCCATGTCGAACAGGCCTTCCAGCTCATGGGGGGCCATGTTGCCAGAGGACATGATGCGCAGGTAGTCACAGATGTAGGCGGTCATGCGCTCGTCTTTGAGCACAGCCGGGTACTTGGCGAAAATCGGGCTGGCGGCGGCGTCTTCGATGTCGGCCTCGATGGCCATCATGCCTTCGCGGCGGCTCTTGTTGAGGATCTCGTAGACCAGCCCCAGCACTTCAAGATAGAAGGTGTGGGTGAAGCGCGAACCGAACATCCCCAGCGACTTCTTGACCACGTGCATAGTCATGTAGCCGGGGTTGGCCTGCAAGAATGCGCCGAACGCCGCACCACCGATGATCAGCACTTCAAAGGGCTGGATCAACGCAGCAATTTTACCGTGGGACAGGACGTAGCCACCGAGCACACTTGCGATGACGACGATGATGCCGATAATTTTAGCCATAGGGGATGAGTACTTGCGCCGTCGGGTTCATGGACATATTGGGTGTAGCAGAAAACTCTTGTTCTACTTATCGGCAAAACTGCGCCAGACTATAGCCCGTTAAGGCGAAAAGCCAGTTCGGCCCGCTCCGGGCGTGTAGACCGCAAGTGATGATCGCGCCCCTATCATGGCTAATGAAACGACAGTCCCAAGTGCAAAACCCAACTCTCTCGCCGCTTGGATCAAGCGCCTGGACGATGTGCTACTGCCTGTTCCACAGGCCAGTCACGACCGTGTGTGCAAAGGCATCCGCGACAGCCGCAGTTCATTGCGAGATATTGCCGAGCTGATGCAAAGCAGCCCGGCGCTCGTGCTCAGCGTGATGCGCGAGGCCAACAGCCATACCCATGGCAGCCTGGCGGAACCGGCGGAAAACCTCGAAGTGGCGCTCAACCGCCTGGGCCTCAAGCGCGCCGAAGAACTGCTGGCGCGCCTGCCGTCGGTGCCGGCCAATGAGATCCCCGTGGCGTTGCGTCAACTGCTGCTGGTCAGCCAGCACGCGTCGCAGCAAGCCAACGGTTTGTTCGGCAGCCGCCTGGCGCGACTGTGGCAGGACATTCACTGGGGCAGTCTGCTGTTTCTGTCGCCGCTGTGGCCGATGGCGGTCGCCTACCCCAAGCTCCTGGAAGAATGGGAGCTGCGGGTGATCCACAAAGGCCAATCGGCGCGCGAGGTCGAGCAGGCGTTGTTCGGCGTGCGCTTGCTGGACCTGTGCGTCGGCCTGACCGAAGCCTGGCACCTGCCGATCTGGGTGTCCCAGGGCTACAAGCTGCTGATGAGCGAGCAACGCTTGCTTGTCAAGGCGCTGCACATCGCCCGCGAAGACGACCCACTGCGCCACCAGCAATTGCTCGACGCTGAACCCAACCTGCGCCGTTGGCTGAACCAGCCGGCCAATACCGTGCTGCTGGCCAACGGCCTGGCAATGTCGGCCCAGGAGTCCTGGACCTGCCCGCACACCGAACGCTGGCAGCTCCTCACAGCGCTGTACCTGCAACAGCCCCTGGGCGAGGTGCAGCAGCAGGTTCACCAACAAGCGGTCACCAGCGCCCGCACCACCTTGATGCCCGACCTCTGGCACCCGGCGCTGTCGCTGATCTGGCCGTGGCACGTGCAGAAGATTCATCGCGGCCTGCTCCCAGCGCCGCCGCCCACCGCCGAGGCTCTGGCCGTGTGGCGTAAGCGCTGCACCGAACTGCTGGTGGAACCGAGCCGCTTTGCCAACGCCATGCACCTGACCACCTGCGCCAAGGAGGCCTTGGTGGCCAGTGGCATGCAGCGGGTCATGTTGTTGATGGCTGACCGCGCCATGAGCACCTTGCGTGTGCACCAGGCCGATGGCCTGCCGAAGGATGCGGCCAATTTGAGCCTGGACGTGGTCAACAGTACGTTGCTGCAGCGCTTGCTGGAAAAATCCGCCCAGGTACGCCTCAACCCTGAAAACCATGCGCAATTCTCGGCCTTGCTGCCGCCGATCCTGCGTCGCCTGTTCACCGGCGAACACCTGTTGCTGCGCTCGCTGAGCTGCAATGGCAAGGTGGTGATGCTGATGGTGGCCGACCAGGGCGGCGGGCCATTCTCGGAAACCACCGTGCAGGCCTTCGGTAAAACCGCCCAATGCATCGAGAAAGCCCTGCACTGCTTTACCAACCGCAGCGCCTGATGCTTGCGCTACAATCGCCGTCTTTTATCGCCAACATTTGTGCCCAGGAGACCTCACATGCCTGACTTCTCTGGCTTGCCGCTGGTGATCGAATCCAGCGACCTGCTTGGTCGCCTCGATGCCGAACACCTGATACTGGTGGACCTCACCAGTGCCGCCCGCTACGCCGAAGGGCATATCCCCGGCGCGCATTTCGTTGACCCCAAGCGCACCCAACTGGGCCAGCCGCCGGCACCCGGCCTGCTGCCCAGCAAGGCTGATCTTGAGAAACTGTTCGGCGAACTGGGCCACACCCCGGACTCCACCTACGTGGTCTACGACGACGAAGGCGGCGGCTGGGCCGGACGATTCATCTGGATGCTCGACGTGATCGGCCACCAGAAGTACCACTACCTGGACGGCGGCCTGCTGGCCTGGCTGGAAGAAAAGCATCCGGTCTCCACTGACGTGCCCGCCCCCATCGGCGGTCCGGTCAGCCTCACGTTGCACGATGGCCCCACCGCTACCCGTGAATACCTGCAAAGCCGCCTGGGCGCCGCCGACCTGGGCATCTGGGACGCACGCGGTCCGCTGGAGTATTCCGGCGAGAAGGTCCTCGCCGCCAAAGGCGGGCACATTCCCGGCGCCGTGAACTTCGAATGGACCGCCGGCATGGACAAGGCGCGCAACCTGCGTATCCGCCGTGACATGCCGCAGATCCTCGAAGATCTCGGGCTGACCCGCGACAAAGAAATCATCACCCACTGCCAGACTCACCACCGCTCTGGCTTCACCTACCTGGTGGCCAAGGCGCTCGGTTATCCGCGAGTCAAAGGTTATGCCGGTTCCTGGGGCGAATGGGGCAACCACCCCGACACCCCCGTCGAGATTTAAGGTTTAAGGACAGTTATGAAAAAGCAGTTGTTTATCCTCAGCCAGTACTTGCTGCCGCACCACTTGCTGTCGCGCCTGGCCGGCTGCATCGCCGAATGCCGCGTGCGCTGGTTCAAGAATGCCTTCACCACGTGGTTCGCCAAGCGTTATCAGGTGGACATGTCCCAAGCCCTGGTTGAAGACGTGACCGCCTACGAGCACTTCAACGCCTTCTTCACGCGCGCCTTGAAAGACGGCGCGCGCCCACTGGATCAAACCCCAGGCGCGGTGTTGAGCCCTGCCGATGGTGCGGTCAGCCAACTGGGCCCGATCGAGCATGGCCGGGTGTTCCAGGCCAAGGGCCACAGCTTCAGCGTGTTGGAATTGCTGGGGGGTGATTCGGCCGTAGCAACGCCGTTCATGGGTGGTGATTTCGCCACCATCTACCTGTCGCCGAAGGACTACCACCGGGTACACATGCCGCTGGCCGGCACGCTGCGTGAGATGGTCTACATCCCGGGTCGCATCTTCTCGGTGAACCAGACTACCGCCGAAAACGTACCTGAGCTATTCGCGCGCAACGAGCGCGTTGCCTGCATTTTCGACACCGAGCGCGGCCCGATGGCTGTGGTGTTGGTGGGCGCGATGATTGTGGCGTCGATTGAAACCGTGTGGGCCGGGCTGGTGACGCCGCCGAAGCGCGAGCTGAAAACCTTCCGCTATGACGAGGCCGCACGCGCGCCGGTTCATCTGGAGAAAGGTGCGGAGTTGGGTCGCTTCAAGCTGGGTTCGACCGCGATTGTGCTGTTTGGGCCGGATCAGGTGAAGTGGGCTGAGGAGTTGGCGGCAGGCACTCCTGTGCAGATGGGCCAAGGCATAGCACTGCCAAAAGCCTAACGCACAACCCAATGTGGGAGCGGGCTTGCTCGCGAATACGGAGTATCAGTCGACACATCAGTGACTGAACTATTGCATTCGCGAGCAAGCCCGCTCCCACATTTTTTACCGCATTTTTTCAGTTACAACTGCCCGTCGCGGTCACGAAAGCCCAGCAGATACAGCACGCCATCCAACCCCAACGTCGAAATCGCCTGCTTGGCCGACTGCTTCACCAACGGCTTGGCGCGGAACGCCACACCCAACCCCGCAATCGCCAGCATCGGTAAATCATTCGCTCCGTCGCCGACCGCAATGGTCTGCTCCAGACGCAAACCTTCCTTGTGCGCCAATTCCTTCAGCAGGTCCGCCTTGCGCTGAGCGTCGACAATCGGCTCGACCGCCACGCCGGTCACCTTGCCATCCACCACTTCCAGCTCGTTGGCGAACACGTAGTCAATGCCCAGCTTGGCCTGCAATTGCTTGGCGAAGTAGGTGAAGCCGCCGGACAGGATGGCGGTCTTGTAGCCCAGGCGCTTGAGTTCGGCGAACAGGGTCTCGGCGCCCTCGGTCAGGCGCAGGGAGGCGCCGATGGAGTCCAGCACGCTCACGTCCAGGCCTTTGAGCAGCGCGAGGCGCTCCTTGAAGCTGGCGCGAAAATCCAGCTCACCGGCCATGGCGCGCTCGGTAATTTCGGAAACCTGCTCGCCCACACCGGCGGCTTTGGCCAACTCGTCGATGACTTCAGCCTCGATCAGCGTGGAGTCCATGTCGAACACCGCCAGACGGCGGTTGCGGCGGAACAGCGAGTCTTCCTGGAAGGCGATGTCGACATTCAGCTCCTGGGCCACGCTGAGAAACTCGGCGCGCAAGGCCTGTGGATCAGCCGGCTCACCGCGCACGGAGAACTCGATGCAGCCCTTGCCTTTGTCGGCCGGGGTGTCCAGCGGCATACGACCCGACAGACGGTCGATATGGTCGATATTCAGGCCGTACTGCGCGGTAATGGAGCTGACGCGTTGCAATTGTTCGGCGGTGACCTTGCGGGTGAGCAGCGTCACGATGTGGCGTTTCTTGCCCTGGCCGGCCACCCAGTGCTGGTAGTCCTCTTCGGACACCGGGGTGAAGCGCACCTGTTGATCCAGCTTATACGCCGTAAACAGGATGTCCTTGAGTACCGAAGACGCCTGTTCAGTGCTCGGAATCTCGACCAGGATGCCGAACGACAAGGTGTCGTGGATCACCGCCTGGCCGATGTCGAGAATGTTCACACCACCCTGGGCCAGAACGCCGGTAATGGCTGCGGTCAGACCTGGGCGGTCCTCCCCCGTGATGTTAATCAGGACAATTTCGCGCAAGGCGCACCCCCAGGCTGGAAAAAAACCGCATTCTACCCACTTTCAGTGACCATCGGGCACAGCCAGCGCTTTGCCGGTTCTAGGGCTGTCGCTATACTGCGCGTCAACTTCACGGACCAAGAGCCGAGCGCAAGTGAACCGGCCCACGCCAGTAAAAACCGATAATTTCTTCCTGCTGATCTTCCGGGCACTGCGCCACCGCCGTGTACCGATCGCATTACGCATCGCCAGCCATAACGTGATCCTGGTCGCCCTGGCCCTGGTGATCTACGCCTGCGTGATGGGTTTGCAGTTCAAACAGGCCATGCACGAGCAAGCCGACGCCCTGGGCGAGAGCTTGACCACCCAGACCGCCACCTCGGCGACTGAGTTGTTGGTGTCCAATGACATCCTCAGCCTCAACGTGCTGCTCAACAACCTGACCAAGAACCCGCTGGTGGCCCACGCCGCCATCTACAGCGTGGACAACAGGATCATGGCCGAAGCCGGGCAGCGCCCGAAAAATGGCCTGTTGGGTGAGGCCGAAGGCCTGTATTCGAGCAATATCACGTTCCAGGACGTGAAGGCCGGCCAACTGCGCATCAGCCTGGACATGCAGCAATTCCAGCAGCCGATGACCATCAGCCTGCAAAGCATGGGCATCTTGAGCGCGATCCTGCTGGCATTGGCCTTGGCCTTGAGCCTGCGCCTGGGCCGGCATATCTCCACGCCGCTGATGCAATTGCGCATCTGGCTACGCGATATCGACGAACACACCCCGGCTACTGACCGCCAGGATGAGATCGGCGACCTCGCACGCCAGCTGCACGCCAGCTTCGCCCCGGAACCGGTAGTGCGCGAAGTAGAGCCAGAGCCTGAGTTCGACGAAACAGACTACGACGACGAGCCCGAGTTTGAAGTGCAAGACGTGCCGGTAGCGGGCCTGAAGCCTGCCACCCGCCAGGCGTTCAAAGCCGAAGAAGACGAGCTGGACGACGAAGACCCCTTCGCCGACCTGCGCGACACGTCGGCCAGCGAACCGGCCGTCGCACCGAAGCCAGTCCCGGTGAAGAACACCGAACCCCAGTTCAGCGCCGTATTGGCTGTGCAACTGGGCGCTCAGGACCAACTGCGTCGCCTGCCCCGCGCACGCCTGACCGAGCTACTGGAACGCTACCGCGACTGCCTCGACCAGGCCGCATCGCTCTACCAGAGCGAACTGCACACCTTGAACGACGGCAGCACGCTGATGCTGTTCCACAGCGAAGACAGTGGCGAAGACTACCTGACCAACGCCATCTGCTGCGGTGAGTTACTGCGTGCCTTGGGCCATGCCCTGCAGATCGAAGTGGCCGACAGCGGCATCACGCTGCAACTGCAACTGGGCCTGACGGTAAGCGATGACCTGTTTGGCATGACCCAGATCGACCTGCTGCTCACCGAGAGCGCCCAGGATGCCCTGGCCCTGTCGCAACACAGCCGCAACCTGCTGCTGGTGGAGCGCAAGATCAGTGAAGACACACTGATTCGCCAGCGCGCACGGATCCGTCCGATTGCCAGCCCAGAAGGTGCCAGCTGTGTGGAGCGGTTGATGGAACCGTACCCGTCGATGCTGGAGCGGCAGTTGGCGCGGATGCACGAAACCCGCGCCAAAAGCTGAATCCTCAGCCAATAAAAAGCCCGCTCATGATCACTCATGGGCGGGCTTTTTTATGCATGTAGGAGCGAGCTTGCTCGCGAAGGTCGTCAACGATTACGTGGACAACCTGAAAAACGCGGTGCACTTGCGTTTTTCGCGAGCAAGCTCGCTCCTACAGCTTTTCTGCGATTCAGATCAGAACCTGAACACTTCCATATCTGTGCGAATCGGCGTGGCCATTGGCATCTTCGGCTTCTGCGGTTCTGCCGGCTTGGCCTGCGCCGGGGCGCTCTGCTTGCGTGGCGCTTCGGCAATCGGCGGCTGGTTGGCCAATGGCTTGAGGGCCACCGACAACTGCTGTGCCAGATGTTGCAACAACACGCCCTGGGCCTGGACCTGGGACGCGGTGGTGCCGGTGTGCTGCTCCTGCAGGTGCACGATGCGGTTATCGCGTACCTGGCCGCGACGGTCGATCAAGCGCCATTGCGCATCGAGGATCGCCGGCTGTGACGTACCGGAGTCAAGACGGGTGATGGTCAGCAACACCTGCACATCCGGGGTAAAACCAGTCGGCGCGGGCGCCAGCACCACACGCTGGCTGTCCAGCTGACCTGCGACCTGGCGCAACATCAGTTGGTTGATGTCGGACGACAAACTGCCCGCCCAACGCCCATCGGTGGAACCTTGCAGGCTGCCGTCGTTCTGACGTTGTAGCAGTGTTTCGCGTTGCAGGTAGTCGGCGACAACCACTGGGCCCAGCAAGACGGCCATACCGGCGGTCTGTGCAGGTTGAGCCGGACTTCCGCTGTCCAGCTGGTACAGCGACACCGGTTGATGTGTGCTGCAACCCGCCAGCCCCAAAAGGCCAGCGAGCACAAAAAATAAAGGAAGGCGTGGAGCAGTCATCATCCCATCCAGGTGGCTGCCACAAGGCGAACCACAATGTAATACTAAAAATAACCTAAACACGCTCGGCCACGCCGGCGCTGGAAAGGCCATATCATCCGTGAATATGCGCCATGACTCCAGCGCCAAAGCGCCGATCTACGCGTTAAATCGTAGATCGGAGCCTCTAATACGCCTTAAACGGGTGTTTCTACCAGCAAAGCATCCACTCGCTGGAAGCCCCGCGGCAGCTTGTTGCCACGTCGGCCACGCTCGCCCTTGTAATGTTCAAGGTCATCCGGGCGCAGCGACAACGTGCGTTTACCGGCCTGAAGCACCAGTGTCGCGCCGTCCGGGATCACCGCAATGTCGGTCACGTACTCTTCGCGACTGGCTACCCGCTCGCCGGGAATGCCAATGATCTTGTTGCCCTTGCCTTTGCCCAACTGCGGCAGGTCGCTGATCTTGAACACCAGCAGACGCCCTTCAGTGGTCACCGAGGCCAGCCAGTTGCTCTCACGGTCATCCACCGGCCGTGGCAGGATCACCTTGGCGTTGTTCGGCAAGCTCAGCAAAGCCTTACCGGCCTTGTTCTTGGCCTGCAGGTCTTCACCCTTCACCACGAACCCGTAACCCGCGTCGGAGGCGATCACGTACAGCGCATCGTCGTCCGGCAGCAACACACACTCGAAATTCGCCCCTGGCGGCGGCGTCAGGCGTCCGGTCAACGGCTCGCCCTGCCCCCGTGCAGACGGCAAGGTGTGGGCCGGTACCGAATAACTGCGCCCGGTGGAGTCGATAAACACCGCAAACTGATTGGAACGCCCGGCGGCAGCGGTCTTGAAGCCGTCACCCGCCTTGTACGACAAGCCAGTGGCGTCAATATCATGCCCTTTGGCGGAGCGAACCCAACCCTTTTCCGACAGAACGACGGTAATTTTCTCGTTTGGCAGCAACTCGGTTTCTGTCAGCGCTTTCGCTTCTGCGCGCTGCACGATCGGCGAACGACGGTCATCGCCGTAGGTTTCGGCGTCTTTGATCAATTCGCTGCGCACCAGCTTCTTCAGCTTGGCTTCGCTGCCCAGCAGGGCTTGCAGCTTGGCTTGCTCCTTGAGCAGCGCGTCCTGTTCGTCGCGCAGCTTCATTTCTTCCAGTCGCGCCAACTGACGCAAGCGGGTGTCGAGGATGTAGTCAGCCTGAATCTCGCTCAGCTCGAAACGCGCAATCAACTCGGCTTTCGGGTGCTCGGCGGTACGGATGATGTGGATCACTTCATCCAGGTTGAGGTAAGCGATCAGCAAGCCGTCCAACAGGTGCAGGCGACGCTCGACCTTATCCAGGCGGAATTGCAGGCGACGACGCACGGTCTGCACCCGGAACTCCAACCATTCCACCAGCAGGTTGCGCAGGTTTTTCAGCTGCGGCTTGCCGTCCAGGCCGATGATATTGACGTTGACCCGGTAGCTGGACTCCAGGTCCGTGCTGGCAAACAGATGCTGCATCAGCACTTCGTGGTCGACCCGGCTGTTGGTCGGGATGATCACAATGCGGCAAGGGTTTTCGTGGTCGGATTCGTCACGCAGGTCGGCAACCTGCGGCAATTTCGACGGTTTGGCCTGCATCAGCGCGGCGATCTGCTCCAGCACCTTGGCACCGGACACCTGGTGCGGCAACGCGGTGACGATAATGTCGCCATCTTCGATGTGGTAAACAGCGCGCATACGCACCGAACCCTTGCCGGTTTCGTACATCTTCAGCAGGTCGGCGCGCGGCGTGATGATTTCCGCTTCGGTCGGGTAATCCGGGCCCTGGATGTGCTCGCAGAGCTGTTCTACCGTGGCTTTCGGCTCATCGAGCAAGCGCACGCAGGCAGTGGCGACTTCACGCAGGTTATGCGGCGGCACGTCAGTGGCCATACCCACAGCAATACCGGTGGTGCCATTGAGCAGGATATTCGGCAAACGTGCCGGCAACACCAGGGGTTCGTCGAGAGTGCCGTCGAAGTTAGGCCCCCAATCGGCGGTGCCCTGGCCCAATTCGCTCAGCAATACTTCCGAATAACGCGACAAACGCGCTTCGGTGTATCGCATGGCGGCGAAGGACTTGGGATCATCCGGCGCACCCCAGTTGCCCTGTCCGTCTACCAGCGTGTAGCGATAGCTGAACGGCTGCGCCATCAGCACCATGGCTTCGTAGCAGGCGGAATCGCCGTGGGGGTGGAACTTACCGAGCACGTCACCGACGGTACGCGCCGACTTCTTGTGCTTGGAATCGGCGTCCAGGCCCAACTCACTCATGGCGTAGATAATGCGCCGTTGTACGGGCTTGAGGCCGTCGCCGATATGCGGCAAGGCACGGTCCATGATCACGTACATGGAGTAGTTGAGGTAGGCATTTTCGGTGAAGTCAGCCAGCGACCGGCGTTCTACGCCATCTAAGCTGTCTGCGAGGATGTCACTCATGCGGGCCTCATCATGGTCGGGTAAGGTGCTGCGCAACTGCCGCTGCACCGGGTCAATTCAAAAAAACAGGGGCTCATGGGCGAGCGCTCCAGCCACCGGCAGGGGCGGCGAAACGATAGACCACGGGGCGCTTTTCACCATCGGCACGCGGGCCGAAATTGTTGTCGATGCCCAGCCAGGCACCGTCGGCGTCCACCACCAGGGCTTCGGCCAGGCCATAGGGCTGAGGATAACGCCGCTCGGGCGTCAGGGTCTCGTCGGCAAACGACCAGCACAGTTCGACCTTGGCCGTGACCGCATCACGCCGGCAAATCTGGAACGCATTGCGCTCCAGGGTAAACAGCTTGCCGTTGAACAGCGCCAGGTCGGCGAAGTCCTTGGACACCGCCTTGGGGTTCGGGAACTGGGCCGGTTGCACTTCCTGGCCGGCTTCGCTCAACAATACGCAGGGGCCATCACAATCCCACAGACTTTGCGGACGCTTGATCGAGATCAGCCCGCGTCGCTCGCGCTCGGCCGCCAGCCAGATCTGGTTGCCCTCAGGGTTGATCGCAAGGCCTTCAAACAACGCGTTGAAGTGCAGCAACATGCCGCTGGCCCGCGCTTCACGCACCATGCCCGGCGCGATCTTCAACCACTCAGGCGCGCCCGTCACTGGCACTTGCAGCACCGCCGCATGGGCTTCGCTGACTATGTAGCGGTTGCCGGCGGCATCGCAGGTGATGCCTTCAAAGTCCAAATCGCCGCCGCGAATGAACGATGCGGCCTTGGTGCGCGAACGCAAACCCCACGGCAGCCCGGATTCCGGCACCGGTGGCACGTCGATCTTTACCGCCTCGGCCTGCCAGGTTGGCGCACTGACATCCAGGCGGTAGATCTGGTCGTCATCACGGTCGGAAACCGTCCACAACTCCTTGCCACACACGGCCAGGCCCGACAGGTTGCCACCGCGCATGCCGTCCACCGGGTGTTCGGACACCAGTTTCAGCTCAGCCACGGGCGCGGCAACCACTTGGCTAGCCAACCCGCTCAACATCAGGATCGCCAGGGCGAAACCTGTGCGCATCAGCCCAGAACCTCGGCCAGGTTGCCTTTGGATTCCAGCCAGGACTTACGGTCCGGCGCGCGCTTCTTCGCCAGCAGCATGTCCATCATTTCCGAGGTGGCGGCGTAGTCTTCCAAGGTCAACTGCACCAGGCGCCGGGTATTCGGGTCCATGGTGGTTTCGCGCAGCTGCGGCGGGTTCATTTCACCCAGGCCTTTGAATCGCGTGACCTGTGGCTTGCCGCGTTTCTTCTCGGCGACGAGGCGATCGAGGATGCCATCGCGCTCGGCTTCGTCCAGGGCGTAGTAAATCTCCTTGCCCAGGTCGATCCGGTACAACGGCGGCATGGCGACGTAGACGTGACCGGCATCCACCAGCGGGCGGAAGTGCTGCACGAACAGCGCGCACAGCAGCGTGGCGATGTGCAGGCCGTCGGAGTCGGCGTCGGCGAGGATGCAGATCTTGCCGTAGCGCAGCTGGCTCATGTCCGCTGCGCCGGGATCAACACCAATGGCCACGGCGATGTTGTGCACTTCCTGGCTGGCCAGGACTTCGCTACCATCGACTTCCCAGGTGTTGAGGATCTTGCCGCGCAACGGCAGGATCGCCTGGAATTCCTTATCCCGCGCTTGCTTGGCGGAACCACCGGCGGAGTCACCTTCCACCAGGAACAGCTCGGAACGCATCGGGTCTTGCCCGGCGCAATCGGCCAGCTTGCCGGGCAATGCCGGGCCCTGGGTGATGCGCTTACGCTCGACCTTCTTGCTGGCCTTCAAGCGACGGCCGGCGTTGTTGATCGCCAACTCCGCCAAGGCCAGGCCCAGCTCTGGGTGCTCGTTGAGCCACAGGCTGAAGGCATCCTTGACCACGCCGGAGACAAACGCCGCTGCTTCGCGGGACGACAGGCGTTCTTTGGTCTGGCCGGAGAACTGCGGCTCCTGCATTTTCATCGACAGCACGAACGCGATGCGCTCCCACACGTCTTCCGGCGCCAGCTTCACGCCGCGCGGCAGCAGGCTGCGGTATTCGCAGAATTCGCGCATGGCATCCAGCAAGCCCTGGCGCAGACCGTTGACGTGGGTGCCGCCCTGGGCCGTCGGGATCAGGTTGACGTAGCTTTCCTGCACGCTGTCGCCACCTTCCGGCAACCACAGCAGCGCCCAGTCCACCGCTTCTTTATTACCGGCCAAACTGCCGCAGAACGGCTCGTTGGGCAGGCGCTCGAAGTCGCTGACGGAGTCTTCCAGGTACGAACGCAGGCCGTCTTCATAGTGCCACTCGACCTTCTCACCGGTGCCTTTGTCTTCAAAGGTCACCAGCAGGCCTGGACACAGTACAGCCTTGGCCTTGAGCACGTGCTTGAGGCGGCTGATGGAGAATTTCGGCGAATCGAAGTATTTCGGATCCGGCGCAAAGTACACGCTGGTGCCGGTGTTGCGCTTGCCCACGGTGCCGATCACTTCCAGATCGGTCGCTTTGTAGCCATCGGCGAAGGTCATCTGGTACTCGTTGCCGTCGCGCTTGACCTTGACCCGCACCAGCGTCGACAAGGCGTTGACCACCGAAATACCCACACCATGCAGGCCGCCGGAAAACTGGTAGTTCTTGTTGGAGAACTTGCCACCCGCATGCAGCTTGGTGAGGATCAGCTCGACGCCGGGTACACCCTCTTCCGGGTGGATGTCCACCGGCATGCCGCGACCATCGTCGGACACTTCCAGGGAGTGGTCAGCGTGGAGAATGACATGCACCGATTTGGCGTGACCGGCCAGGGCTTCGTCGACGCTGTTGTCGATGACTTCCTGGGCAAGGTGGTTCGGCCGACTGGTGTCGGTGTACATGCCGGGGCGTTTGCGCACCGGGTCGAGGCCCGAGAGGACTTCGATGGCGTCGGCGTTATAAGAGCTAGCGCTGGGAGTGGCCATGGGGTCTCGTCGTGAGTCGTTCGATTAAAAAGTAACCTGCGATTCTTACAATGAAGAAAAATCGAAGGATTGATACTGATCTGCGCCAATGCCGGCAAAGCTCAACATCGCCGGCAATTGCTGGGCGAACCCCTGGTAACCATGGTCGCCGCCGGCCTGGATGCGCAAGGCACAGGCCCGGTAGTACTGCTGGGCGAGGCGATAATCCAGGGTTTCATCCCCGGTCTGCAACCACACCTGATACCGCGCCGCATCCTGGGGAGCCGGTACTTCCAGCTCGGCCAGCGCCGTGACGTGGTCGTGGGTCAGTTCCCAGGTTTCATCGGTGTAGAGGTTCTTCTGGGTGCCCAGGTAACCGTCGAACATCCGGTGAGGGCTGACCGCCGGGTTCACCAGCAGCGCCTTGAGGCCATGGCGCTCGGCAAGATGGGTTGCATAGTAGCCGCCGAGTGAGCTGCCGACCAGCAGTGGCCGCCCCAGTTCGGCAATGGCCGCTTCCAACTGAGGAATCGCCTGACGGGGATGGTGATGCAAGGCCGGCACGCGCAATTGGTCGGCCAGGCCGATGGCGCCCATCACAGTCATCATCTGAGTGGCCTTGTTGGACGCTGGCGCACTGTTGAAACCGTGGATATACAGGATCGAAGCGGACATGCCGGGCTCTCCGTGCTTGCGCCAAAAAGGCGCAGTTTACAGGTAAATCTCAGTAGCCGTTGCTACCGTAATCCACCGTAAACGCGAAGCCGACCAAGCGCTCTACCCCAGTCTCCAACCGTCCGTCGGCATGCAGGCGCAGCCAGCGGTAGCCCGGCGCTTGCTCGCTGACCTTGAAGTCCTCGCTGCCCGGTTCGAACTGAATGCAGGTCGACGGCGACGCCAGCAGGCGCACGCCGTTGCGTTCGCGGTCGATTTCCTGGTGCACGTGACCCCAGAGCACCGCGCGCACCTGCGGAAAACGGTCGAGCACGGCAAACAACGCATCGGGGTTGCGCAGGCCGATGGGCTCCATCCAGGCGCAACCGATGGGCACCGGATGATGATGGAAACACACCAGATGATGACGGTTCGGCGCTTCACTGAGGGCCTGGGCAAGCAGTTGCAGTTGCTGGTCTTGCAGGTAGCCCGGCACCGAACCGGGTACGGCGGAGTCCAGCAGGGTGACGCGCCAGTTGCCGATATCGACCACCGGCTCCAATAAATCGCTGTGCACGGCGGCGTGAGCCATGATTTGCGGTTCGTCATGATTACCGGGAATCCAGCGCGCCGGGGCGTCGATCTGCCGGGTCATGTCGCGAAACTGCTGGTAAGACTCCAGCGTGCCGTCCTGTGACAGGTCCCCCGTGGCCAACACCAAATCGATGTGCAGCTGCTGCGCGCGCACCAATTCGATGACGCCTTGCAGGCTTTCACGGGTGTTCATGCCCAGCAGCGTGCCGTCGGCCTCGGCAAACAAATGGCTATCAGACAGCTGCACCAGCAATGCGGGCGCATCGGGACTCATAGTGGATACGCTCGGCAAGGCGCTCTCCCAAGGCAATCACAGGAATGGACGTTTGGCGTGATTATGCTGGGGCAGGACACAAGAGGAAACCATAGGAAGCAGATGCAGTTCACATCTACCGCACAACTTCGAACTCATGGCCCAAGGCCAGGCAATGGCTCAACCATTCACCGAGGAACACATTGAGCTGTGCTTTCTCATCGGGCTGGTGCATGAACACGTTGGGATAAGGATAGATGCTGCGAAAGCGACGCGCATGTTCGGCGCTGATCACTTCGGCCATGCGCGCGTCGTGGTACACCTGCACTTCCAGTTGCGGCACCGGCAGCCACGGCAGGCTGTGCTCCTGGCGCACCCGCAGGGTGGTGGTGTACGGGCAATTGACGATGACTTCCAGCGCCAGCACGCCGAGCATCTGGTCGCCGTGGGTCACGCCGATGCGCCGCGCCTCGAGGGCATGGCGCATATCGGGGAGCAGGCGCATCAGGCGCGCGTAATTCGCCTCGCAAGCGGCTTGCAGCCCGATCAGGTCGACTCGATAACGTTCCCGTGCCTTTACTGCCATAACCCCCTCACTTCCGCGCGATTAAGCGCAAGCCATTGCAGGGCGATAATGCTGGCTGCGTTGGAAATTTTGCCGTCGCGCACCGCTTGCAGGGCATCTTCGAAAGCCCAGACGGTGACACGGATATCTTCAGCTTCCTCTTCCAATCCATGGACGCCACCGGCGCCCGAGCTGTCGCAACGGCCCAGGTACAAGTGGACAAATTCGGTACTGCCGCCGGGCGACGGGAAATATTTGGTGATCGGCCACAGCGCGGAGAATGTCAGCCCAGCTTCCTCCTCGGCTTCGCGGTGTGCAACCTCCTCCGGTTCTTCATCCTTGTCGATCAGGCCGGCAACCATCTCCACCAGCCACGGGTTATCGGTTCGGCCCATGGCACCTACGCGGAACTGCTCGATCAGCACCACTTCGTCGCGCTGCGGGTCGTAAGGCAATACACACACGGCATCATGACGAACGAAGACTTCGCGGTTGATCACCCGGCTCATGCCGCCATCGAATTTCTCGTGGCGCAGCTGCACGCGATCAAGCTTGTAGAAGCCCTGGTAGGCATTGTCGCGCTGAACGATCTCGATGGTGCTCGGCGTCGATTTTGCGATGTCCGTCATATCCCTTCCTCGTTGAGCCTGCGCATTTGGCGCCATCCTAACGCGCTCAAGCCTCCGGATGCAGCCCCTTTCCAGTTGCCGGGATAGACGGCGGGCGTCAAACTCACTCTAATCAGCTTAGTGGCGAACTGACTGCCTTGCCGGTAGTCGAAGCTGCACAATTTCGCTCTTATCGACGGACGAAGACCCTACATGTCGCTTTTAAAAATCGCCTCCGTGGCCTGCATCGCATTGACCCTCGGTGCCTGCCAAAGCCTGTTCCAGCCAAGCTACAAAACCCCGCTGGACGCCACCCGCGACGCCACCGAGCAAAGCAAGCCAGGCTGCGCCAGCGCCGACTGCCCGTTGGTGAACATCGACACGGTGCACTTTGCCAAGGAACCCAAGCTGGACGCCTTGATCGAACAGCGCCTGCTGGAAATGACCCAGGCCGACCCGCTGCCGAGCAGCCTCGCGACGTACAGCGAGCAGTTCCTGCGCACCGCCGCGCCACGCAACAGCATGTACTTGCAGGCCAAGGTACGTGAGCAGCATGACGGCTTGGTGATCATCGAGTTATCCAGTTACCTGGACCAGGGCGCCACCCACGGCGAACCGGGCCGTGCGTTCATCAACTATTCGCGCCAACAGCAAAAGGCCCTGACCCTCACCGACATGTTGCTCCCCGGCAAGGAAGACGCGTTCTGGAAAGCCGCCCAGGTGGCCCATAACAGCTGGCTGATCAGCACCCGCCTGAGCCTGGAGCCGGAGTACGTGAAACAGTACCCCTTCCAGAAAACCCCGAACGTGGCGCTCACCTACGGTGGCGTGATCCTCAAGTACCCCACCACCACCATTGCGCCGTATGCCTTGGGCCACGTCGAGTTGCAGATTCCCTACTCGCGCCTGGACGGCATTCTCAAACCTGAACTGGTGCCCGCGCGCCGCTGAAGGCCCGGCCCAGGATGAATTGCAGCAACCCAGCCAGCACCAGCGCCGGCAGGGTTGCGCCGACATCCGGATACAGATTGGCCAGCAGGTGGTAAGTCGCAATGCCACCCAGCCAGGCGATTAATGCCAGCCAGCGCAGACTGGCTACTGCACCCGCGCTACGACGGCGCAGGATGAAGTGATCCACCAGCACCACGCCAAACAGCGGCGCGAAGACCGAGCCGATCAGCAGCAGGAAGTTCTGGTACTGGGCCAATGGCGCAAAGCAGGCGATGAGCGTGCAGATCACACCGATAGCCAGTGCCAGGTGCTCGACCTTCAAACGCAACAATATTCCGCTGGAAACCGCCGCCGAGTGAATATCGGCAAAGGCGTTTTCCGACTCATCCAACAGGATCAATAGCAGCGGAATCCCCAGGCCAGCCCCGGCCAACGCCAGCAACAGCGCGTTGACTTCACCGCTCGGCGCAAACGCCAGGGTGTAGGCCACGCCCAGGCTCATCAGCCAGAAATTACCGATAAAGAACCCAAGCGCCGTGCCGCCGAACACACTGTTGGCGCGCTTGCCGAAACGTGAGTAATCCGCGATCAGCGGCAGCCACGACAGCGGCATGGCGATGGCGATATCAAAACCCACCGCAAACGGCATCGAACCGTCACCGGCCTTGGCCCAGAGTGCGGCGAGGTCGGCCTTGGCGAACAGGTTCCAGGTGAGCCACAGGCAAGCGGCGAGCAGCAGCCAGATGCCCCATTTGCGCAGGATCTGACGCACAAAGGTCAGCGGGCCACTGACGGCCAGCAGGGTCGCCAGGCCGCCGAAAAACAGGGTCCACAGCAATGGGCTGGCGAACAGGCTGCCCTCGCTGAACGCCCGCGTACCCAACAGGCTGGCCGCGTCGCGCATCACGATGATTTCGAACGAACCCCAGCCGATCAACTGCAGCAGGTTGAGCAGCGCCGGCAGGCTGGCGCCTTTGGCGCCAAGGCTGAGCTTGAGGGCCGCCATGGCGGACAGGCCGGTGTCGCTGCCGATCACGCCGACGGCGGCCAGTAACAGGACGCCCACCAGGGTGCCGAGGAAAATCGCCAGCAACGAACCGGACAGGCCCAGGCCCGGCGCGAGCAATGCGCCGGTTTGCAGGACCATCAGGCCGATGCCGAGGGAGAACCAGAGGGAGAACAGGTCGCGGGCGCCGAAGACTCTTTTGTCGCTCGGTACTGCGATGTCAGGAGAGTAGGTGCTGGGTTGAATGCTCAAGGGTGTTATCTCTGAGGAACATTTGTTGTTTTGGAGATCGCCATCGCGGGCAAGCCCGGCTCCCACACTGGAATGCATTCCAAATGTGGGAGCCGGGCTTGCCCGCGATGGCGGCGGCACAGTCAGCGCCGACTCTGGATCAGACCTTTTTGTAAAGCTGACTACCTTCCTGCTTGAACCGCTCCGCCTGCTCGGCCAAGCCCTTGGCCACATCCACGTCCACCGCTTCAATGCGCTGGTTGGCCGCGTATTCACGCACTTCCTGGGTGATCTTCATCGAGCAGAACTTCGGCCCGCACATCGAGCAGAAATGCGCGACCTTGGCCGAATCCTTCGGCAGGGTTTCGTCGTGATAAGAACGCGCGGTGTCCGGGTCCAGGCCGAGGTTGAACTGGTCTTCCCAACGGAATTCGAAGCGCGCCTTGCTCAAGGCGTTATCGCGGATCTGCGCGCCCGGATGGCCTTTGGCAAGGTCTGCCGCGTGGGCGGCGATCTTGTAGGTGATGATCCCGGTCTTCACGTCATCCTTGTTCGGCAGGCCCAAGTGTTCCTTGGGCGTGACGTAGCAGAGCATGGCGCAACCGAACCAGCCGATCATCGCCGCGCCTATACCGGAGGTGATGTGGTCGTAGCCCGGCGCAATGTCGGTGGTCAGTGGGCCAAGAGTGTAGAACGGCGCTTCGTCGCAGCATTCGAGCTGCTTGTCCATGTTCTCCTTGATCAACTGCATCGGCACGTGGCCAGGGCCTTCGATCATGGTTTGCACGTCGTGCTTCCACGCGGTCTTGGTCAGCTCGCCGAGGGTTTCCAGCTCGCCGAATTGCGCGGCGTCGTTGGCGTCGGCAATCGAGCCAGGGCGCAGGCCGTCGCCGAGAGAGAAGCTGACGTCATAGGCCTTCATGATTTCGCAGATTTCGTCGAAATGCGTGTAGGTGAAGTTCTCTTTGTGGTGCGCCAGGCACCACTTGGCCATGATCGAACCGCCACGGGACACGATGCCGGTCACACGCTTGGCGGTCAGCGGCACGTAGCGCAGCAGCACACCGGCGTGAATGGTGAAGTAATCCACGCCCTGCTCGGCCTGTTCGATCAGGGTGTCGCGAAATAGCTCCCAAGTCAGGTCTTCGGCGGCGCCGCCGACTTTTTCCAGAGCCTGGTAGATCGGCACGGTGCCGATCGGCACCGGCGAGTTGCGGATGATCCACTCGCGGGTTTCGTGGATGTGTTTGCCGGTGGACAGGTCCATCACGGTGTCCGAACCCCAGCGAATGCCCCAGGTCAGTTTGGCCACTTCTTCTTCGATGGACGAACCCAGGGCGCTGTTGCCGATGTTGCCGTTGATCTTCACCAGGAAATTACGGCCGATGATCATCGGTTCCAGTTCGGTGTGGTTGATGTTGGCCGGGATGATCGCGCGGCCACGGGCGATTTCTTCGCGCACAAATTCCGGCGTGATGATCTTCGGCACGCTGGCGCCAAAGCTGTGACCGGCGTGTTGCTGGTCGAGCAGGCCAGTGGCGCGGGCTTCTTCCAGCTTCATGTTTTCGCGGATGGCAACGTATTCCATCTCGGCGGTGATGATGCCTTTGCGCGCGTAGTGCATCTGCGTGACGTTGGCGCCGGCCTTGGCGCGGCGCGGGTTCTTCACATGGGCGAAGCGCAGCGCGGTGAGTTCCGCATCGCTCAAGCGTTGCTGGCCGAAATGCGAGCTGAGGCCAGGCAAGCGCTCAGTGTCATTACGCACTTCGATCCATGGCGAGCGTACATCGCCAAGACCTTTGCGCACGTCAATGATGACGTTAGGGTCGGTGTACGGGCCGGAAGTGTCATAGACCACGACCGGCGCGTTGATTTCACCGCCGAAGTCGGTGGGAGTCACGTCCAGGCTGATTTCGCGCATTGGCACGCGAATGTCCGGGCGGGTGCCTTGTACGTAGATTTTTTGCGAGCGGGTAAAGGGTTGCACAGAGCCGGAGTCGACCTTGGCCGATTCACTCAGGTGCACGGTATTTTTTAGTTTTGTCGTCATCACGGGCTCTCCAACTTATCCAGGCGGTGGATTTTTGTCGGAGCGAACCTGTGACGGATGGACGCACTGAAACCAGTGCTGTGCTTGGCGCACGAGAGCTGTTCAAAAAACAAACAACAACCCGGACGAAGCACAAGAGGACTCGCCGGGTGACGAGAAATCTTGTTCCCTACGCAGGCGCTAACCTGATCAGGTTCAACGGGATCCGGTATTTACCGATCTCAGCCTTCCAACAAGGCACCCCGACAAGAACGCGGCCAGTCTAGACCATGGCGTGGGCAAATTGCCAATGGCAGTGCATTCAGCGTGATGAATGGCGTGATTGCGGGATTGTTGCGCCGAGTCAGCACCACTACACTCGGTTGCCGCCACAATGCTTGACGCCAGGAATGGGCCGCCTTAGCCTTGGGCGCTAAATTATCACCGTAATATTAAAACTAGGGATCGCCTCATGCTGCGCAAACTCTCACTGGCGCTCGCCGTGTCTTGTGCGACCAACGGAATGGTCTGGGCAGCAGAAGCGCCCTTGTCCGCTAAAACTGACTTGGTCAGCGTCTACCAGGAAGCGGTGGACAACAACGCCGACCTGGCCGCCGCCCGCGCGCAATACGGCGCGCAAAAAGAAGTGGTGCCCCAGGCCCGCGCCGGGCTGCTGCCGAACCTGACCGGTGGCGCCGATATCAATAACGTACGCACCCAGATCGACACACCCGCCGCCACCGCCAACCGCGATGCGCATTCCTGGCGGGCCACCTTGAGCCAGCCGCTGTTCCGCGCCGATCGCTGGTTCCAACTGCAGGCGGCCGAGGCCACCAATGAGCAGGCGGCGCTGCAACTGTCGGCCACCGAACAGAACCTGATCCTGCAAAGTGCCGAAAATTACTTCGCCGTGCTGCGCGCCCAGGACAACCTGGCGTCGACCAAGGCCGAAGAGAATGCCTTCAAGCGCCAACTGGACCAGTCCAACGAGCGCTTCGACGTCGGCCTGTCGGACAAGACCGACGTGCTGCAATCCCAGGCCAGCTACGACACCGCCCGCGCCAATCGCATCCTGGCCCAACGCCAGGTGGAGGACGCGTTCGAAGCCTTGATCACCCTGACCAACCGCCAGTACAACTCGATCCAGGGCATTGTCCACACCCTGCCGGTGTTGCCGCCGCTGCCGAACGACGCCAAGGCCTGGGTCGAAACCGCCGGCCGCCAAAACCTCAACCTGCTGGCCAGCAACTACGCCGTGACTGCCGCCGAAGAAACCCTCAAGCAGCGCAAGGCCGGGCATGCGCCGACCCTGGACGCCGTGGCGCAATACGAAAAAGGCGACAACGACGCCCTGGGTTTCAGCAACCCGAACGCGTTCGGCACGCCGTACCGTGGCGATGTGGAACAACGCACCATCGGCCTGCGCCTGAGCATCCCGATCTACAGCGGCGGGCTGACCAGTTCGCAAGTGCGCGAGTCCTACTCACGCCTTGGCCAGACGGAGCAACAGCGCGAAGGCCTGCGCCGCCAGGTAGTGGAAAACACCCGCAACCTGCACCGCGCAGTGAATACCGATGTGGAGCAGGTACAGGCGCGCCGCCAGTCGATCATCTCGAACCAGAGCGCAGTGGAAGCCACGGAAATCGGTTACCAGGTGGGTACGCGCAATATCGTCGATGTGCTGGACTCACAGCGTCAGCTCTACGCGTCGGTGCGCAACTACAACAACAGCCGTTATGACTACATCCTCGACAACCTGCGCTTGAAGCAGGCAGCGGGCACTTTGAATCCAGGCGACTTGCAGGACCTGGCGCGCTATCTAAAGGCTGACTACAACCCGGACCGCGACTTCCTGCCGCCGGATCTGGCCAAAGCCGCCGCCGAGCAGTTGAAAGCCCGTCCCGGCTATTGAAGCAAACGCCCCAGGCCATCCAGCAAGCGCTTCAACGCGCCCTGGTTGGCCTGCATCACCTTGAGCCCCGCCTGCGCCATCTTGCGCGCATCCTGCGGCAGTTCGAATAACTGGCGCACGGCTTCGGCCAAGCCTTCGGCGTCATCCACCTCTCGCAGCGCCCCGGCTTCGCGCATCATCGCGGTGATTTCGAGGAAGTTGAATACGTGTGGGCCCATGATCACAGGCTTTGCCAATGCCGCCGGCTCCAGTGGATTATGCCCGCCGGTCGCCACCAGGCTGCCGCCGACAAACGCGCTGTCGGCCAAGGCGTAGAGAAACAGCAATTCACCCATGGTGTCGCCGAGCAGTACCGACGTATCCGCGGTGACTGCTTCGCCGCTGGAACGGCGCACGGTGGCAAAACCTTGTTGCTGGCACAGCTCGAACATCGGCCCGAAGCGTTCCTGGTGGCGCGGCACCAGAATCAGCAGTGCGTTGGGATAGTTTTCGAGCAATTGGCGATGGGCTGCCAAAACGACTTCATCTTCACCTTCATGGGTACTCGCGGCGATCCACACCGGACGTTCGCTGGCGCCCCATTGCGCGCGCAACGCAGCGGCCCGCACCGGCAGTTCGGGGTCGATGGTCAGGTCGAACTTGATCGAGCCGGTGACGTCGACGGTTTCCGGGCGAGCGCCAAGGCTAAGGAAACGCTGGGCTTCGGCGTGCGTCTGTACCGCGAACAGGCTCATTTGCGCCAGCATTGGCGCCGTCAGCTTGGCAAAGCGCGCGTAGCCCTTGGCCGAACGCGCCGACAGCCGCGCATTCGCCAATGCCACAGGAATCCCACGCTGGGCGCAGGCGTGGATATGGTTGGGCCACAGCTCGGTTTCCATGATCACCGCCAGTTTCGGCTGCACACGGTCGAGGAAACGTTTGGCCGCGCACGGCAAGTCATACGGCAAATAGCAATGCTGGATGCGCGGCTCATTGGCGAACAACGCTTGGATGCGCTCGGACCCGGTAGGCGTCATGCACGTAACGGTGATCGGCAGCGTCGGATAACGCGCCAGCAACCCGCGCACCATGGGCGCGGCGGCAATGCTCTCGCCCACCGACACGGCATGCACCCAGATCCCGCCGGGTTGCATCACCGGCAGGCCATAGGAGAAGCGCTCGCCGACGCGCTTGGCATAGGCCGGCGCCTTGCGCGCACGCAGCCACAGACGTAAAGCCACCAAGGGCAGCGCCAGGTAAAACAGACAGCTGTAGAGAGTTCTATTCATGGCGGCGGAGTTTATCGGCTTTTTCAGTCGATCGCCTGCAAGCACTCGGCAAATCGTTTGGCCAGGAAGCGCGCGGCAGGTCCCAGGTGCTCGTCGCGACGCCAGACCAACTCCACCACCAGGGCCGGCGGTGTCCATTCGCTGTCCAGTTCCACCATCTGTTGCTGATAGGTCGGGTACTGCACGATATGCCGGGGCAGCCAGGCCCAGCCCAGGCCGCTCATCAGCCACTCGGCCAACACGTAGAAACTGTCGGCGCGCCACACCAGCGGGCTGGCCGCTTCGCTGCCGGGATACACGCTGGTCTGGGTCGACATCAGCAACTGGCGGAACTGCGCCAGGCGTTGGCACGTCACGTATTGCTCCTTGGCCAGCGGGTGATTCACACCGCACACCGTGACCATCTCCACACTGCCGACCACCCGTCGCTCCAAGGCTTCGGGGATCTGGTCGTGATAGAACAGCAGGCCCAGGTCAGCCTTGCGCTCCACCAACTTGCGCGCCACATCGCCTTGGGCGGCGCTGGACAGCTGCACTTCCAGCAATGGGTATTCGCCCGCCAGTGCTTCCAGGCTGTCGAGGACCGGCTGAAACAGCATGGCCTCATCCTGGGCCAGGCGCAGACACGCCTCCTCGCCGCGCGTCAGTGAAAGCGCCCGGCCGTTGAGCCGCTCACATTGGCGCAGCACTTCGCGCGCTTCCTCCAGCAACACGCTGCCGGCTTCGGTCAGTCGTGGTTGGCGGCCACTGCTACGCTCGAACAGGCTGACGCCGAGGTCCGCCTCCAGCATCGCAATCCCATTGCTTACCGCTGACTGCGCCTTGCGCTGCTGACGCGCCACAGCCGAAAACGAACGCTGCTCGGCGACGCTGACAAACAGGCGCATCTGCTCCAGATCCCACTGCACGCTCATGGCTAAACCCATCTTCAATTCGGATAGGTAATGACTTTACCCCATCTGATTAGACTCTAGAATGCCAGCCTTATCTGATCGCTTTACCCCGAGGATTACCCCATGAACGTCGCTTACTACTACTTGGCCATTGCCATCTGCTCGGAAGTGATCGCCACTGTTTCCATGAAAGCCATCAAGGGCTGGAGCACGCCGATCCCACTGCTGCTGGTAATCGTCGGCTACGGCGTGGCGTTCTGGATGCTGACGCTGGTGGTGCGTACGGTGCCGGTGGGCGTGGCTTACGCCGTGTGGGCCGGGATGGGCATCGTGATGGTGAGCATCGCGGCGCTGTTTATCTACGGGCAGAAGTTGGATATCCCGGCGATGCTGGGGATGGGCCTGATTGTGCTGGGTGTGGTGGTGATCCAGTTGTTCTCGAAAACCGCCGGGCACTGACCACCCTTCAACAGGCTGTATACTGCGCCTCTTGTCTTGAACACTGAGGTCGCCCATGCCATCCGTTATTTCCACCGACGTTCTGATTGTCGGCGCCGGGGTTGCCGGCCTCTGGCTGAATGCGCGCCTGCGCCGCCAGGGGTTTTCCACGGTGTTGGTGGAAAGCGCCACCCTGGGTGGCGGGCAAAGCGTGAAGTCCCAGGGGATCATTCATGGCGGTGCCAAATACGCCCTGCACGGTGCCCTCACCGGCGCCTCCGAAGCCATTGCCGACATGCCGCGCCGCTGGCGTGAAGCGCTGGCGGGCAACGGTGAGCTGGACCTGACCGGCGTGCGCCTGTTGTCCGAAGCCCACTACCTGTGGTCGCCCGGCACGATCGCAGGCAACCTCACCAGCTTCTTCGCCAGCAAGGCCGTGCGTGGCCGTGTCGACCAGGTCAAAGGCGACGACCTGCCGCCCGCCCTGCAAGACCGTCGCTTCAAGGGCAAGGTCTATCGCCTGGCCGAGCTGGTGGTGGACGTCCCGAGCCTGATCGAACGCCTGGCGCAGTTGGCGGGCGATGGCTTGCTCGCCGGCCAACACATCGAACCACTGTTGGAAGGCAACAAGCTGGTCGGCTTGAAAGTAGACGGCCGCGAGATCCGCGCCCAGCGCATCGTGTTGAGTGCCGGCGCGGGCACGGCGGACCTGCTGACCGCGCTGGGCCTGAACAAGCCGGCGATGCAAAAGCGCCCCTTGCACATGATCATCGCCAAAGGCCCTGGCCTGAAGCCGTTGTATGCCCACTGCCTGGGCGGCGGCACCAAGCCACGCATCACCGTTACCACTCACCCGGCCGCCGATGGCAACTGGGTGTGGTACATGGGCGGCGACATTGCCGAAGCCGATGGCGTGGCGCGCACGCCGCAAGAACAAATCGCCACTGCGCAGAAAGAGCTTGCTCAGCTGTTGCCGTGGATCGACATGAGCCAAACCCAATGGGCCACCCTGCGCGTCGACCGTGCCGAGCCACTGCAATCGGGCCTCACCCGTCCCGACAACGCCTTCATCGCCGAGGAAGGCCGCCTGTTGGTGGGCTGGCCGACCAAACTGGCCCTGGCGCCGGACTTCGCCGATCGGGTGATCAACAGCCTGGAACGTGACGGTATCCGTCCAAGCGCCAGCGAGCCCCTGCCCGACCTGCCAAAACCCGCCATCGGCTTACCTGCCTGGGAGCAACTATTGCCATGAGCCTGCCCACCCTGCACGACCTGCATCGCCCACTGGGCAGCACCGGCCTGATGGTCTCGCCACTGGGCCTGGGCACCGTCAAGCTGGGCCGCGACCAAGGGGTGAAGTACCCCAGTGGTTTCCAGATTCCCGGTGATGACGAGGCGCGCATGCTGTTGCGACAGGCCCGCGAACTGGGCATCAACCTGATCGACACCGCGCCGGCTTATGGCATGAGCGAGGAACGCCTGGGGCCGCTGCTGCGCGATCAACGTAAGGACTGGGTGATTGTCAGCAAGGTCGGTGAAGAGTTCGAGAATGGCGCATCCACCCACGACTTCAGCGCGGCCCACACCCGCCTGTCGATCGAGCGCAGTTTGAAACGACTTGAAACCGATTTTATCGACCTGGTGCTGGTGCACTCTGACGGCAACGACCTGCACATCCTCAACGACTGCGAGGTCTACCAGACCCTGGCCGAGCTGAAAAAGGCAGGCAAGATCCGTGGTTTCGGCTTCTCCGGCAAAACCGTCGAAGGCGGGGTGAAGGCTCTGGAACAGGGCGATTGCGCCATGGTCACCTACAATTTGAACGAACAGGCCGAGAAAGCCGTCATTGATTATGCGGCGGCCCACGGCAAGGGCATCCTGGTGAAAAAGGCCCTGGCCAGCGGCCACGTTTGCCTGGAGCCTGGAATGGATCCAATTCGTGCGAGTTTCATGCTGTTGTTTGCGCAAACGGGCGTCGCCAGTGCTATTGTCGGGACCATTAATCCGCTGCACCTGGCCCATAACGTGGCGACCGCTGCCCAGGTCATTCGTCAACTCTGATGCCGCCCACGCGGCCGACCCCGTCGCAAGAAGGAGCCGACATGCCGCGAACGCTCATAAGAAAAAACCCCAGCAACTTCAAGACACTGCCGCTGCACGTCGAAGCCACCCCCGAAGGCCTGAGTTACCAGAGCGTCGGCATGCCGCTCAACTTTGCCCAGACCCTGCAACGGCGCAAACCGGTGGAAGTGGCCGACCCAGAACGTTTCGCCCTGGAACTGGCCAACCTCGGCGTATCGGTACGCCTGACCTTGCATTGGCAGAACCGCGATTACTGGGTGTTGGTGCGCCAACGCCGCCAAGACCGTGGCGATGTGGTGCTCAAGCTGATCTCCGGCTACGTGCCCGCCCACGAACTGAACCTGCCGCTGCACACCGCCATCCAGGAAATCGCCGAAGAGTGCCTATTGGAGACGCCGGAAGGCTGGCTGGGCGGACGCTTCAATGACACCTGGCTACCGGCGCCTTATTCCGCCGCGCTGCATTACCGTGAAGCCCTGCCCTTTCGCCTCAGCCCGCTCTCGGGTGCCGCCCGGCCGGTACGTTGCGCCACCACCCAATTGATCGAGCGCCCACGCGCTTATGTGCACCTGCCCACCGCCTCCCTGCAATTGATCTATGACCTGCGCCTGGAAGTGCCCAAGGAAGCCAAGTCCCTGAGCCTGTTCCATGTGGACGAGCGCCTGGAAGGCGATCAACTGGTGGCACGCCTGGACCGCCAGCGTCCTGACCTGTACCTGATGCCGCTCAAAGACGGCGAGCCCCTGGCCGAGCTGTACACCGTCAGGAAGGACCAACTGCACCCGGCGAGTACACGGGGTTTGTACCTGGCGGAAAGCTTCGCCCAGCAGGAAGGCTGGCTGGTGCGTGAGGAGCGGATTCGCTGGAAGGACTGGCTACGCCAGCAGGGGTTGGCGGAGCCGGAGAAAGAGTCGAAATTGAAGCGCCTGGCACAGCGGGTACTGCGCAAGATTGTGCCCAAGAAACAACGCAGCACTTGAGCGAACTCATGTGGCGAGGGAGCTTGCTCCCTCGCCACAGAAGCGGTTCAGCCGTTGAGCAAGCGCTCCAAGCCAACCTTCAGAGGGGTCGGTTCGGGTAGTGTGAAGCTCTCCAACAACCGCTGATTGTTCGCCCGCGAGTGGCGAATATCCCCCGAACGCGCCGGCCCGTAAGCCACCGCCGGCAACTTGCCGACAATCTCTTCCAGCGCCTGCAACACCTGCTTGAGGGTGGTGGTGCGGTTCCAGCCCACATTGATGGCGCCCAACGGCGCGGTCGGCGCTTCAATCGCCTGCACCAACACGTCCACCAGATCTTCCACGTACATGAAGTCCCGGGTTTGCTCGCCATCGCCAAACACGGCAATCGGCACGCCCTGCTGCGCGCGTTCACTGAAGATGCTGATCACGCCGGAATACGGCGATGACGGGTCCTGGCGGGGCCCGAAGATATTGAAGAAGCGGAAGATCACCGGCTCCAGGCCATGCTGGCGACGGTAGAAGTCGAAGTAGTGCTCACCCGCCAGCTTGTCAGACGCATAGGGCGTCAACGGCGCCTTGGTGGTGTCTTCGTCAATCGATGCGCCTTCGCCATTGTTGCCGTAGACCGCCGCGCTGGAGGCATACACCACGCGCTTCACGCCAGCCTTGCGCATGGCTTCGCAGACATTCAAGGTGCCGACGAAGTTGCTCTGGTGCGTGCTGACCGGATCATCCACCGAGGCCTGCACCGAGGCCACTGCGGCCAGGTGCACCACCGCTGTTGCACCGTCAGCGGCACGAGCCACTAAATCGGCGTCGGCCACATCACCTTCCAGCAGTTCGACCCGCGGATTGCCCAGCGGCAAATTGCTGCCCTTGCCGGTGGACAGGTTATCCAGCACCCGCACGCCGTAGCCTTTGGCAAGCAACGCATCGACCAGATGCGAGCCGATAAAACCCGCACCACCGGTGATCAGGACCCACTTACTCATTGTTGCGGATCTTCTCGACAATGGCCGTGGTCGAGCTGTTCTCGACCAGACCCAATACTTTGACCTTGCCGCCGTAGGCACTGACGATATCCGCTCCGACAACCTGGTCGACGGAGTAGTCGCCACCCTTGACCAGAACGTCCGGCTTGACCTGGGCCAGCAGGTTTTCCGGGGTCGCTTCAGGGAAGCTGATCACCCAGTCCACCGCACCCAGGCCAGCCAGCACCGCCATGCGACGGTCGACGCTGTTGATCGGACGGCCAGGGCCTTTGAGGCGGCTGACCGAGGCGTCGTCGTTGACCGCAACGATCAGGCGATCGCCCTGGGCGCTCGCTTGCTCCAGGTAAGTCACGTGACCCGCGTGCAGGATGTCGAAGCAGCCATTGGTGAACACAATGCTTTCGCCATGGGCACGGGCATCGTCAATCGCCAGCAGCAGTTGCTCGATGGTCAGCACACCGCGCTCCGAACCTTCGGAGCGCTGGATCGCACGACGCAATTCAGGCGCGCTGATGGCAGCCGTACCCAATTTGCCCACCACAATGCCCGCCGCCAGGTTGGCCAGGGCCACGGCGTGGGGCAGTTCTTCGCCCGCTGCAATCGAAGCGGCCAGGGTGGAGATCACGGTGTCACCGGCGCCGGTAACGTCGAACACTTCACGGGCACGTGCCGGCAGGTGCATCGCCGGGTGGCCGGGACGCAGCAAGGTCATGCCGTGCTCGCCACGGGTCACCAGCAAGGCGCCCAGGTCGAGGTCGGCCATCAGCGCCGCGCCCTTGGTCACCAAGTCGTGCTCATCGGTGCAACCGCCGACGATGGCTTCAAATTCGCTGAGATTCGGCGTGATCAGGCTGGCTCCGCGATAAATCGAGAAGTCCTTGCCCTTGGGATCGGCCAATACCGGAATGCCCTTGGCCTTGGCGGCCTGGATCAGTTCCTGGTGATTCTTCAAGGCGCCTTTGCCGTAGTCGGACAACACCAGCACCTTGACGCCTTCGAGCAACTGGTCGACCTGGCTACTGAGGGCGAGGGCGTCGGTGGCGAAGGGTTCTTCGAAATCGATACGCAGCAGTTGCTGGTGCCGGCTCATGACCCGCAGCTTGACGATGGTCGGCTGGTGGGCAATGCGCTGGAACAGCGCGCGCACGCCGGCACCGCGCAGGCTGTTGGCCAGGCTGTCGGCGGCTTCGTCGTCGCCGGTCACGCCGACCAGCGAAGCCGGGGCACCGAGGGCGGCAATATTGAGGGCAACGTTGGCAGCGCCGCCTGGACGGTCTTCGATTTGCTCGACCTTGACTACCGGTACCGGCGCCTCAGGGGAAATCCGTGAGGTACCGCCATGCCAGTAACGGTCGAGCATGACATCGCCGACCACCAAGACAGGGGCTTGATCGAATCGCGGCATGGACAACTTCATGGAGCATCCCACATACAAAATGAACAGGGGCGCGATATTAGCACAGGGTGAGCGCCGCCTAGTTCGAGAGCTTTATCCGGGATGCATCACGCGGGACATCTGATCACTTTTTAAACAAAGTCGCCAGAATCTGCTCCACTGCGTCGACCAGTTCGACCTCATCGGTGTTGATTTCGCAGTCGGCATGGACCGGCGCCTCATAAGGGCTGTCCAGGCCGGTGAAAGCCTTGATGCGCCCTTCCTGCGCCGCGCGGTACAAACCCTTGGGATCACGCCGTGCGCACACATCAATGGGCGTGCTGATGTAGACCTCGAAGAACTGTCCCGGCCCGAACAGCGCCTTGGCGGTCGCACGATCGGCGCTGAACGGAGAAATCGCCGAAACGATCACGATCAATCCCGCGTCCAGCATCAGCCGCGCGACTTCGCCAATACGCCGGATGTTTTCCTTGCGGGCCGCATCGCTCATGCCCAGGTCACTGCACAACCCGGTGCGCACGTTATCGCCGTCGAGCACGAAGGTATGCCGGCCCTGTTCGTTGAGCTGCACTTCCAGCGCATTGGCCAGGGTCGACTTACCGGACCCGGACAACCCCGTCAGCCACAGGCAACAAGGCTGCTGGTGCTTGAGCGCGGCCCGTGCGGCCACCGACAACGACAAGGCGAAGGGGCGGATAGACGCAGAACCCTGAGACAGCGACTGACTATTCATACCCCAAGACCTCGTAATCACGTTGATAGGCTCGCCGGACCAGGCGGCGCGTACGCAAGGTGCAGAACTCCTTGACCGGCTCACTGCGTCGACCCAGTGAAACATTCAGGCGTGGCAGGGCAGCGCTCACGCCAAGGCGCTCGCACAACTGCTGGAAGTCTTGCTCCAGGGACTCCTGGCGCCCAAGAAAGTCCATGGCCATCCGGCCCATGTGATCAATCAGAAAATCGGTCTGAGGCGCGAAGTGCAGTTGCCGGTGCAGGTTGTCCGGATGCAGCCAGTTGCCGACGAAATGATCAAAGTCGCGGTAGCTGCACACCAGTGCCTGGGCGTGCAAATCACGGGTGCCCATATGATTGCTGCGCAAGTAGGTGTAGGCCGAATAGGCGCGCTCCAACGGATCGCGCACGAAGGCGAACTTGAAACTGCGTTCGCAGTGCTCGGGGAATTGCTGCTGGTACCAGTAATACGGCAGATGCCCCGGCCAGCGCCCGTCGAGCAGCGCCGAGCAGACACTGCTGCCAGCGCACTTGGGCACATGGATGAACACGCAGTTGTGACGCTCGAAAGCAGGCGGAAGCGTGGTCACCCCTGACAGGGATTTGTTCACCGCCTGGCGATCCACCACCGACAAACGCCCCAGCAGAAACACCCGTTGGGGCTTGGGAAGCAATTTCCAGAACAGACGCTGCAACATTCCATTACCCACACAAGAAGGTTAGCCCTCTCGTTCGTCAATCGAATCGAGAAGGCCAACATATCAAACGATAGGCAGCGAATTATTTGGCTTTGGTCAAGCCTGTAAGGGGCTTGATACAAACACCGGGGCGCATTGCGCGCCCCGGTATATCAGGTGATGTTGGCCGTTACCGGCTCATCCAGCCCCATGGCATGCAGGCGCGAGTAGTAGCCGCCCATGGCCAGCAGTTCCACGTGTGTACCGCGCTCGACAATTTCACCGTGGTCCATCACCAGAATCATGTCGGCTTTCTCGATGGTGGACAGTCGGTGCGCGATCACCAGGGTGGTACGGCCCTTCATGACCTTGTCCAAAGCGGCCTGAATGTGGCGCTCGGACTCGGTATCCAGCGCAGATGTCGCCTCATCCAGGATCAGCAGCGGTGCATTTTTCAGCAGTGCCCGGGCGATAGCCAAACGCTGGCGCTGACCACCGGAGAGCAGCACGCCGTTTTCGCCGACTTCGGTATCCAGGCCTTTTGGCAGCTCGGCGATGAAGTCCATGGCATAGGCGTCGGTGGCGGCTTTCTCGATGTCTTCACGCGGTGCATCCGCCAGGTCGCCGTAGGCGATGTTGTTGGCCACCGTGTCGTTGAACAACGTGACGTGCTGGGTCACCTGGGCCACGTGCCGACGCAGGTTGCGCAGGCGGTAATCTTCGATCTCTACCTCGTCCAGCAGGATTTCCCCGGTTTCGTGGTGGTAGAAACGCGGGATCAGGCTGGCCAGCGTGGACTTGCCACTGCCTGAGCGCCCGACCAGGGCAATCATCTGCCCAGGCTCAGCGGTGAAGCTGATGTTCTTCAGTACTTCGCGATCGGCACCTGGGTAGGTGAAGCTCAGGTTGCGCACGTCGAGGCGACCGCTGACGCGGTCACGCTCCACGGTGCCGCTGTCGACTTCCGGCTCTTCATCCAGCTGTTCGAAGATGCTTTCGGCACCGGCGACGCCTTTCTGAATGGTCGAGCTGACTTCCGACAGTTGCCGGATCGGCTTGGGCAGCAAGCCTGCTGCGGTGATATAGGCCACCAGGTCACCCGCCGTGGCGTCGCCGCGCAGCAGCAAAACCAGGAACATCAGTGCCGCCATGGCGGTATAGATCACCAGTTGCAGCATCGGCGTGTAGACCGCGCCGGTCTTGTTCATGCGTAGCTGTTTGTCGGTGTTGCCCTGGCTGGCGGCGGCAAAACGGCGCTCTTCGTAGCTTTCGCCGCCGAAGCTGCGCACCACGCGGTAGCCCTGGATGGTCTCCGAGGCCACGTGAGTGACGTCGCCCATCGCCACTTGGATCTTCTTGCTCTGCTTGCGAAATTTCTTGCTGGTGCTGCCCACCATGATTGCGATCAGCGGCAGGATCGCCAGCATGACCAGGGTCAGCTTCCAGTTCATCCACAGCAGGTAGCCGAACAGGAACACCACCGTCAGGCCTTCACGGATCACGACCTTGATCGCATCCGTGGCGGCGCCGGTGACCATGGTCACGTTGAAGGTGATGCGGGAAATCAGGTGCCCGGAGTTGTGCGTGTCGAAATAACGGTTGGGCAATACCAGCAGCTTGTTGAAGAGCTGGACCCGCAGGTCATGCACCAGGCCCAGGGAGACCTTGGCCAGGTAGTAGTTGCCCAGGAACGAGCCGAGGCCCTGCCACGCGGCGATCAGGATGATCAGCAATGGCACGGCCATCAACAGCTTCAGGTCCTTGAACAACGGGATCTTGGGCAGGAACACCACGTCGGGATTGCTCAAGCCATCCACGAAGTACTTGAGGATCCCGGCCAGCATCGGCTGGGTGGAAGCAAAGATCACGAAGCCCACGATACTCAGCATGAACATGCCGATGTACGGTTTCACATAGCCCAGCAGCCTGAGATAGATTTTCAGGCTGGATTCCTGGTCCGCTTTGGGCGGTGCGTCACTCATGTGTCGAGCTCACTGATTGGGTAGGACGCGAACTTTATCACATGCATCGGGATTGGCCCGAGCCCAGACCAAGACACTGGCCAGGGCGATCGGCAGCCAAGTGATGAACCATTCGGCACGAGGGGTGCCGGTCAGGCTGGCAGCGTCGAACTGCATCGCCAGGAACGAAAACACCCATATACCGAGAATGCCCTTGCCCAGGTCGGTACCACGCGCCTTCCAGGCTTGCCACAACACACCGAACCACACGGCGCACCACAGCAACAGGCCGGGCAGACCCAGCTCAATGGTCACGTGGGTGAAGAGGTTGTGGGAGTGGTCAAAGTACTGGCCCTCGGTAAAGACCTTGTAGTCACCGCCCAGCCCCAGGCCTGTCCACGGGCGTTCGGCGATCATGCGCAGGGCTTCCATGAAGATTTGTGGCCGGTAGGAGACACCACGGGCCAGCATCAAGGACTCCATGGCGATGAACACAGCCACTGCTGCCACAATCGCACCAGCGGCCGTTACTACCGTGCGTCGATCGCGGCACCAGAGTGGCATCGCCACCACGCTCAGCAGTAACGCAACCGCGGCACCACGGCTTTGGCTCAACACGACAAACAGCCCAAGCAAGCCGATCGCGACAGCCCAAGCCACTTGCATCCATCGCCCGCGAGGCAGCCAGTGCAGCATCCAGACCGCAGCCACACCGATCACATACGCGCCAAGAATCGGATGGGACAGTTGCCCCAACCCCGCGAGGCGCGCAGACCATTCACGGTGCTCGATACCATAGAACTTGATGATTGCAATCAGCGATGACAGGGCCAGACCGTAGCCACCCCACTGCAGCACGCGAATGATCCGGTCGGTCCTGCCGTCGGCAAGTACCGGAAAAAACAGCAGGAAGACGCCAACGTAGAGCAGACGCTTGGCTTCTCGGGAAGGGTCCTCAACATTGGTCCACAGCAAGCTGATCCCACCCCAGATCGCCATCAACAGAATCATCAGGCAGATCCAGCGTTGTGACCGCCACACTTCTTTGAGCCGCTCACGCGCCGACCAGGCAAATACCATGGCCGGCAGCCAGAGAAACAACGTCAACCCTTGTTGATAGATCTTGTTGGTTGGCGCGAAGGCAATCGCCAGCAAAAACCACAGTAACCCGAAAACCATCCATACCTGTGCCCAACGACTTGCTTGCATCACCCGCTCCTGAATACGTCCACCCCGCCAACGCGGCATGGTTAAAACCCAAAACTTTCGGCATTATTACCGATCACTGTGCCCGTGACTCCTACAAGGCTTTCCGACGATGCAATGTTCAAGGCTTCCCCAAGCCGACTTAAACGCAATGATTGAAGGCGCCCGCATCCTGGAAGAGGACAGCTACGGCCCCAAAGTCTACCTGCTGGCTGACGGGAATATCCTCAAACTGTTTCGCCGCAAGCGCCTGTGGTCGTCGGCGCTGTTTCGCCCTTACTCCAAGCGTTTCATCGACAATGTGGCGCAGTTACAACAACGTGGCATCCCCACCTTGACCGTACTCGCATTCTTTCAACTGGCCGCGCCTGGCATGACTGCTGTGCTGTATCGCCCGTTGCCAGGTGAAACGCTGCGCCAGATTTCCAACAAGGAAGGCTTTGACTGGCAATCGAACCTCGACCCGTTGGTGGCGCTTATCCGTCGCCTGCATGGTGCGGGAATCTACTTCCGCTCCCTGCATCTGGGCAACATCGTTGTCACACCTGATAACGAAATGGGTCTGATCGACGTCGCGGACATGCGTTTTTTACGCGCACCGCTTAACCCGGAACTCGCGCGGCGCAACTTGCAGCATTTCGCACGCTATATTGCGCGCGAGAAGCTGAACGAACGCTTTCCAATGCGCGCACTGGAACAAGCCTTGCTAGCGGCATGAAAACAGGCGCTGGGAGGTTTCACTGAAATCTTTCCAGGCTTGCTCCGGCGCCAACACCCGCGACTGAGCGTCGAGCACGTCCTGGGCTGAAGTCGCGAAGGCGCGTTCCATCAGGCGGCCCCAGGCCTGTGCATTATCTGAAGGGGCGTACCAGCCGGCTTCCGCCAGTTGCTCGCGAAACACGGCCAACTCGCTGGTCAGTACGGGCACGCCGGCCATCACTGCCTCTTGCAGAATCAACCCCAAGCCCTCTTGTGTCGACGGAATCGCCACCCAGTCAAAGGCCCGGTACAGTGTTGCCGCGTCCGGCAAATGACCCGGCAGAAAAACCTTACCCTGCAAGCCGAGCTGCTCGATACGTGCCTCTAGGGCATCCCTCGCTTCGCCCTCGCCGATAATCACCAGCCGCGCATCAGGTTGATGCACTGACACCCCGGCAAACGCCTCCAGCAAACAGCTGAATCCTTTGCCATCGACCAATCGACCTACCGCACCCAGCACGGGCGAGCCATCCAACGGAAGGCCAAGACGAGTGCGTGCCTGCTCCCGAGAAAGCGTGGCAGCGCGGAAAGCCACAGGGTCGAACGCACTGCGCAGTACCGTCACGGGCCGTTGCAGAACACGCTCGATCGAGTGAGCGAGCGTTTGCGAGACGGCCGCCACGGTCAGTTGCGTCACCGGAAACTGTTCAAACAGTTTCTGGTCCGTGCGGCGCATGCGTGTGACGCCATGAAATATCACGACGGCGCGTACGTGTGGTAAACGCTTGAGCACCGGTAAGATCACCCGGGCCACGCCCACCCCATCAAGCAGCACAATTTCTACATCCTCAGGCAGCGCCTTGCGAAAGCGCGCACGCATCCAGGGCATCAGCAACTTCCATAGATACCGGCCTTTGAGACGGGCAGAGGAAAGGTTCCACTCCAATGCCGGCTCACCTTCTTGCGAACGACCTTGAAGCAACCAGGTATTGATCGGTGTACGGCATACAGCGTGGGAAAGTATCTGCTGATGAACCTTCTGCACCGAAGCGAATGCAGAACCACCGGCCCACATGATGTTGAGGATACTCATCGAAAAAATGACCTTTTGCGGCGTGGTGATGGCTTGTCGCCTGTACTTGGCTGCACTTAATGGATCAACCAGCCGATACTGACACCCAGTACCAGCATAGCTGCCAGCTTGATCCGCTCGCGTCGCTTGCGCCGTGCTTTGGTCAAGCGCTCTTCTGCCGTCGTCACATGCAAACCGAAACCGGTATGCAAAACCGCATCACCTTCCAGAGTCACGGCCTCCAGGTTCAGTTGCGCGTAACGCTTCGATAATCCCTTCTCACCCTCGAACCCCGCATAGGGTGCGCACAAGCGATATTCCTTGATGCGCCGCAACCCTGGATTCAACGAAAACCCCTGCCACTCAGGTTTGTCGGACAGCAGGGGATAACACGGCACTGCGCCAATCACTTCACGTGGCCCCAGGTGAATATAGGGGTTGTGCACCTGCAAGTCGTAGACGTAGTTACGCAACCACACCTGCAAAATATCCGGCCGATGTTCCAGTACCGTCTTGGAATCCTCGACAAAGCCGGGCCGATAAAACGCCCAGTCATCCTCGCAATGGAATATGTAGGGGGTCTTGACCGACTCGTAGGCCAAGTCGATGGAAGCCAACTGCCCAAGCTTCGGCCGGTTGATCAAGAAAGTGCAATGATTGTGCCAGTGCCCTGGTACCGCAAGGCGTACGGCGTCATCACCGGAATCTTCGGTAATGAAGACTTCGCGTATCGCTGCCGTATTGAACTGATCGAAGCTCTCGAGCGTGCGCTTCAACAAATCGAAGCGACCGCAACTGGTCACTACGAGCGTTATGTCGCTTTGATCGGAGAAGTGCATTCAAGCCTCGATAATATCACATAGCCATCACATGCGGCCATCTGGCCGATATCAAACGCCCAGCTTCAGACGCAACCTTTCCAGCACACTCAATGGAGCACGGGGCCGAAGAGGGGGCTCGAGCACTTCAACAATCCGCTGACCGATACGGGCAAAACTGAACTGGTTGACCACCAGGTCCTGCCCATTACGCGCAATGTCGGCCGCCAACTGTGGATTGGACCGCAAAATGGCCAGCTTTTCCTGCAACTGTGGGATGTCCTTGTAGAACACCACATTGACCATCTCCTCGAACCCAAGGGCCGCATTCTCCTCAGCGCCCTGATCGAACGCCAGCAACACGCAGCCACAGGCCATGGCTTCGAAGTTCTTGATCATGTACTCGCCCATGCCCACATCGGCACTGACGAAAAAACGGATCCGGTTGAGTGTTGCGCAGTATTCCTCACCGGACTTGGTGCGCGTGACCACCAAAGGCTCAACCTGTGCCAGTTCATCGAGCAGGGCCTTGCGACCACTGTAGGCCACGCTGTTGGTACTGCCGACGAACGCCAGTTCGATATCCCGCACACGCTCCTGCGGCTGCAACAGCGCCTGATCATAGCCCTTTGGCACGAACTCCGCGTCAAAGCCCTCGGCACGCAGCCGTTCGGTCACCATAAAGCCGGAGCTGATCACCCGCGCCCACGGCAAACGACGGTAATGGGCGCTGAACTTTCCAGTGTATTTGCAGGGAATATAGTTCTGGTAGGCGTCGTGTTCGAGGATCACCAGGTTCGGGAGGGTACGGATAAACCCGACTTGGCGGATTTCCTGCTTGAAGCGCAGGAAGAACACGATACGGTCGTAACGGGTCACGTCGACCTCACGCCGAAAGTAAGCACGCAGGTTGCGCTGCTCATCGCTGCTCAACCAGCGAATATCACATTCGCAGTGCTCGGCCACGCCTTCGTACAAGCGATCCAGGATGGCGCGCTGTTCTTTCTGCACCAGAAACAAGACTTTCATTACTTATCCTTTCCCAAACGCCAGAACAACTCATGCCGTCGTACGGCCTTGCGGAAAAATTCGTTCTCACCATACGGCGACTGCGCTCGCCCCGCCAAGAGTCGCTGCAACCAACGCCGGACACGGCGTTTGAAGGGCGGTAGCGGTTGCAAGTCATGCATCATGCCCAGCGCCATGGCCTTGTCACGCTGCTGCGCCAACGTCAGTGGCAGGCTGCAGGGCAGCAGCTCCTCAGTCGCGTCGAACAGCGGCGGCAATGCAATGCCAGCGCCCGCGTCGCCCATGGGCCAGCGGTCGTTGTCGTGCAAATGGTTGGCGTAGCCCAGTATTACCGTCGGCTGCCACTCAAGGCCTTGCAAGGCTTCCAGAACAGCGTGCTGCGCGCAGATGTGGTCTGGATGCGGGTCCAATACCGGATGCGGCAACACAATCACTTCCGGGCGCGCCATCAACAACACCTGGCGCAAGTCGGCCAACAGGTTGTTCCAGGTGGGCAAGCCGTCGCTGTCCGCCGGCAATGGAAACGGATTGAATTGGCGGAAGGGGCGAATGTCTGTCATCTGCGCTTCACGGGAGGCAAACGGCAGGTCCGGCGCGGCTTGCATCGCCTGCAATTGCAGGCAGAAGTACCCCAGTTGTACACAGTGCGCCTGTGGCACGCCGGCCCACAGCGGCACAGCGATACTGTCCCAGGCGCGCAGGCGCCCTTTGATACGCGCAGCTTCAACCGCGTCCAGGCCCATCTGCTGATAATGCTCGGCTTCGATTTCGCCTGCGGTCAGGGTGACAATCCAGGGTTTTTCAGCCTGGCTGTACAGACCAAAGGCCGCCAATTCGGCATCGTCGGCATGGGGCGCGATCACCATCACACGCTGCGCGCGGTAGTCCGGGTGGGACCAAGCCCACAGGCGGGGCGTGCCGATCAATCGGCAATGCCGACCGCGCAACTGCAACCCGCTCAGCGCCAAACCACTGAGATTCAGGTAACGCATGCCGTTGACGCCACGCTCAAATGTTTGCCGGTCGCCCGCCAGCTCGACGCTTGGGTCAAAAAAGCGCCCCAGCCACGTGCTTTTGACCTTGATCCCCAGCACCAGTGTGGCCTGCGCGTCTACCGACTGCTCCAGTAGCAAGCACCCATTTTCCAGGCGCACGCCCAGCAGCTCGGCATCCGCCGCAAAACGGTATTGGTAATCTTCGTTGGGGGCATAGAACAGATGGTCGGCAAACCACGCTTCATGAGCGATCCAGGCCAGGACCGCCAACAGCAAGGGTAGCCACCAGGCCACCAGAATGCCGACCAACACCAGCAACAACACACCCATCATCAGCGCCGTGCGCTTGTTACGCCGGTGGCGCTTGAGCAATTGCTGCTTACGACTCATACGCTGAATACCTGCACGGGGTTGCACCAACGGTCCTTGTACTCACGGTCGGCCCGGCCAAAGGAGAAGCGCAACGGCTTGCCGACTTCGCGCGCCTGCTCCCAGGCACTTTGGGTATTGAGAAAGCTCAAAACGCTGCCAGGGCTGAAGGCACGGGTTTCAGGATCGACCCCGCCGTTGACGTACTCCACGCTGATCCATTCCGGAGACTCGACGCGGTACACCAACTGAATCGCGATGGGCGCGTCATTCAGAAAGATCACTGAGCCGATCAACCACTCGCGCATCAGCTCGATCACTTCGGCCAGGCGCTCGGCACCCGTGGCGGTGAAACCCCAGCGGCGCAGGAACAGGTCACAGTAGATGGCCGCCAGCTCACCGCTGGAAAACTCACCGACAGGCCGCACTACGCCGCCCGCCTCCTCCAGCAAACGCAGTTCGCGGCGCTGGTTGTAGCGAAACTTCTTCGACAGCTCTTCCGGCGTGCGTGCCATGGCCAACTGCTCGGCCTGGGGCTTGAGGCCGATAAAGCGGCCTTCGTTCAACGTCGACAGGTAGCGTGCACGCTGCCTCAAAGGCGCCTGCGCATCGGCGGCGGCCGGCAGGATCACTTCGGCGTTGCCCAGGTCGAACAAGCCTTTCTTGCCGCTACGCTTGAGCACGTCCTTGGACAGCGCCAAGTCGCGCCCCCAGGTGGCAATGCACGCCTTGAGTTCACCGGCCTGCTCCCAGGCCAGGTAACGCACTGGAATCTGTGCCAAGCCGGCCAGGCGCTCGATGACCTGCGGGTGCGTCGCGACGCTGCCGCCAAAACGCTGCCAGGCCTCGCTGTAGGCCGGTGCATCGACGACGGACCAGCCGCGCTCGCGCCAGCCTTGGAATCGATTGAGCATCAAGCCCTCGCGGTCAGTTCAATAACATGCGGCAGTTGCCAGAAAGCGTCGCGCACCGCCTGGTCCGAGAACCGTGCGTGCAGGCGCTCCAGCATCATCTCGGCGCACTGGCGTTGTTGCTGTTGATCCATCGCGGCCAGGTGCCCCAGCCCTTGGGCCAGGTGCTCGGCGTCACCGAAAGGAAACAGGATGCCAACACCTTCGACCACTTCCCGCGCACCACCACACGCGGTAGCCAGCAGCGGTACACCAGCAGCCATGGCTTCCAGCAGTACCATGCCGAAGGGTTCGTGGTCGGAACTCAGCGCAAATACATCAAACGCGCGGAAATAGCGGCGCGCATCCGGCACTTGGCCGAGGAACAGCACCTTGTCGGCAATCCCCAGTTCGCGGGCCAGTTCCTTGAGGTCCTGCTCCAGGCGACCAGTACCGAGAATCGTCAGGCGGCTTTCGGCGGGCAACTGTGGCAAGGCCAGGGCGAAGCCCTTGAGCAGCGTGGCCTGGTCCTTGTCCGGGTGCAGGCGGCCGACATTGCCGACCACCCATTCATCCGGAGACAGCCCAAGAGCATCCCGCGCGTCATCCCTGGAAACCTGTTGGGCTTGCAGGGCTTCCACATCGATGCGGTTGTACAAGGTCTGGATACGCACCGCCGGCCAACTCGGCAGGCAGCGGCGGATGTCATCGCGCACGGCGTCGGAAACCCCCAGCAGGCTCAGGCGCTTGCGGAAGATCGACGCGAACAGGCGACGGCCACGGCGCTGGTAGTCACCGAAGGCATGGTGCACACCGATCACCTGCAACCGCGTGGCGAGCAACGCGACATAGATGGGCTTGGCGCGGTGCGCGATGCAGAAACTGAAATTGCGCGAGGCGGCAATCTTGCGCATCTCGGCGATGGCGCCCAGCTTGAGGCCACGAACGGCCTTTGAGCTGAACTCCATGAACAACACCTCATCACTGGCGCAACCCGCCGCCACTTCAGGGTCGGCGACCCCGGTGAGAAACACCGTGGTCACCTTGTAACCGGAGCCCGCGAACAGGCTGGCGTACTGACGGGCACAATCAAGGAACGGCCCGTCATAGCCGTGGCAGAACTGCAGGACGTGGCGTTCAGCCGACCGTGTCATAAGGGTCCACGCCGTCTTTGACGACCAGGATGTCTTCCATGATCAGGTATTGCAGGTCAGAGCCGAAGAACATGTCCAGCGCGTCTTTCGGCGAGCAGATCATCGCTTCGCCACGACGGTTGAGCGAGGTGTTCAGCGACACGCCGTTGCCGGTCAGCACTTCCAGCTCTTTCATCATGTCGTAGTAGCGCGGGTTGTATTCGCGCTTGAGCACCTGGGCGCGGGAGGTGCCATCTTCATGGACCACTTCCGGCACGCGGGTCTTCCACTCTTCCGCCACTTCAAAGGTGAAGGTCATGAACGGCGCCGGGTGGTCGACCTTGATCATCTGTGGGGCCACGGTGTCGAGCATCGACGGGCAGAAAGGCCTCCAGCGCTCGCGGAACTTGATCTGGTGGTTGATGCGGTCAGCCACGCCGGTCGCGCTTGGGCACCCGATGATCGAACGACCGCCGAGGGCACGCGGGCCAAACTCCATGCGGCCCTGGAACCAGGCCACCGGATTGCCGTCGACCATGATCTTGGCAATGCGTTGCGGCATGTTGTCGATCTTGCGCCACACGGGCTTGCTTTCGTGCTTGGCGCACGCCGCAATCACGTCTTCGTTGCTGTAGGACGGGCCGAGGTAGACGTGTTCCATCTTCTCCACCGGCACACCACGGGCGTGGGACACATAAGCTGCCGCGCCGACAGCCGTGCCGGCATCACCGGACGCTGGCTGAACGAACAGCTCCTTCACATCGTCGCGGGCAATGATCTTCTGGTTCAGTTTGACGTTCAGAGCGCAGCCGCCGGCGAAGGCCAGCTTGCCGGTGTCTTTCAGGATGTCGCCCAGGTAGTGGTCGATCATCTGCAGCGCCAGCTTCTCGAACAGCGCTTGCATGCTGGCGGCGTAGTGGATGTATGGCTCGTCGGCGATATCGCCTTCACGCTTCGGCCCCAGCCACTCGATCAGCTTTGGCGAGAAGTAGAAGCCCTTGCCTTTCTCTTTATAGCGACGCAGGCCGATGACGTTGGCGTACTCGGTGTTGATCACCAACTCGCCATTTTCAAAGGAGGCCAGGCGCGAAAAGTCGTATTTGCTGGCATCGCCATACGGCGCCATGCCCATGACCTTGAACTCACCGTCGAGCATCTCGAAACCGAGGAACTCGGTGATTGCGCCGTACAGGCCGCCGAGGGAGTCCGGGTCAAAGAATTCCTTGATCTTGTGGATCTTGCCGTTTTCGCCGTAGCCGAAGAACGTGGTGGCGTACTCACCCTTACCGTCGATGCCAAGGATCGCGGTTTTCTCCTGGAAGCCGGAGCAGTGGTAGGCGCTGGACGCGTGGGCCAGGTGGTGTTCAACCGGTTCGATCTTGATTTTCTTCGGATCGAAGCCCAGTTGCTCCAGGCACCAGACGATCTTGTTGCGATAGCGCTTGTAGCGACGGTTGCCCATCAGGATCGCGTCAAGGGCGCGGTCCGGGGCGTACCAGTAACGCTTGGCGTAGTGCCAGCGCGCCTCGCCGAACAGGCTGATCGGGGCGAACGGAATCGCCACCACGTCAACGTCGGAAGGCTTGATGCCGGCTTGTTCCAGGCAGAACTTCGCCGATTCGTAGGGCATGCGGTTCTTTGCATGTTTGTCGCGTACGAAGCGCTCTTCTTCGGCGGCCGCGATCAGCTTGCCGTCAATGTACAAGGCTGCGGAAGGATCATGGCTAAGGGCGCCGGACAGGCCAAGAATCGTCAATGCCACAGGGGTCTAGCCTCTTTTAGTCTGCATGCAGGCGGGGTGCGCCTGAAAAAAGTGTGTTTCCCGCTCGGGCGGGAAACAGCTAAAGGGCGGGATTATAGCTTAAAAGCAGAGGGGAGCTGTTAGCAGCAAGTGGCAAGAGGGATTAGCGGAAGATCTCGATGCTGCCGTCCCGGCTTTGACGATAAATGGTGTAGGGCAGCACCAGGGTGTCGAGCACGCCGGAGGCGACAAACTCGACCGCGACAACGGGTAGCATGCTCCCGCCATGGTCCATCAGGTTCACGTCTTTCAAACTCTTGTCGGGCGCAGGTTCGCCATTGAGCGTGCAAAAACCATAGATCACCCCGCTGTAGATGCGCGGAACGTTCTCGCAGTGGCTTCGCGAGTCTTTGAGGTTCTGACTGGCGACGGCGTCGGGACGGAAGACCGTGTTGATGGTTCCGCAACCGGCGAGCAAGAAACACAGCGCTAGCCACACGACTTTCGACCCAATCCTCATGACCCCCTCCGTTTGATCCATCAGCCATTGTCATTGCCAAGGCCTGCCACGCTAACATCGCAAAGGTTGATGGCCCAGTGTGACAGTACCGATTGGCAGCGTAAGACGATTCCTAAATGATAAAAATCGCCCGAGTCACTAAACTCGCGCCCCTTTGCGCGTTTACCTCCTATACGACGCGCCATGGATTCTGGCTGACCGATGAAAACCTTCACCCGTTTCACCTTGTTGCTGCCCGGCCTGCTCGCCTTGAGCGAGGCGGCACCGGCTGACGATGCCCCGTTGATCCTCGACCCCAGCGTGGTCACCGGCTCACGCAGCGCCAGCCCGACCTTCGACCTGCCCTACTCGGTCGACAGCATTAGCCGCGAGCAGATCAGCGACGGTCAATTGGGCATCAACGCCTCCGAAGCGCTGTCCCGCGTGCCTGGCCTGGTGGTGCAGAACCGCCAGAACTATGCCCAGGACCTGCAGATTTCCTCCCGCGGCTTCGGCGCGCGCTCGGCGTTTGGCGTGCGCGGCATCAAGCTGATCGCCGACGGCATCCCCGCCAGCACCCCGGATGGCCAGGGCCAGGCAGCCACGTTCAACCTCGACACCGCCGAACGCATCGAAGTGTTGCGCGGCCCTGCGGCCACCTTGTATGGCAGCAATGCTGGCGGCGTGATCCAGATGTTCTCCCGCGACGGTGAAGGTCCGCCGCGGATCGGCGCGGAAACCCTGGTGGGCAGCGACGGTTTGAACAAGAACCACCTGACCGCCGAGGGCGCAGCGAATGGCGCAGGCTTCGTGCTCGACGCTTCGCGCATGGACACCGACGGCTACCGCGACCACAGCAGTGCGCGCCGTGACCAGACGTTTGCCAAGCTCAACGTCCAGCCGGATGACGACAGCAAGCTCGCGCTGATCTACAGCAGCCTGGAACAAAACGGCACGCAGGATCCACTTGGGCAGACGTGGGCCGCGTACAAAGCTGATCCACGCTCGGTGAGTGCCAATGCACTGACCTACAACACGCGAAAAAGTATCGATCATCAGCAATTGGGGATGAATTACGAACGTTACATCGGTGATGCGACGTTGCAGGTGAATGCGTATACAGGGCGGCGGAGTGTGATTCAGTACCTGTCGATTCCTGACAAGATCAACAACAAGCCCAACCCCGCCAACGCACGCGGTGGCGTGGTCGCCTTCGACCGCAAGTTCTATGGCGGCTCCGTCCATTGGCTACAACCGATCACCAGTGCCCCCGGCGACCTGACCCTTATCGCAGGCATCGACTACGACCGCAGCGAGGATGATCGCCAAGGTTATTCCAACACCTCCAACGGCGTACACGGCGTAAAAGGCGCTCTTGGCCGCGACGAAATCGACACCGCCACCAGCCTGGACCCGTTCGTGCAGGCCAACTGGCTGCTGGGCGACTGGACCCTGCAAGCCGGCCTGCGCCACAGCACCATGAAGATGGACGTAGCCGATCACTTCGTCACCAGCACCGACGGCGACGACAGCGGCAGCAAGACCTACCAGAAGAACACGCCTTCGGTCAGCGTGATGTATGCGTTCACGCCTGACTTGCATGGATATGTGAGCGCGGGCAAAGGCTTCGAGACCCCGACGCAAGCAGAATCGGCGTATTCGAGCAGCTCAAACGGTTTCAACTTCGCGCTCAAGCCATCGGTCAGCACACAATATGAAGTGGGCTTGAAAGCCCGCGTCGGCCAGGACACACGCGTCAATGCGGCAGTATTCCAGATCACTACCGAAGACGAATTGGTGGTCAGCGAATCCAGTGGCGGTCGCACCACTTACCAAAACGCCGGCCGCACCCTGCGTCGCGGCTTCGAACTGGGCATCGAAAGCCAACTCAGCGAACACTGGAGCACCAGCCTCGCCTACACCCGCCTGCAAGCCACCTACGACAGTGATTTCAACAACAGCGGAAAAACTATTGAGAAAGGCAACTACCTGCCCGGCGTGCCGCAAACCACGCTGTTCGCCGAGCTGAACTGGAAACCCCGCGACTGGGTCAGCACCGCCATCGAAGGCCTGTACCGCAGCAAGGTCTATGTCGAAGACACCAACAGCCAACGTGCCGCGCCGGCCTACAGCGTCTTCAACTGGCGCGCACGCTTCGAGCAGAAAGTCGAACACTGGACCTTCCACCAGACCCTGCGCCTGGATAACCTGCTGGACCGCCAGTACGTCGGCTCGGTGATCGTCGGCGATGGCAACTTCCGCTACTACGAAGCGGCGCCAGGGCGCTCGTGGTACGCCGGTGCTGGTGCCGAGTACCAATTCTAAAACCACCACAAGGCTCATGTGGGAGCTGGCTTGCCTGCGAATGCGTTAGGTCAGCAAAAAATGTACTCACTGACACACCCTATTCGCGGGCAAGCCCGCTCCCACATTTTGACCGCGATCAGACCTGAGCTGGCAAGCGCTGATCGATGAGCTTGTACAACGCACTCTCCGACGGCCAGTTACGCATAAACCGCGCGCGATCCTTGGCATACGCTGAGGCAAAGCTGGCGTCGGAGGTGTGTTGGCACATGGCATCCAGATCGATCAACGACCAGCGATCCTTGTCCCAGAACAGGTTATGCCCCTTGAAGTCACCATGGCTGATGCGCTCGCGGATCAGCTCGGCAAACAGGTGATCCAGCGCCTGCAGCTCGTTTTCCGGCGCATCACCGTTTTCAACGTACGGCGCGAAGCGTTCGATGATGTCCGGGCCAGGCAAGTATTCGGTGATCAGGTACGCGCGGCTACGCAACCAGAAGAAGCGTCTTTCAAGCACCGCCAGCGGCTTGGGCGTGGCGATACCGAGGAACGCCAGACGGTTGCCTTCGCGCCAGGAATGCCAGGCGCGACTTGGACGCCAGAAACGCTTGAGCCAATGGGCAAAGCCCTTGATGTTGTAGCGCTTGATCACCAACTGACGCCCAGCCACTTCGACCTTGGCCACGCTGGCAGCACCACCGGTCTTGTACAAATGGCCCTGATCCAGCAGCGAATCGGCCTGCTCCAGCACCGGCAGCATCGCCGGCTCTTCTTCGCGGCGAACGGCGCGCAAGGCGAAAGCGCCACGCACTACGCTGAACAACGTGCACTCTCGGCCGACCTTGTTCAAAAAGTCCTTGAGGCGCCAGGCGCTGACCTTGCGCACCTGTTTTTCCAGGGCTTCCAACGGAAGGGCGTGCTCGCCATTGCTCAACAGGTAGTACACCAGCAGTTCTTCGGTGAACGGTTCGAGATTCTTCGGCAGCTGGGCGAAAAACACGCCGAGGTTTTCCAGTACGCGGTTGCGCGACAACGGCTTGCCCGCCTCTTCGGCGCGGATCCCGGCGCCATCGATCAGGTACAGCTTGCCGTCCTGGCGCAGCAGGTTGTCCAGGTGCAGGTCTTCCTGCCACAGCCCCTTGGTGTGCATCTGCGCAATGGCGCCCAGCGCTTCGGCCAGCACCGCGGTTTGCTCGTCAGCCAACGGCGGCAACCCTTCGACGGCCTGCCAGGCATCGGCCAGGCTTTCGGCGCCCTCGATAAATTCGAACAGCAGCCAACCACCCTCGCCTTCTTGCAACCCGTCCGCAAGCAACAACGGCGTCGTCAGCCCCTGTTCAGCGAGCAGGCGCACGCCTGTGAGTTCTCGCTGAAAATGCCGTGCCGCCTTGCTGCCCACCAGTAACTTGGCCAACACCGGACGGCCACGCCAGACGGCGGCGCCCACATACCGTTCGCCGGGCAACACGCGCAACAGACTCAGCAGTTGCAACTGGCCAGGGCCCGCCGCATCGGCCAGCTCCAGGGTCAGGGGCAAGTCCGGCGTGCGGCCGGCGGTTTTCAGCTCGGACAAACGCATCAACGGTTTTCCTTGTGGCTGCGGCGAGCGGTCAACTTCTGGAGCCAGGCGGAGGCCAGCGCGCTGTCTTCAGGCTGGTCGAGGTAGGCAGCCAGCAGTTGGCGAACTTGCTCGTCAGACCACTGCGGTGCACGACGCAACAACGGCTCCAGGTCCTTGACCCGATCACGCCAGCCGAACAGCAGCGGGCGGGTTTTCTCCAGGTCGATCAACTGCGCGGCATAGCCGTCGCCGCTGGCCTGCATAAAAATATGCTTGGGGTAAAAACAGCCATGCACCTGGCCGACACTGTGCAACTGACGTGCAAGCTGGCCGCAGGCCAACAGGATCGCGCGGTGCTGGGCATCACTGAGCGAAGGCCAATGCTCCAGCAACGAGTCCAGGTCATTCCAGCCATCCAGGGCGCGGGTCAACAGCATGGCACGGTGTTCGCCGGCCACTTTGCGCTCGCCATAGAACGCCGCCTGCAACGCCGGGATACCGAGCTTTTGGTACCGACTGATATTACGAAATTCGCGAGAAAAACTCGGCTCGCCAAACGGGCGGTGCAAACTGCGCGTCAGGTAGTTGCTCTGGCGCTTGAGGTAGTAGCCGTGGCCGTCGAGCTCCAGGCGGAACACGCTGCTCCAGCCACCCTTGCTGGTGTTCGGCTCGTCCACCGCGTCCAGTTGTTTGGCCCATAGGGCATCAAAAGTTGCCAGGCCGTTGCGCTCCAGCAGCGCACGGTCCTCAGCCGCCAGGAAATCACTCATTCGCGCCCCTCGAAAAACTTCACCACGTGGCGAATCCGCTCTTTATCCGATGCACTCAGGTGCCGGCGCTGACGGTACTGCATGTAGAACCGCAGGCGCTGGGTGGCGGACAGGTGATACTTGGCCACTTTGTCCAGGCAGGCCAAGTCTTTGGTGATGCGGTACTTGAGCCAGAACCCGCGCCAGAAATCGCCGTTGGGGCAATCGATCAGGTACAGGGTCGCTTGGTCATCAACCAGCAGGTTGCGCCACTTCAAATCGTTATGGGTAAAACGATGATCGTGCATGGTGCGCGTGTATTCGGCGAGCTGGCGGCTCACCGCGTTGACCCACTTGGGGTCGCGTAGGCGCGCATCGTTGCGCTCGGCGAGCACCGAAAGGTCTTCGGTCCTCGGCAGCTCGCGGGTGATCATCGCGCCACGGTCGTAGGCCAGGCCTTTGCGCTCCAGGCCCCAGGCAACCACGTCGGCGGTGGGAATGCCCCACTTGGCGAAGCGCTTGAGGTTCTGCCACTCGGACTTGACCCGAGGCTTGCCCAGGTAACGCCGCAGGCCCTTGCCGGCGCCGGTGTAGCGCTTGACGTAATAATTGACCCCGCCGCGCTCCACACGGATCACTTCCGACAGTGGATCACGGGTCAGCCGCTCGCCCTGCAGGGCGAACACCGCTTCGAGGCTTCCAAAATCATCCGCCAGATGGGCGTAGGCAGGTTCCAGGTTCCAACCCGCCATCAGATTGCATCCCCGAGGCGCTGCTTGCGTGCGTAAAGCTTGTCGGCCTTACGCTGCATCAGGTTCAACGACGCCGATTGCTCGGCCAGGATCTGGCGCAGCGGCTGGCGGAAGTAACCCTTGAGGAAACGCAGCTTGTCGCGACGGGTCAGGCCGATTTCCAGCGCCGAGTAGTACAGCGCGGAGAGATCCTTGTCGCGCCAGCGCAACGGCAAGTGCGCGCGCAGTTGGGCGCGGTGCAGGTCGATCACCGACAGCTTGATGTTCTTTGCATCGATGGGCTTGGCCGTGTCCAGCAGGAAATGGCACAGGTAGCAGTCGCGGTGGTTCACACCGCCACGGTGCATGTCGCCGACCATGCGTGCCAGCTCATGGGTGAGCGCATGACGCAACGCAGGCGCCGGAGGCGCGGCCACCCAATTGATCGTCACATCTTCCAGGCTGAGGGTCGGCGCCAGCTCTTCGGTGATGATGAACGAGTGCTGGTCCGCCGGGTTGCTGCCTTTTTCGCCGAAGGCCACGCCAGTCATGGTCGGAACGCCCAGTTCCTGCAAGCGGTGGATGGCCTCCCACTCCAAGCCAGCGCCTAGCACCGGCAACTTGGCGGTGATCAGGTTCTTGAAGATTTCCGCCCAGCCAATGCCACGGTGGATTTTCACAAAATACGGACGGCCATCCACCACGGTACGCAGGGTGCGACGCGCCGCCAGCTCGCGGAATACTTCGCCTTGCAGTTTCTCGACTTCGGCAAAGGCATCAAGCCCGGCCCATAACGTCTTGAACGGTTCGGCAAGAATCAACTTCATCGTTTTGGCTCCGCCAGGATCACATCCGCAGCGTGCTGCGGCATGCTGTAAAGGTCGGCCGTCTCAGCGAAGGCCAAACCATTGCGGCTCCAGGCCGCGCGCTGTGCAGTGTCAGTGAGCATATTCGCCAGGTACTGGTTGAGCTGCGCTTGTTCGAACGGCTCATCCAGCACCAGGCCGCTGTCGGCTTCGGCGATGTAGTGGGCATAACCACATACGGCCGAGACCAGTACCGGCAGCCCGGCCACCAAGGCTTCAAGTAATACGGTGCCGGTGTTTTCGTTGTACGCCGGGTGGATCAACAGGTCGGCACCCAGCAGGAAACGCGGGATATCGCTGCGGCCCTTGAGGAACTGCACGTTGTCGCCCAGCCCCAGCGTCGCGCTTTGCAGTTGGAATACTTTGGGGTCGTCCTGGCCGATTACAAACAGGCGCGTGCGTTTTTTCAGTTCCGCCGGCAAAGCGGCCACAGCCTTGAGACTGCGGTCGACGCCCTTGGTCTTGAAGCCCGAGCCGATCTGAACCAGCAGCAAATCGTCGTCACCCAGGTTGAATTCCTTACGGAAACCCTCACGGATTTCAGCGGCGTTCGGCGGCGCGCGGCGGTCCTGGGCAATGCCCGGCGGCAGCAGGTGGAAGCGCTCCAGCGGCGTGTCGTAATGTTTGATGAACAGCGGCTGCTGCACTTCGGAAATCATCAGGACTTCGGTCTTGGCGTCCTTGGCGAACACCGCGCGTTCATAGTCGGCAAAGTGCTTGTAGCGGCCAAAATAGCGGTACAGCGAGTGGCGCAGATTTTGCGCTTTGTCTTCAAAGCAGCCGTCGGCGGCGTAGTACACATCCAGGCCCGGCATTTTGTTGAAGCCGATCAGGCGATCTACCGGGCGCTTGGCCAGGTCGGCGGCCATCCAGGCGCTGAGCTTCTCATTGCGCCGATGGTTGAAGAACGCCTTGACCGGCGCCACCAGCACTTCGAAGCCGGGCGGGATCTCGCCTTCCCAGATCAGCGTGTAGACACGAATCTGATGGCCGCGCTGCTGGCACTCCAGGGCGATGCGCATGAAGTCGCGCTGCAGGCCACCGAAGGGGAAGTATTTGTACAAAACAAAAGCCAGTTGCATCAGTGCAGCTCCTCAGCCAATAACAACGTGCTCAGTCGGCTTGCCACACGCTCAGGGTTCAGGCGCGTGAAGCACAGGGGCGACTCGCGCTTGAGGTCGAACCGACGCAGGTCGTCGGCCGTCGGTTGATAGGTACATTGTTTTTGCAGGCACGGTGCGCAGGGGAAGTCGCTGGCCAGGTGAATCTGGCCCTTGCCATACGCGCCGGTGAGGCCGGGGTTGGTCGGGCCGAACAGGGAAATGGTCGGCACATCCAGCGCGGCGGCCAAGTGACCGAGACCAGTGTCCACCGCTACACAGGCGCGGGCGCCGGCCAATACGCGGGCGACGCCGGCCAGGTTCAATTTGGGCAGCACTTCGGCATTTTGCAGGCCTTGGGCCAGGCGTTCGGCGCGGGCTTTTTCGGCGACATTGCCCCAAGGCAACTTCACATCCACACCCAGGCGCCCCATGCGCTCGGCCAGCTCGCGCCAGTAAGCTTCGGGCCAGTGCTTGGTGTCCCAGGTGGTACCGTGCAGCAGCAGTACAAACGGCTTTTTCGGCGGCAGGCCCAGGAGTTTTTCAGTGCTCAGGCCGTAGTCACCCAAGCCCTTGGGCAAGTCATAACCGAGGGCCACGGCAAACAGTTGACGCAAACGCTCCACCGCGTGCTGCCCACGCGCCACGGCAAGGCGGCGGGAATAGAAACGTGCAGCCATCGGCTCACGGGCGGAATTTTTGTCGAAACCCGCGATGGGCGCGCGCACGTAACGGGTCAGCCAGGCGCTTTTCAGCAGTCCCTGAGCATCGATCACCAGGTCATATTTGGTCGACTGGACTTGCTGCTTGAAGCGCCGCCATTCGCCACTCTTGATGGTCTGCCAGAGGTTCTTGCGCCAGCGGCGGATCGCCACCGGGATCACCTTGTCGACCGCCGGGTGCCAGGTGGGAATCTCGGCGAAGCCTTCTTCCACCACCCAGTCGAATCGGATGCCGGGGATCGCCCGCGCCGCGTCGGTCAGGGCCGGCAACGCATGAATCACGTCGCCCAGGGATGAGGTCTTGATTACCAGTACGCGCAAACTATCGGACCTCGACCGCAGAGCCCTGCAACCGCTGCAAGGCTTCATTCACCGGCTGCGGCAGCAACTGGCGCATGCAGTTGTAGTGACCAAAACGGCAGGTACGATCAAAACACGGGCTGCACTCCAGGCCCAGGCGCACCACTTCGACCTTGTCGGCCAACGGCGGTGTGAAGCCCGGCGATGTGGAGCCGTACACCGCCACCAGCGGGCGGTTCAGCGCGGCGGCGACGTGCATCAGGCCGGAGTCGTTGGACACCACCGAGTCGGCGCAGGACAGCAGGTCGATGGCTTCGGCCAAGGAGGTGTCACCACTGAGGTTGACCGCCTCTTCACGCAGGCCCGGAATCAGGCGCTGGCGAATGTCTTCGCCCACCGGATGGTCTTTCTTCGAACCAAACAACCAGACCTGCCAGCCTTCGCGGATCTTCGCCTCGGCGACCTTGGCGTAGTGCTCCGACGGCCAGCGCTTGGACTCGCCAAACTCGGCCCCCGGGCACAGCGCCAGGACCGGACGGTCGAGTTCCAGGCCGAACTTGGCCAGAGCGACGTCACGGCTCACCGGATCAATCTGCAAGCTCGGACGCGGATACGGCGTGGGCAACTCGGCCCCCGGCTCGTAGGCCAGGGCCATGAAGCGCTCGATCATCAGCGGGTAGCGGGCTTTGTCCAGGGTGCGCACGTCATTGAGCAGCACGTAGCGGAACTCACCACGCCAGCCAGTGCGTTTGGGAATGCCGGCGAAATACGGCACCAACGCCGACTTGAGCGAATTCGGCAGCAGGATCGCCTGGTCGTATTCACCCGCCAGGGATTTACCGATACGACGGCGCGTCGCCAGCTCCAACGCGCCATGGCCGAGCGGGAAGCTCAAGGCCTTGCGCACTTGCGGCATGCGTTCGAGGATCGGCCGGCTCCACTCAGGGGCAAGTACGTCGATCTGGCAGTCCGGGTAGCGCATGCGCAGGCACTGGAACAGTGTCTGCGCCATCACCATGTCACCGACCCAACTGGGCCCAACGATCAGAATATTCATGTAGTTTCCACAAACGATGCGGGGAGGCTTATGCCTCCCCGCATCGAAATTTTCTGTAGGAGACGAACAATTGTAGGAGCTGGCTTGCCAGCGATAACGTCCGAAAGATCTCCATGGATTCCAAGGGCCTCATCGCCGGCAAGCCGGCTCCTACAGTTGACTCAACTTAACCCCAGTTCTTTCCAGATTCGCATCACCTGGCGCCGTTCGTCGGCGAACTGATCCCCGGCCACCGTACCGGCCTCGTTTTGCAAGGCCTGGCGATGCGCGGCGGAACGGTAGGCCTTATACACCTCACGCAGCAGATGGGCATCGGCGGCGGGCATCAAGCCCACCTGCTCCAGGCCTTCCAGAATGCGGATATTGTCGGTGTAGCGCAGCAACGATGGATGTTGCGCAGACCACGCCAAAGCCGCGTATTGCACCATAAATTCAATATCGACGATACCTCCGGCGTCCTGCTTGAGGTCGAACGCCGCCGTGGCCTCGAAGGCATTGGCGCTAGTGCCGGCCGCCGTGGTCTTGGTGCCCAGGTTGTCGCGCATCTTGGCACGCATCTCGCTGACCTCCTGGCGCAGCTTGTCCAGATCCCGCTGCTGCCCCAACACTTTAGCCCGTACCTGCTCGAATGCCTGCCCCACATCCTGGCTACCCACCAGCACCCGCGCGCGGATCAGCGCCTGATGCTCCCAGGTCCAGGCTTCATTTTGTTGATAGCGGTCAAACGCGCCCAGCGAACTGACCAAAAGCCCGGACGCGCCGGAAGGCCGCAGGCGCATGTCGACTTCATAGAGCTGGCCGGAGTTGGTCTGCGTGGTCAGCAAGTGGATGATCCTTTGGCCCAGGCGCGTGAAGAACTGCGCCCCGTCGATCGGCTTGGCGCCATCGGTTTCCGCCTGCGGATCGCCATCGTGGATAAACACCAGGTCCAGGTCCGAACCATGCCCCAGTTCGATCCCGCCGACTTTCCCATAACCGACAATGATGAACCCAGGATCGCACAAGGTGCCGTCCAGACGTTGCGGCGAACCGTGGCGCGCCACGGTCTGGCGCCAGGCCAAGGCCAGTACTTGTTCGAGGATGGCCTCGGCAAGCCAGGTGAGGTAGTCACTGACTTTCATCAGCGGCAGGCTACCCGCGATTTCCGAGGCGGCCACGCGCAGGCGGTGGGCCAGCTTGAAGTGGCGCAGGGCTTCCATCTGTTGTTCAAGGTCGTCTTCGGGGATGCGCGTCAGGCGCTCGCGCAACTCGGCGGCCAACTCAGGCGCCAACGGAGGCTTGAACAGACGGCCTTCGTTGAGCAATTCGTCGAGCAACAGCGGAAAGCGGGTGATCTGCTCGGCGATCCAGGGGCTGGCGGCGCACAAGGTCAACAGGCGACGCAGGGCGTCGGGGTTTTCCGTGAGCAGTACCAAGTAGGCGGAGCGCCGGGCGACCGCCTCTACCAGCGGCAACACGCGCTCCAGCACCAAGTCCGGGTTGGCGTGCTCCACCGCTTGGGCAAGCAGGCGCGGAATAAATGCATCCAGCCGCTCACGCCCCAAACGCTGCATGGCGCGTAGTTGCGGGCTGTTGCGCAGGCCGGCCAACGCCTTGAGCGCCTTGGTCGCGTCGGTGAAGCCGCCTTCGGCCAATTGCCGGCAGGCGGCCTCCTCATCTTGGGATTCTTCCCACAGTGGCAACCACTCACCGCCCACCACCAACTCGCTTTCTTCGCCCTCTTCTTCGTCAGGATCGGCGATCACCTGGCGGAAATGCCAGTCCACCCGACCGCGCCAGTACATCAAGCGTTCGTGGAAGGCGGCCCAGTCGGCAAAGCCCAACATAAAGGCTATACGCGCCTGGTCTTCCGGGCTGTCCGGAAGCATTTGCGTCTGCCGGTCGGCAATCGCCTGGATCGCGTGTTCGGTGTAGCGCAGGAATTCATAGCCATTGCGCAATTCGGCAATCACCGCCGGCGGCAGGTAGCCCTGGCCTTCCAGCGTACCGAGTACCTTGAGCAATGGGCGCTGTTGCAGGCTCAGGTCACGACCACCGTGGATCAGCTGGAAGGCCTGGGCGATGAATTCCACTTCGCGGATGCCGCCCGAACCCAGCTTGATGTTGTCGGCCATGCCCTTGCGCCGCACTTCCTGCTGGATCAACTGCTTCATGGTGCGCAGCGCTTCGATGGCGGAAAAGTCCAGGTAGCGGCGATAGACGAACGGTCGCAGCATGTCGAGCAGTTGCGCACCGGCCACCTGGTCGCCAGCAACGACCCGCGCCTTGATCATGGCGTAGCGCTCCCAGTCGCGGCCCTGGTCCTGGTAGTACTGCTCCAGCGCATTGAAGCTGAGGACCAGTGCACCGGCCGAACCGTAGGGGCGCAGGCGCATGTCGACACGGAACACAAAGCCATCGACGGTCATTGGATCGAGGGCCTTGATCAGTTTTTGACCAAGACGAATAAAGAACTCCTGGTTGTCCAGAGAGCGTTTGACGCCCACCGTTTCGCCGCCCTCGGGGTAGGCGAAGATCAGGTCGATATCCGACGACAGGTTCAGCTCCACCGCACCGAGCTTGCCCATGCCGAGGATGACCATTTGCTGCGGCTCGCCGCTACGCCGGCCGGTGGGCGTGCCGAACTGCACGCAGTGGCGCTGGTACAGCCACTGATACGCCTGATCGATGCTGGCGTCGGCCATGTCGGAGAGGTCGCGACAGGTTTGCACCAGGTCCGCCTGGCGGGTCAGGTCGCGCCAGATGATGCGCACCTGCTGGCGCGTACGCTGGCGACGCAGCACACGGCCCAGCTCATCTTCTGTTTCGGCTTGTTGCACGGCGCCAGCAATCTGCCCGCACAGCTCGTCAGGGGCAAAACCACGGTCCAGCTCGCCCCAGGCCACGAGCTCGAGCAACATCAAAGGGTCACGAACACTCTGTTCAATGACAAAATCACTGGCCGCGCACACCCGAGCGAAGTCGGCCCACCGTTGCGGCGTCCAAGCAGAAAGTCCATGATCGTCGTCCAGCGCGGCCACTGCGTCACGAAATGACTGCTCGGCTCGCTGGGCTTTTGGCAAGAGAATGGCCGGTAGTTCGGCGAGTGTTGGAAGGCTCATGGTCTATCCTTGATCGGCGCGTAAATGGCGTGTGACTGTGAAGGCAAGAACCACGCTCTATGAAGGACTGTCGAACAAAGGTTAGAAATAGCTGAAATTAATTTCATTTTGGCAGCCAACATCAAACATTCACCTTTTCTTGTTCGCAAAAGATCAACAATAACGATTATGCTCACCAGCCAGACCGAGCCATACGCTCAGTCTTGTGTAGTTTTACTACTCGTATATACATTCGAAAGGCTGAAATGGCCGACGATTTGTAGTAAAACTACAGGACGCCGAAGCAACCTTCGGCCATCCAAGAATTTATGTCGTCTGCCCACAAGGCCAGTCGCAAACTTCAGGCAACCGATTCTGGTAGCCTTTCCGCCCTGGAGCAAGCCATGCAAGACCTCGATCCCGTCGAAACCCAGGAATGGCTGGACGCCCTGGAATCGGTTCTCGACAAAGAAGGCGAAGACCGTGCTCACTACCTGATGACCCGTATGGGCGAACTCGCGACCCGCAGCGGCTCGCAACTGCCTTACGCCATCACTACGCCATACCGCAACACCATCCCTGTTACCCACGAAGCACGCATGCCTGGCGACCTGTTCATGGAACGCCGCATTCGCTCGCTGGTACGTTGGAACGCCATGGCGATGGTAATGCGCACGAACTTGAAAGATTCGGACCTGGGCGGTCACATCTCCAGCTTCGCTTCCAGCGCAACCCTGTATGACATCGGCTTCAACTACTTCTTCCAGGCCCCGACCGACGAACACGGTGGCGACCTGATCTACTTCCAGGGCCACACTTCTCCAGGCGTTTACGCCCGTGCGTTCATGGAAGGCCGCATCACCGAAGAACACATGAACAACTTCCGCCAGGAAGTGGACGGTAACGGCCTGTCGTCGTACCCGCACCCTTGGCTGATGCCTGACTTCTGGCAGTTCCCGACCGTTTCCATGGGTCTGGGCCCAATCCAGGCGATCTACCAGGCGCGCTTCATGAAGTACCTGGAAGCCCGTGGCTTCATCCCTGAAGGCAAGCAGAAAGTCTGGTGCTTCCTGGGTGACGGCGAGTGTGACGAGCCGGAATCCCTGGGCGCCATCTCCCTGGCTGGCCGCGAGAAGCTGGACAACCTGATCTTCGTCATCAACTGCAACCTGCAGCGCCTCGACGGCCCGGTTCGCGGCAACGGCAAGATCATCCAGGAACTCGAAGGTGTGTTCCGTGGTGCTCAGTGGAACGTGACCAAAGTCATCTGGGGCCGTTTCTGGGACCCACTGCTGGCCAAGGACGTCGACGGTATCCTGCAACGTCGCATGGACGAAGTCATCGACGGCGAGTACCAGAACTACAAAGCCAAAGACGGCGCGTTCGTTCGTGAACACTTCTTCAACACGCCCGAACTCAAGGCGATGGTTGCCGACCTGTCCGACGACGAGATCTGGAAACTCAACCGTGGCGGCCACGACCCGTACAAGGTCTACGCGGCGTACCACGAAGCGGTCAACCACAAAGAACAACCGACCGTCATCCTGGCCAAGACCATCAAGGGTTATGGCACCGGTGCCGGCGAAGCGAAGAACACTGCGCACAACACCAAGAAAGTCGATGTCGACAGCCTGAAGTTGTTCCGCGACCGCTTCGACATCCCGGTCAAGGACGAAGAGCTGGAGAACCTGCCGTTCTTCAAGCCAGAGCCAAACAGCGCCGAAGCCCGTTACCTGGCCGAGCGCCGCGCCGCACTGGGTGGTTTCGTGCCTCAGCGCCGCGCCAACAGCTTCAGCGTACCGACGCCAGACCTGAGCACCCTCAAGGCTATCCTCGACGGCTCGGGCGACCGTGAAATCTCCACCACCATGGCTTTCGTGCGCATCCTGGCGCAACTGGTCAAGGACAAGGAAATCGGCCCGCGCATCGTGCCGATCATCCCCGACGAAGCCCGTACCTTCGGTATGGAAGGCATGTTCCGTCAGTTGGGCATCTACTCCTCCGTCGGCCAGCTCTACGAGCCAGTCGATAAAGACCAGGTGATGTTCTACAAGGAAGACAAGAAGGGCCAGATCCTCGAAGAAGGCATCAACGAAGCGGGCGCCATGAGCTCCTTCATCGCTGCCGGTACTTCGTACTCCAGCCACAACCAGCCGATGCTGCCGTTCTACATCTTCTACTCGATGTTCGGCTTCCAGCGCATTGGCGACCTGGCGTGGGCAGCAGGCGACAGCCGTACCCGTGGCTTCCTGATCGGCGGTACCGCTGGCCGGACCACGCTGAACGGCGAAGGCCTGCAACACGAAGACGGTCACAGCCACATCCTGGCTGCCACCATCCCAAACTGCCGCACCTTTGATCCAACCTACGGCTATGAGCTGGCGGTGATCATCCAGGACGGCATGAAGAAGATGACCGAAGAGCAGCAGGACGTTTTCTACTACATCACCGTGATGAACGAGTCCTACCAGCAGCCTGCAATGCCGGCTGGCGTGGAAGAAGGCATCATCAAGGGCATGTACCTGCTCGAAGAAGACACCAAGGAAGCAGCGCACCACGTGCAACTGATGGGCTCCGGCACCATCCTGCGCGAAGTGCGTGAAGCGGCGAAGATCCTGCGCGACGAGTTCAACGTCGGCGCTGACGTATGGAGCGTGACCAGCTTCAACGAACTGCGTCGCGACGGCCTGGCCGTAGAGCGTCACAACCGCCTGCACCCTGGCCAGAAGCCACAGCGCACCTTCGTTGAAGAGTGCCTGACCGGCCGTAAAGGCCCGGTGATCGCTTCGACCGACTACATGAAACTGTTTGCTGAACAAATTCGCCAGTGGGTCCCGTCCAAGGAATTCAAAGTCCTGGGCACCGACGGTTTCGGTCGCAGTGACAGCCGCAAGAAGCTGCGTCACTTCTTCGAAGTTGACCGTCACTTCGTGGTGTTGGCAGCCCTGGAAGCCTTGGCTGACCGTGGTGAGATCGAACCTAAGGTGGTGGCAGACGCTATCGTCAAGTTCGGGATCAACCCGGAAAAACGCAACCCACTGGACTGCTGAGGAGACTTTTTGTGAGCGAACTCATTCGCGTACCTGACATCGGCAGCGGTGAAGGTGAAGTAATCGAGCTGTTTGTGAAGGTCGGCGACACCGTCGAAGCCGACCAGAGCATCCTGACCCTGGAATCGGACAAGGCGAGCATGGAAATCCCTGCTCCCAAGGCCGGCGTGGTCAAGAGCCTGAAAGTGAAGCTGGGCGACCGCCTGAAAGAAGGCGACGAACTGCTGGAACTGGAAATCGAAGGTGCCGCTGATGCGGCCCCTGCGGCAGCGCCTGCTGCCGCTGCTGCACCTGCACCTGCACCTGCACCTGCTGAAAAGCCTGCTGCTGCCGAGGCCCCTGCGGCCCCGGCTGCTGCTCCGGCCGCAGCCTCTGTTCAGGACATCCACGTCCCGGACATCGGTTCGTCGGGCAAGGCCAAGATCATCGAGTTGCTGGTCAAGGTCGGCGACACCGTCGAAGCCGACCAGTCACTGATCACCCTGGAGTCCGACAAGGCCTCCATGGAAATCCCTTCGCCGGCTGCCGGCGTGGTGGAAAGCATCGCGGTCAAGCTGGAAGACGAAGTCGGCACTGGCGACTTCATCCTCAAGCTAAAAGTACAAGGCGCTGCACCGGCTGCCGCGCAAGCACCGGCCGCTGCTCCAGCCGCCAAGGCTGAAGCTGCTCCGGCCGCTGCCGCCCCTGCACCTGCTGCAAAAGCCGAGGCCGCACCGGCTCCTGCTGCTGCCGCACCTGCGCCAAGCGGTGCCAAGGTTCACGCCGGCCCTGCCGTGCGTCAACTGGCCCGTGAGTTCGGCGTCGAGCTGAACGCTGTGTCGGCCACTGGCCCTCACGGTCGCGTGCTGAAGGAAGACGTGCAGGTTTACGTCAAGGCCATGATGCACAAAGCCAAGGAAGCTCCGGCTGCCGGCGGCGCTACCGGTGGTTCGGGCATTCCGCCGATCCGCACCGTGGACTTCAGCCGCTTCGGTGAAACCGAAGAAGTGCCGATGACCCGCCTGATGCAAATCGGCGCGGCCGGTCTGCACGCCAGCTACCTGAACATCCCGCACGTGACCCAGTTCGACCAGGCCGACATCACCGACCTGGAAGCTTTCCGCATTGCGCAGAAAGCCGTGGCCGAAAAGGCCGGCGTGAAACTGACCGTGCTGCCGCTGCTGCTCAAGGCCTGCGCGCACCTGCTCAAGGAGCTGCCGGACTTCAACGCCTCGCTGGCGCCAAGTGGCAAGGCGATCATCCGCAAGAAGTACGTGCACATCGGCTTTGCCGTCGACACCCCGGATGGCCTGCTGGTACCGGTCATCAAGAACGTCGACCAGAAGAGCCTGCTGCAACTGGCTGCCGAAGCCGCTGCACTGGCTGCCAAGGCCCGCGACAAGAAGCTCACTCCGGACGACATGCAGGGCGCGTGCTTCACCATCTCCAGCCTCGGTCACATTGGCGGCACTGGCTTCACGCCAATCGTCAACGCGCCGGAAGTGGCGATCCTGGGCGTGTCCAAGGCAACCATCCAGCCTGTATGGGACGGTAAAGCGTTCCAGCCGAAGCTGATGCTGCCGCTGTCGCTGTCCTACGATCACCGTGTGATCAACGGCGCTGCTGCTGCTCGCTTCACCCAGCGCCTGAGCCAGTTGCTGAACGACATCCGCACCATCCTGCTGTAAGCACGAACAGGCCTCCCGTTCACCCGGGAGGCCTGGTTGCACCGATTTTCGAGCGCCACGCTCGTACCTCAACCCCGCCACTTGGCGGGGCTTTTTTTGCCGGTTTGTTGGACAATAAAAACAGGCTTGTACACCTTCCATCACCCCGATTGTAGAAATCCCCTTCGCGGCCGATAACCCCCTTATAGCACTTAGCCTTCATCCTCTCTTGTCAGCCCGCGCCGCATGATGCAACCTTGCCGCAGGCAACAGAAAAGAGGGCGTGAGCCCAGCGCCGTGCGCGTAATTTCAAGTGAGTTTCCCCCATGAAAAGCCAACCCGATGTCGCCCGTATGGCGGCCGAGGTAGTGACGCAGTTACCGGTGCCTTCGCGCCTCGGTATGCTGCGTTTCGAGCGGCTGAATGAGGCAAGCTGGGCCCTCCTTTACCTCGACCCCAATTGCGAACGCCAATTCGGCCTGCCAGCGGTCGAGCTGTGTGCCTTGATCGGCACGCCCTACGCCAGCCTGATGGAGCCCCAGGCGCGTTATCAACTGCACGACACCATCCAGCAGCAACTGACCCAGAGCCCGCATTACCTGGTGCGCTACACCCTGCACACCAGCGACGGGCCGCTGAGCCTGCTGGAGATGGGCGAAGCCTACAAACAACACAATCGCCACCTGCTGCGTGGTTACTTGATGGTGGTCGACGGCCTGTTCAGCGAAATTCCCACCGGCGCCCCGACGGCAGACCTGGAGAACCAGAACAGCCGCCTGCAGATCGCCCTGGAGCTCAACCAGCGCGCCCAGCGGGAACAACTGCAGCACCTGGAGCGGGTGCGCGCCCAGCAGGAGCTGATCCTGCTATTGGCCCGCCAGCGCTACACGACCCACAATTCGCTGCAAGAAGCCGCAGAGCTGATCACCCGCAGTGCCTGCGATATCTACCAGATTGACTGCGCCAGCATCTGGAACCTCGAAGGTCAGCGCCTGGTGCCGATCTCGGCCTACCACCGCGCCGACGAGCAGCACCACCTGCCCGAATCCATTGATGCAAGCTGCTTTCCGGACTACCTGGAAGCCTTGCACAGCAGCCGGGCGATCGACGCCACCAACGCGCTGCGCGACCCTCGCACCCGGGAAATGGCCGACAGCCTGCGCGATAAAGACATCCACGCCATGCTCGACGCGAGCATTCGCGTCGACGGCCATGTGGTGGGCGTGCTGTGCCTGGAGCAAAGCGGCAGCACCCGCGCCTGGCAGGCCGATGAAATTGCCTTTGCCGGCGAGCTGGCCGATCAGTTCGCGCAGGTCATCAACAACCACAACCGCCGTACGGCGACCAGCGCTCTGCACCTGTTCCAGCGCGCCGTGGAGCAAAGCGCCAACGCCTTTCTGCTGGTCAATTGCGACGGCGTGGTCGAGTACGTCAACCCGAGCTTTACCGCGATCACTCAGTACAGCGCCGAAGAGGTCCACGGCCACCGCCTCGCCCAGTTGCCGGCGCTGGAAAACCTCAGTGAATTGCTGTTCGACGCACCGTCTGCCCTGGCCAAGAGCAACAGCTGGCAGGGTGAATTCAAGAGCCGCCGCAAAAACCTCGAACCCTACTGGGGCCAGTTGTCGATTTCCAAGGTGTATGGCGACAACCGCGAGTTGACCCACTACATCGGCATCTACGAAGACATCACCCAGACCAAGCTGGCCCAGCAGCGCATCGAGCGCCTGGCCTACACCGACAACCTGACCAACCTGGGCAACCGCCCGGCGTTCATCCGCAACCTCGACGAACGCTTTGCCCGCGACAGCGACAGCCCGATCAGCCTGCTGCTGGTGGACATCGACAACTTCAAGCGCATCAACGACAGCCTCGGCCACCAGACCGGCGACAAGCTGCTGATCAGCCTCGCACGGCGTTTGCGCAACAGCCTGAGTGCCGGTGGCAGCCTGGCCCGGTTTGCCAGTAATGAGTTCGCGGTACTGCTCGACGACACCGACCTGGAGAGCGGCCAGCAGGTTGCCAGCCAGTTGCTGGCAACCCTCGACAAACCGATGTTCGTCGACAACCAGTTGATCAGCGTCACCGGCTCCGTGGGCCTGGCCTGCGCGCCACTGCATGGTCGCGATCCGCAAACCCTGATGCGCAACGCCGGCCTGGCCCTGCACAAGGCGAAGGCCAACGGCAAGCATCAGGTCCAGGTGTTTACTGAGGCTCTGAACGCCGAAGCCAGCTACAAGCTGTTCGTCGAGAACAACCTGCGCCGCGCCCTCACCCAGAACGAGCTGGACGTGTTCTACCAGCCCAAGCTGTGCCTGCGCAGCGGCCGTCTGCTGGGCATGGAAGCCCTGCTGCGCTGGAACCACCCGGAAAAGGGCATGATCCGCCCGGACCAATTCATCAGCGTGGCGGAAGAGACCGGCCTGATCATCCCCATCGGCAAATGGATCGCCCGCCAGGCCTGTCGCATGAGCAAACAACTGAGCGCCAGCGGCATGGGCAACTTGCAGGTGGCGATCAACCTGTCGCCCAAGCAGTTTTCCGACCCGGACCTGGTGGCCTCGATTGCCGCGATCCTCAAGGAAGAACAGTTGCCGGCCAACCTGCTGGAGCTGGAACTGACCGAAGGCCTGCTACTGGAAGCCACCGAAGACACGCGCCTGCAGCTTGATCAACTGAAAAGCTTTGGCCTGACCCTGGCCATGGACGACTTCGGCACCGGCTACTCGTCGCTGAGTTACCTGAAAAAATTTCCCATCGACATCATCAAGATCGATCGCAGCTTTATCCACGAAATCCCGGACAACCAGGACGACATGGAAATCACCTCGGCCGTGATCGCCATGGCACACAACCTCAAGCTCAAGGTCGTGGCCGAAGGCATCGAGACCGCCGAGCAGCTGGCATTCCTGCGTCGTCATCGTTGTGATGTGGGCCAGGGCTACCTGTTTGACCGGCCGATCCCCGGTGCAGAGCTGCTGGCGATGCTCAAACGCTACCCGCGCGGGCCAATCGCCTGACAGCGCCGTAACACTCGGGCACACTGGCTGTCTGAATCTTTACTGCTAACTCAACCTGACGAGAGGACTGATCATGGTCTTGCGCTCGGAAATTCTGGTGAACAAAAACGTGCTGCCTACCCAAGAACAAGCTCTGCCTGGCCGTGAAACCCCGATGAACCTGCCGGAGACGCATTTCGTCAACGGCAACCCGCTGCTCGGCCCCTTCCTGGATGACGTCGGTTTTGCGATCTTTGGCCTGGGCTGCTTCTGGGGTGCGGAGCGACGCTTCTGGCAGCGCGACGGTGTGGTCAGTACAGTGGTCGGTTACGCCGGCGGCTACACGCCGAACCCGACCTACGAAGAAGTCTGCTCCGGCCTGACCGGCCACAGCGAAGTGGTACTGGTGGTGTACGACCAGGCCAAGGTGAAATACGAAGACTTGCTGAAGATGTTCTGGGAACTGCACAACCCGACCCAGGGCATGCGCCAGGGCAACGACATCGGCAGCCAATACCGCTCGGTGATCTACGCGACCACGCCGGAGCAATTGGCGGCGGCACAGGCGAGTGCCGAGGCGTATCAAGGCGAACTGAGCAAGGCTGGTCTGGGCGTGATTACCACGGAAATCGAAGAAGCACCGACGGTGTACTTCGCCGAGGCGTATCACCAGCAGTACCTGGCGAAGAACCCGCAGGGCTACTGCGGGATTGGTGGCACCGGCGTAACCTGCCCAATCTGAAAATCCTTGTAGGAGCGAGCTTGCTCGCGAAAAACCTGAGCGCGACACGTTTCGTCTGAAAACACGCGTTATCGTTGACGTTTTTCGCGAGCAAGCTCGCTCCTACAAGTTACTCAGCGATCAACCAATCCATCTGCCACCCACCCTGGGTCTGACCCAGCTTCTTGGACAGCCACGGCAGCAGCTCACGCAACTCCTCTTCCAAACCCCACGGCGGGTTGACGATCGCCAGGCCCGAGCCCGTCAGGGTGTTGGGTGTGTCCAACGGATGCACCAGCAATTCCACACGCAGCAACTTCGGCGCACCGGTGCCGGCCAGGTCCTGGTAGAAACGGCGCAACATGCGCTGGTCTTTCACCGGGTACCAGATGGCCGCGACGGTCTGGCGCATGCGGCTCACGGCCTCCTTGAGGGAAGCGGCGCAGCGTTGCATCTCGTCGAGTTTTTCGAACGGCGGATCGATCAGCATCAAGGCGCGCTTTTCCGGCACCGGCAGCAAGGCACGCGGCACATGCCAGCCTTCGCCCAAGTGCACTTTGACGCGACGATCACCCTTCATATTGTCCTTGAGCAGCACGCCGTCTTCCGGGTGCTTTTCATTAAGCAGCACGCGGTCCTGGGGGCGGGTAAGGCGTCGCGCCAGTTCCGGCGAGCCAGGGTAATAACGCAACTGGCCGTCCGGGTTCATCTCATGCAGCACGCGCATGTAATCAGCGGTCAACGGCGGCAGGTCGCTTTCGCCCCACAGGCGCGCGATGCCTTCCAGGTATTCACCGGTCCGGTTGGCCTGGTCGCCCTGCAGGTCGTACAGGCCGATCCCGGCGTGGGTGTCGAGGTAGGCGAACGGCTGCTCCTTGCGCGACATCAGGGCAATGAGGCGGGTCAAGGTCAGGTGTTTGAAGACATCGGCGTGGTTGCCGGCGTGAAAGGCGTGACGATAATTCATGGTTGCTCCTGCGCAGGGGGCGAAGTTTACCTTTTACGCGGGCGTTGGTGCAGTGCGGCGTGCCGGGCGGTGCTTATGTCGAAAAGTCGCACTGGCTTCAACTCAACTCTGAAGCCAGGTAGTCCGCCAAACCCTGATGGCTGACATCCCGTCGGCACGCGAAGTAGGCGACCTTGTGCCGCAAGGTCGTCGGCGTGAAGGCAGTGTAAAGATCTGGGCGCTGCTCTTCGAGCCATTGCAGAAGGTTATCGATCAGGGTTTGCGGCGATTGCTCGCCCAAATGCGCCAGTAACGGCGCAGGTACTCGCCACCACGGGCTCGCTTTGGCGGTAGTGACTGGGCCAATGACAACGGTCAGCGACTGGCCATTGATCACGTAGCGCTGGAATACCGGCAATAGATCATCGCCCGACTGCTGAAGAATCGGCAGGAATTGAGCACCGTCCCAGAATCGTAAGAACACTTCCTGGCCATCGGGCAGGTACACCTTGGTCAGCCCTTGCAGGTGTGCAATCACGGTCTCGAGCGGGTGGGTCGATACGGCCAACCAACCCCAATCCGTGGCATCAGTGGAGACGGCCCATTCCAGGAAAGGACTGCCGGGCTCAACGATTCCTATATAGGGCATCACCTCGTCCCATGTCGCATAGGGTGTACCGGCCCAAACGGGTTGCAGCGGGGCGCCGGCGACGAGCGCCCGCCAAGCGTCGAGGGGGTTGGCGTCGCTGGCAGCGCTCAACACTGCAAACATTTGTTCGCCAGGCAGCAAAGGTTGATGCATCTTCGTAAATCCCTTTAAAAGTCAGATGGGGCCGCACTGGCCGTTTTTGCAACGCTCACACTCTTCGCAAAACGGCGCGCTGCGCTTGAGACTGGCCACCTGCACGCGGCTCAGCGGAGCAGGAATCACCGCCAACAGTGTTTCCTTCAGTCCAGGCGTTAACGGCGCTGCAGTAACAGCAGGCGCACTGCCAAGCTGGATCGGCACACTGCTGAAAATCCCGCCCGCAGACAGCGTGATCGACTGCCCGCCCGCCTGAATCGTGACGGTTGCGCCACCCTCGATCACAACGCTTCGCCCGGCGCCTATCTGGATGGTCTGCCCTGCCCTTACCTGCCGTGAGCCGCCCACCATCAAGTGGTCGTCTTGCTTCAGGTCGGTCAGACGGTTGCCATGGATGATGCGCAGCTCCTCACCTTGCAGTTCGTGATGCGACTCACCGTCCACCTTTACCCGAAGATCATGCAGCACATGCTGCGTCCAGTCCCGCTGGGCACGCAGGTAGATTTCCTCGGCCCCCTTGCGGTCCTCGATGCGCAACTCGTTGTAACCACCACCACCGGGGCTGCTCTGGCTGCGGAAGATGCTGCGAGTCTTGTCCGCAGGCAGATCGAGGGGCACCTGGGTGGCCGCATTGGGCAGGCAGCCCATGACCAGCGGCATATCCATGTCGCCATTAACGAAGCCCACCAGCACTTCCATACCGACCCGAGGGATCAATACCGCCCCATAACGATCATGCGCCCAACCGCTGGCAACCCGCAGCCAACAGCTGGAATGGTCGTTATGCTCACCGTCACGATCCCACGCCAACTGCACCTTGACCCGACCGTATTCGTCGCAATGGATTTCGCTGTCGGCAGGGCCGGTCACCACTGCGTTCTGGTAACCCGCTATTTGAGGCCGAGACATAATCAAAGGTGTTCTAAACGCTACGTCCCAAGGCGTTACAACAAATTCATTGCTGTAGCCTTGAGGCGACTCATCGCCAACAGACTCTTCAAGCACTTGAGGTTGGTGCCCTACATGGTGCAACTGGGTAACCAGCCACAAATCATTCCATTCCTGACGAGGGTGTCCAGTCATCTTCAAGAACTGCCCAGTCACCAACGCTGGTTGGTCGCTAGCGCCGCTGGCCTGACGGTAATCGCTGCGATGACGCTCCAATAAGCGTTGCGCCAGGTACTTACCCTGCTCACGATCCGTGAAGTACCCCGGGTAGCGCTGGTCGTCCAGGGTGGGCCGCAGCCGACTGGATGCTTCGTTTTCCAACGTCAGGCCAGGCTTCTTGAAATCGTAGTCACGCAGGTTCACACCGGTGGTACGCGTCTTCAGCCGCAGGATAAAGCGCTTGATCGCTGGCTCGTCGGCAACCATCCCGGTACCAGGCGAATACGGCGTGGATTGATCAGGCCGTGCAAAAACACTTTGATCGTCGCCAAACACCAACAGGTGTCGCTCAGGGTTGTGCTGGAAGTGATAGTGAATGCCCGATTCGGCACATAGACGCTGAATGAACTCCAGATCGGTTTCGCCGAACTGCACACAGTATTCACACTCGGGATACTTGCCGCTCAGTTGAAACGCAAAGGCATCACTTTGGATAGCCTGCGCTTCCAATACCTGCGCAATGATCTCGGGTACCGTTTTTTTCTGGAAAATCCGCTGATGGGTGCTGTGTTCCAGATAAGCCAACTGCGGCACCAGCGTGATCTGGTAACGGGTAAGGCGTCTGCCCGAATCGCCCTGCGCCACCCGATACACCAGGCCATGAATCCCATGACCATGGGCATCAAAGCCCAGGAACGCTTGGCGGTGTAGCAGGCTCTCAAGGTCTTGATCTGGTTGCTCACTGACCAGTTCAAGGTCAAAGCGAAAAGGCAGGCTAACAAACTCATCCCCCATGAACCCGTGGACCTGGAATTCACTGGGCTCCCCATCGAGGGTCAGGGTAAAGGCGCTTTGATTGGCAGGAGCGAACATCCGGTGTTTCTCTGCTAGGTGTGGAGGACCGATTCTGCATCACGACTCCCCCCGGCTGAGCATGCCCCAGATAAATCAGTAAAGCCCTACACAGATGCGTCTGAATCCTCTTCAGACCGACGTAAATCACACGTAAAAAAAGGCCCGCAATCCGTAGGACGCGGGCCTTTCTTTCAACTCGCCTGGCACTAAGCGCCCAGCGAATTACTTATTGAGGTTGTAGTCTTTTTCGGCAGCATCAAAACGCTCGACCATACCCGCAGTCGGTGCGCCCATCTTGCTCACGAAGTAGATCGCCAGGCTGGCGAAGATAAAGCCTGGGATGATTTCGTACAGCCCCAGCAGCTCAAAGTGTTTCCACACAATCACAGTGATCGCGCCGACTAGGATACCGGCCAGTGCGCCGTTGCGGGTCATGCCTTTCCAGATCACCGAGATCAGCACCACGGGGCCGAATGCGGCGCCGAAACCAGCCCAGGCGTAGCTCACCAGGCCCAGTACACGGTTTTCCGGGTTGGCGGCCATGGCGATGGCGATCAGTGCAACCACCAGCACCATCAGGCGACCGACCCATACCAGCTCAAGCTGGGAGGCGTTCTTGCGCAGGAAGGTTTTGTAGAAATCTTCGGTCAAGGCGCTGGAGCACACCAACAGTTGGCAGCTCAAAGTGCTCATCACCGCCGCCAGGATGGCCGACAGCAGCACGCCGGCAATCCATGGGTTGAACAGCAGCTTGGCCAGCTCAATGAATACGCGTTCGTGGTTTTCGGTCACAGGACCTGCCACTTCCGGATGCGCCGAGAAGTAGGCAATACCGAAGAAGCCCACCGCCACGGTGCCACCCAGGCACAGGATCATCCAGGTCATGGAAATGCGGCGAGCCTTGGCAATCGACTTCACCGAATCCGCCGCCATGAAACGCGCCAGGATGTGCGGCTGGCCGAAGTAGCCCAGGCCCCAGCCCATCAGCGAGATGATGCCGATGAAGGTGGTGTTTTTCAGCATGTTGAAGTTGTCAGGGTTCTGGGCTTCGATCGCCAGGAACGTGGTGTCGACGCCACCGGTAGCCAGCAGCACGATGATCGGCGTGAGAATCAGCGCGAAGATCATCAGCGTAGCTTGTACGGTATCTGTCCAGCTCACGGCCAGGAAACCACCGACAAAGGTGTAGGCAATAGTCGCTGCAGCACCGGCCCACAAAGCAGTCTCGTAGGACATGCCGAAGGTGCTTTCAAACAGGCGGGCACCGGCGACGATGCCGGAAGCGCAGTAAATGGTGAAGAACACCAGGATCACCACGGCAGAGATGATCCGCAGCAGGCCGCTTTTATCTTCGAAACGGCTGGAGAAGTAATCCGGCAGGGTCAGGGCGTCACCGTTGTGCTCGGTCTGGACCCGCAGGCGACCGGCGACGAACAGCCAGTTGAGGTAAGCACCGACGATCAAGCCGATAGCGATCCAGCTTTCCGACAGGCCAGACATGTAGATCGCGCCCGGCAGGCCCATCAACAACCAGCCGCTCATATCGGAAGCGCCGGCCGACAAGGCAGTCACCACGCTACCGAGGCTGCGACCGCCCAGGATGTAATCGGAAAGGTTGTTGGTGGAGCGATAGGCCATGAAGCCGATCAGCACCATTGCTGCGATGTAGATCACGAACGTGATCAGGGTTGGATTACTAACGCTCATAAGAGTGACGCCCTGGCTTTGTTTTTATGTAGCAGCGGTCTGTCAGACGGCCACCTATTTGAAAGTAGGTAGACGTAACTGCGTACCGCGCATTTATGACTGACGTTTCCCCAGGAAAGCCGTCAGCCGATGAACCGACTCGTTGAGGTGGTTGCACCTTGGGCGCGAATGCTATTCAACAAAGCAAATAAGGTGCAACCAGTTTCGTGAGAATAAGTTGCACCTGGATATGTTTTGTGAAAAACACCCTTTTTTTGCTCCTTTTCGGAGCAAGAACAGCCGATCTCAGAAGCAAACGCACCAAGGCAGAGCGCAATCCGTCGGCGGTGTGTTTTTTTCCCGATCACGATCGAAAATTTCCTGAATAAAAAGGGTTGCACCCGGTTGCACCTCTGCATGCGCAAAGCTAATCTTGCCGCCAGCTGATGCCACTCGGTAGTGGCACCCATGAGGATAAGAAAATGGCTACGACCACCCTTGGGGTCAAACTCGACGACCCGACCCGCGAGCGCCTGAAGGCTGCCGCGACCTCCATTGATCGCACGCCGCACTGGCTGATCAAGCAGGCGATTTTCAATTACCTGGAGAAACTGGAGGGTGGTGCAACCCTGACCGAACTCAATGGTTTGAGCAGCAAGGACGCCGACGATGCAGGCGAGGTCCAGACCGACCACGCCCACCAGTGCTTCCTGGAGTTCGCCGAGAGCATCCTGCCGCAATCCGTATTGCGCGCCTCGATCACCGCCGCTTACCGCCGCCCCGAGCCGGAAGTGGTACCGATGCTGATCGAACAGGCTCGTCTGCCGGCCCCAATGGCCGAAGCCACCAACAAGCTGGCCGCCTCAATTGCCGAGAAACTGCGCAACCAGAAGAGTGCTGGCGGCCGTGCCGGTATTGTTCAGGGCCTGCTGCAAGAATTTTCCCTGTCGTCCCAGGAAGGCGTGGCACTGATGTGCCTGGCCGAAGCGCTGCTGCGCATCCCGGACAAAGGCACCCGCGACGCCCTGATCCGCGACAAGATCAGCACTGGCAACTGGCAGCCGCACTTGGGCAACAGCCCGTCGCTGTTCGTCAACGCCGCGACTTGGGGCCTGCTGCTGACCGGCAAACTGGTCGCCACCCACAACGAAGCAGGCCTGACTTCGTCCCTGAGCCGCATCATCGGCAAGAGCGGCGAGCCGATGATCCGCAAGGGCGTCGACATGGCGATGCGCCTGATGGGCGAGCAGTTCGTCACCGGCGAAACCATCGCCGAAGCCCTGGCCAACGCGAGCAAGTTCGAAGCCAAGGGTTTCCGCTATTCCTACGACATGCTCGGTGAAGCTGCGCTGACTGAACACGACGCGCAGAAGTACCTGGCCTCGTACGAACAAGCCATCCATTCGATCGGTAAAGCGTCCCACGGCCGTGGGATTTATGAAGGCCCGGGCATTTCCATCAAGCTGTCGGCCCTGCACCCGCGCTACAGCCGTGCGCAATACGAGCGCGTGATGGACGAGTTGTACCCGCGTCTGCTGTCCCTGACCCTGCTGGCAAAGCAATACGACATCGGCTTGAACATCGACGCCGAAGAAGCCGACCGCCTGGAGCTGTCGCTGGACCTGCTCGAACGCCTGTGCTTCGAGCCGCAACTGACCGGCTGGAACGGCATCGGTTTCGTGATCCAGGCCTACCAGAAGCGTTGCCCGTATGTGATCGACTACGTCATCGACCTGGCGCGCCGCAGCCGCCATCGCCTGATGATCCGCCTGGTAAAAGGCGCGTACTGGGACAGCGAGATCAAGCGCGCCCAAGTCGAAGGCCTGGAAGGCTACCCGGTCTACACCCGCAAGGTGTACACCGACGTTTCCTACATTGCCTGCGCACGCAAACTGCTGTCGGTGCCGGAAGTCATCTACCCGCAGTTCGCCACGCACAACGCTCACACGCTGTCGGCCATCTACCATATCGCCGGTCAGAACTATTACCCCGGCCAGTACGAGTTCCAATGCCTGCACGGCATGGGCGAACCGCTGTACGAGCAGGTTGTAGGCAAGGTTGCCGATGGCAAGCTGAACCGTCCGTGCCGTGTGTACGCTCCAGTCGGCACCCACGAGACACTGCTGGCTTACCTGGTGCGTCGCCTGCTGGAAAACGGCGCGAACACCTCGTTCGTCAACCGCATTGCCGACCAATCCATCTCCATTCAGGAGCTGGTGGCCGACCCAGTGGCCAGCATCGAGCAAATGGCCACGCTGGAAGGCGGCTTCGGCCTGCCGCACCCGCGCATCCCCTTGCCGCGTGACCTGTACGGCAGCGACCGCGCCAACTCGGCCGGTATCGACCTGGCCAACGAACACCGCCTGGCGTCGTTGTCCTGCGCCTTGCTGGCCACCGCTCACAACAACTGGAAAGCTGCGCCGATGCTCGGTTGCGCCTCCAGCGAGCAAGCGGCGGCGCCGGTACTGAACCCGTCCGACCTGCGTGACGTGGTCGGTCATGTGCAAGAAGCCACTGTCGAAGACGTCGACAACGCTATCCAGTGCGCCATCAGCGCCGGTCCGATCTGGCAGGCCACCCCGCCAGCCGAGCGCGCCGCCATCCTGGAGCGTGCCGCCGACCTGATGGAAGGCGAGATTCAGCCACTGATGGGCCTGCTGGCCCGTGAAGCCGGCAAGACCTTCGCCAACGCCATCGCCGAAGTGCGTGAAGCCGTAGACTTCCTGCGCTATTACGCGGTGCAGGCACGCAACGATTTCACCAACGACGCCCACCGCCCACTGGGCCCGGTGGTGTGCATCAGCCCGTGGAACTTCCCGCTGGCCATCTTCAGCGGCCAGGTCGCCGCCGCATTGGCCGCGGGCAACCCGGTACTGGCCAAACCGGCCGAACAAACTCCGCTGGTCGCCGCGCAAGCCGTGCGCATCCTGTTGGAAGCCGGTATTCCGGAAGGCGTGCTGCAACTGCTGCCGGGCCAGGGCGAAACCGTGGGTGCCCGCCTGGTGGGGGATGATCGCGTCAAAGGCGTGATGTTCACCGGCTCCACCGAAGTGGCGCGCCTGCTGCAACGCAATGTCGCCGGTCGTCTCGATGCCCAGGGCCGTCCGATCCCGCTGATCGCCGAAACCGGTGGCCAGAACGCGATGATCGTCGACTCCTCGGCGCTGACCGAACAAGTAGTCATCGACGTGGTGTCCTCGGCCTTCGACAGCGCCGGCCAACGCTGCTCGGCCCTGCGTGTACTGTGCCTGCAGGAAGATTCGGCAGACCGTGTCATCGAAATGCTCAAGGGCGCCATGGCGGAATGCCGTCTGGGCAACCCTGAGCGCCTGTCCGTCGACATCGGCCCGGTGATCGACGCCGAAGCCAAGGCCGGCATCGAGAAACACATCCAGGCCATGCGCGACAAAGGCCGCAATGTGTACCAGGTAGCGATTGCCGACGGTGAAGAGATCAAGCGTGGCACCTTCGTGATGCCGACCCTGATCGAGCTGGAAAGCTTCGACGAACTGCAACGCGAGATCTTCGGCCCAGTACTGCACGTGGTGCGCTATAAGCGCAAAGAGATCGACCAGCTCATCGGCCAGATCAACGCTTCCGGCTATGGCCTGACCCTGGGCGTGCACACCCGTATCGACGAGACCATCGCCAAGGTGATCGACAACGTCCATGCCGGTAACGTCTATGTGAACCGCAACATCGTGGGCGCCGTGGTCGGCGTGCAACCGTTCGGCGGCGAAGGCCTGTCGGGTACTGGCCCGAAAGCCGGTGGCCCGCTGTATCTGTACCGCCTGCTGTCGACGCGTCCTACGGATGCCATCGAGCAATCCTTCGTACGCGGCGACGCCTTGGCCGCGCCGGACGTGCGCCTGCGTGACGCCATGAGCCAGCCGCTGACCGCCCTGAAAACCTGGGCTGACAGCAACAAGTTCAGCGACCTGAGTGCCCTATGCAGCCAGTTCGCCGCGCAATCGCAAAGCGGTATCACCCGCCAATTGGCTGGCCCGACCGGCGAACGCAACAGCTACGCCATCCTGCCCCGCGAGCACGTACTGTGCCTGGCGGACGTGGAAGGTGACCTGCTGACGCAACTGGCGGCCGTGTTGGCCGTGGGCGGTTCGGCGGTATGGCCGGAATCTGACCTGACCAAGGCCTTGTTCCCACGCCTGCCTAAAGAGATTCAGGCGAAGATCAAGCGCGTGGCTGATTGGACCAAGGACGACGTAGTGTTCGACGCGGTCTTGCATCACGGTGATTCCGATCAATTGCGTGCGGTGTGCCAGCAAGTGGCCCAGCGTGGCGGAGCGATTGTCGGGGTGCATGGCTTGTCGCAGGGCGAGACGGCGATTGCGCTGGAGCGCTTGGTGATCGAGCGGGCGTTGAGCGTTAACACTGCTGCAGCAGGCGGTAACGCCAGCCTGATGACCATCGGCTAACCCTGTGGGAGCGGGCTTGCTCGCGAATGCGGAGTGTCAGTCACCTAATGTACTGACTGATCCACCGCTTTCGCGAGCAAGCCCGCTCCCACATTGACCGTGTTCCACCTTCCAACCGCGCTTTGTTCCTCCATCACCCAAATCAATCTTGCTATCCAGCCTCTATTTGCCCACCTAGACTCGGCCCTATTCCCACATAGGTAAGCCGCCATGTCCGAGACGCTGCTCAGTTCCCGCAATCTGGCTTTCGAGCTGTACGAAGTCCTCGATGCCGAGGGCCTGACCCAGCGCGAGCGGTTTGCCGAACACAATCGCGAAACCTTCGATGCGGCCATCAGCACCGCGCGAAACATCGCGGAAAAGTACTTCGCCCCGCACAACCGCAAGAACGACGAAAACGAACCGCGCTACGAAGACGGCAAGGCCATCCTGATTCCAGAGGTGAAACCCGCCGTGGACGCCTTCCTGGAAGCCGGCTTCCTCAACGCCGCGCGCAGCTTCGAAGCCGGAGGCATGCAACTGCCGACCCTGCTGTCCCAAGCCTGTTTCGCGCACTTCCAGTCGGCCAACGCCGCATCCACTTCCTACCCGTTCCTGACCATGGGCGCCGCCAACCTGATTGAAAGCTTCGGCACCGAGGATCAGAAACAACGCTTCCTGCAACCCATGATCGACGGCCGTTTCTTCGGCACCATGGCGCTCACCGAACCTCACGCCGGTTCTTCGCTGTCAGATATTCGTACACGCGCAGAGCCTGCGGCTGACGGCAGCTATCGACTCAAAGGCAACAAGATCTTCATTTCCGGCGGCGACCACCCGCTGTCGGAAAACATCGTGCACATGGTGCTGGCCAAACTGCCGGACGCGCCGGCCGGGGTGAAGGGCATTTCGTTGTTTATCGTGCCCAAGTTCCTGGTCAACGACGACGGCAGCCTGGGCGAGCGCAACGATGTATTGCTGGCCGGGCTGTTCCACAAGATGGGCTGGCGTGGCACCACGTCTACCGCGCTGAACTTCGGCGATAACGGGAATTGCATCGGCTATCTGGTGGGTAAACCGCACCAGGGGTTGAGCTGCATGTTCCAAATGATGAACGAGGCGCGGATTGGTGTCGGCATGGGCGCGGTCATGCTCGGTTACGCCGGCTACCTCTACTCCTTGGAGTACGCCCGCGAACGCCCGCAAGGTCGCCTGCCCGACAGTAAAGATCCCACGACCGCGCCGGTCTCGATCATTCAGCACGCGGACATCAAGCGCATGCTGCTCACCCAAAAATCCTACGTAGAAGGCGCCTTCGATCTCGGCCTCTACGCCGCGCGGCTGTTCGACGACACCACCACCCTGGCCACCGAAACCGAACGCAAACAAGCCCACGAACTGCTGGACCTGCTCACGCCCATCGTCAAATCCTGGCCGTCGGAGTTCTGTCTCAAGGCCAACGAACTGGCGATCCAGATTCTCGGCGGCCATGGCTATACCCGCGAATACCCTGTGGAGCAGTACTACCGCGACAACCGCCTGAACCCGATCCACGAAGGCACCCACGGCATCCAATCCCTGGATTTGCTCGGGCGTAAACTGGCGCAGAACGGCGGCGCAGGCTTGAAGCAACTCATCCGATTGATCGCCGAAACCGGCGCCCGTGCCCAGGAATACCCAAGCCTTACCGCGCTGAGGGAACCGCTGGAACAGTTGGTCAACCGCCTGCAAAGCGTCACCATCGGTTTGCTGACGGATCTCGCCCACGGCAAGGTCAACAGCAGCCTGGCGAATTCGGCGCTGTACTTGAAGGTGTTCGGGCATACGGTGATTGGCTGGCGCTGGCTGGAACAGGCGATTCACGCCGAAGCAGGCTTGGCCAAGGGCAATGCGGCGGATGTGGCCTTCTATAAAGGCAAGCTCCAGGCCGCCCGGTACTTCCTGACCTGGGAAGTGCCGAGCTGCCATCATGAACTGGCAATCTTGGAGGCCCGCGATGACACGTGCCTCGGCATGCAAGATGAGTGGTTCTAAGGCGTTCCGATCGCCTTGGAAATCACATCGACCGTGGCGCTGACTTGCTCTTGGTAACGGTCGAGTTCCTGCTGGTGCGCCTGCTGCATTTCGATCTGCTCGGCGCACAGGTTCAGCGCCGCCAGCACCAGTAGCTTGTCACCGATCAGGGTCGGGTACTTCTTCTTGGTGGTGGCCAGGGACGCCTTGAGCAGGGTCACGGCGTGCATCAGGGTTTTCTCTTCCCCGGCCGGAGCCTTGATCGAGTAATCCTCTCCGAGAATCGAAACGACCTTTATCCCTTCACTCATGCGCCGACAGGCCCTGCGCTCACACGCTCAACCAGCGCCTGGATACGCGCGGCGGTGGCACCGTGCTTTTCTTCCTGTTCCATCAGGTTCAGTTGCAGGCTGTCGTTCTCGTCCTTGGCGCGGGCCAGTTCGGCCTTGAGGGATTCGTTGGTGCCCAGCAGGTCCTGGTTCTGCTGTACCAGGTCGCTGACCAGTTGTTCCAATTGGCTGAGGGATGCTTCTAACATTTTGATTTCTCGGGCTTTTTCAAAGGGCGGTGACGATAAAGAAAATTCACCTCGGATGCCAGGGTTATCCCCGGCGCGCAGCCCGATTTTTAAGGGCCGGGCCGCACTTTCGAGCCTTAGTGACTGCATTTACCGGATCTGGTTCCTGAATCGATCAAACCCCTCGTCAGATGCGACAAAACCGCACACGCCCCTTTAGACTTTAGTCGTACGACCGATAGAGAGGGACACCCCGTCTCACGGCCGCACGGATCGCGCTTCTCCCCCAGGATTCCCGCATGTCGCTTCGTAATATGAATATCGCTCCGAGGGCCTTCCTCGGCTTCGCGTTTATTGGCGCGTTGATGTTGTTTCTCGGTGTGTTTGCCCTGAACCAGATGAGCAAGATCCGTGGCGCCACCGAAGACATCACCCTGTCCAGCGTGCCGAGCATTCGTGCGCTCGATGAATTCACCCAGCTGACCCTGCGCCTGCGCGTGCTGTCGTACCGCCTGTTGACCAACCGCGAGCCGGAGGTTCAGCAAAAAACCTTGGAAGCCTTCGAACTGCGCAACCAGCAGATCCGCACCGCCCAGGGCATTTACGAAAAACTCATCGAAAGCAGCGAAGAGCGTGCGGCCTACGACGATTACGTGCGCCTGCTCGGCCAGTACCACCAGATCGAAGAGCGCATGAAGAGCCTGTCACGCGCCAACCAGATCGAAGAACTGCGCACCCTGCTCAACACCGAACTGCTGAGCAACTCCGACCAAGTCAACGCGGTGCTCAATCGCCTGCTGGACATCAACAACAAGATGGCCCTGGCCACCAACCAGCAAGCCGAAGACCAATACAACCTGGCCTTCGACCTGGTGGTCGGCCTGCTGGTGATCGCCACGGCGCTGACCCTGCTGTTCGCCTGGCTGCTGACCCGCAGCATCACCCTGCCCATCTCCCAGGCATTGGAAGCCGCCGAAGAAGTGGCCGAAGGCAACCTGACGCGGCCGATCAAGGTCGACGGCAACGACGAAGCCGGGCGCCTGCTGGCGGCCATGGCCAAGATGCAGGACAAGTTGCGCGACACCCTGCAACGCATCGCCGGGTCCGCGACCCAACTGGCGTCTGCTGCGGAAGAACTGAACGCCGTCACCGACGAAAGCGCCCGCGGCCTGACCCAGCAGAACAATGAAATCGAACAAGCCGCTACGGCGGTGAACGAGATGACCAGTGCCGTCGAAGAAGTCGCCCGCAATGCGGTGAGCACCTCCGAGGCATCGCGCAACGCCACCACGTCCGCCGGTGATGGCCGTGATCTGGTACAGGAAACCGTCAGCGCTATCGAACGCATGAGCGGCGATGTGCAAGCCACCGCCACCTTGATTGGCGACCTGGCCAACGAGTCGCGCGACATCGGCAAGGTACTCGACGTGATTCGCGGCCTGGCTGACCAGACCAACCTGCTGGCCCTGAACGCGGCGATTGAAGCGGCACGTGCCGGTGAAGCCGGTCGCGGTTTTGCAGTGGTGGCGGACGAAGTGCGCGCCCTCGCCCATCGCACCCAGCAATCGACCAGCGAGATCGAGCGGATGATCGGCAGTATCCAGGCCGGTACCGAACACGCGGTGGATTCGATGCGCAACAGCACCGAACGCGCCGAATCGACGCTGAACATCGCCAAAGGCGCCGGGATGTCGCTGGATACCATCAATACCGCGATCGTCGAGATCAACGAACGCAACCTGGTCATCGCTAGCGCAGCGGAAGAACAGGCTCAGGTGGCGCGGGAAGTGGACCGCAACCTGGTGAACATCCGCGATCTGTCGGTGCAATCGGCCACGGGTGCCAGCCAGACCAGTGCGGCGAGCAGCGAGCTGTCGCGCCTGGCGGTGGACTTGAATGGGATGGTCGGGCGCTTCCGCCTCTAACTGACACGCCTCAGTCAAAATGTGGGAGCGGCGGTGCGACGATTCGACTTGCTCGCGAATGCAGTGGTTCAGTCAGCATATCTTTAGCTGATGTACCGCATTCGCGAGCAAGCCCGCTCCCACATTGGATCTATAGCAACCTGTAAAAGCTTTTTGACAGCGCAGCAATTCAACAGGTTAGAATCGCTGGCACGCAGACTGCATGGTCAGTTTGCGCCCCGTCTTGTTTGCTCATGGAGTACTGCCTTTGAATGCGACGACCATCAACAGCCTGTTCTTGATCGGCGCGTTGCTGGTGAGTGCGAGCATTCTGGTGAGTTCTCTTTCGTCCCGCCTGGGGATCCCGATATTGGTGATCATCCTGGCCGTGGGCATGGTTGCCGGCGTCGATGGCGGCGGCATCATCTTTGATAACTACCCAACCGCCTACCTGGTGGGCAACCTCGCCCTGGCCGTAATCCTGCTCGATGGCGGTTTGCGCACACGGGTGGCGAGTTTCCGCGTGGCACTCTGGCCAGCCTTGTCGCTGGCCACGGTGGGGGTGTTGATTACCACCGGCCTCACCGGCATGGCCGCGGCCTGGCTGTTTGACCTCAATATCATCCAAGGCTTGTTGATTGGCGCGATTGTCGGCTCGACGGACGCCGCGGCAGTGTTCTCGCTGCTCGGTGGCAAGGGCCTCAACGAACGGGTCACCGCGAGCCTGGAAATCGAATCCGGCAGTAACGACCCCATGGCGGTGTTCCTCACCGTCACCTTGATCGACATGCTAGCCAGCGGCCAGACCGGCCTGCACTGGAGCCTGCTGACTCACTTGGTGCGCGAGTTCGGCATCGGCGGCGTGGTCGGCCTGGGCGGCGGCTGGCTGATGCTGCAAATGGTCAACCGCATCAACCTGGCCACCGGCCTGTACCCGATCCTGGTGATCGCTGGCGGCCTGTTCGTGTTCGCCGTGACCAACGCCCTGCACGGCAGCGGCTTCCTCGCCGTGTACCTGTGCGGCCTGGTGATCGGCAACCGCCCGGTGCGCAGCCGTCATGGCATTTTGCATATGCTCGACGGCATGGCCTGGCTGGCACAGATCGGCATGTTCCTGGTACTGGGCCTGCTGGTCACGCCCCACGACTTGCTGCCCATCGCGTTGCCGGCCCTGGGCTTGGCGCTGTGGATGATTCTGTTTGCGCGGCCATTGTCAGTAATGGTCGGCCTGCTGCCTTTCAAAGCGTTCCACGGTCGGGAAAAAGCCTTTATCGCCTGGGTCGGCCTGCGGGGCGCGGTGCCGATCATTCTGGCGGTGTTCCCGCTGATGGCCGGGTTGCCCCATGCGCAGCTGTACTTCAACCTCGCGTTCTTTATCGTGCTGGTGTCGCTGCTGGTGCAGGGCACAAGCCTGCCGTGGGTGGCCAAGCTGCTCAAAGTCACCGTACCGCCGGATCCGGCGCCGATTTCCCGTGCCGCGCTGGAAGTGCATGTCACCAGCGAGTGGGAGCTTTTCGTCTACCGCCTGGGCGCGGAAAAATGGTGCATCGGCGCCGCGCTGCGTGAGCTGAAAATGCCCGAAGGCACGCGGATCGCCGCGCTGTTCCGTGGCCAGCAACTGCTCCATCCGTCGGGTAGTACCGTGCTGGAAGTCGGCGACCTGCTCTGCGTGATCGGCCATGAACACAACTTGCCGGCCCTGGGCAAACTGTTCAGCCAGGCCCCGCAACGCGGTCTGGACCTGCGTTTCTTCGGCGACTTCGTGCTGGAAGGCGACGCCCAGTTGGGCGCGGTTTCCGCGCTGTACGGCCTGAAGTTGGAAGGCATCGACCCGGATATGCCGCTGAGCAGTTTCATCACCCAGAAAGTCGGCGGCGCGCCCATCGTCGGCGACCAGGTGGAATGGAACAACACCATCTGGACCGTCGCGGTCATGGACGGGAACAAGATTGGCAAAGTGGGCGTCAGATTCCCCGAAGGAAGTCGCCCGGGCCCCGGACTCTTCCTCTAAACTGCGGGGCGACGACGCCCCCGATTCTTCACCTTGCAAGACCGGTCTCTATGCCTACCCTGCGCACGTTCCTCGCCACTGCCCTGCTGGGCCTGACCCTTTGTGTCGGCACCGTTCACGCGGCCGACCCGCCCAGCGCCGACGCCATCCAGCAAACCCTGGACAAGCTGCCCGACCGCAAGCTGCCCGACGCCGACATGAAGGCCCTGCAGACCATCCTGCAGCAGACCTTGACGTACCTGGGCAACAAGCAGGATTACGAGCAGCGGCTGGTCGACCTCAAGCGCCAGCTGGAAGACGCGCCGCGCGAGACCGCCGACAACCAGCGCGAACTGACCCGGCTCAAGGCCACTAAAATCATCCCGGTCGCCCAGCGCTATGCCACCCTGCCGGTGCCGCAGCTGGAGCAACTGCTGGTGCAGCGCACCACCCAGCAAGGCGACCTGCAAAAAGAACTGGCCGACGCCAACAGCCTGTCCATCGCCGCCCAGACCCGCCCCGAGCGCGCCCAGACCGAAATCAGCAGCAGCCAGACGCGCATCCTGCAGATCAACTCGATCCTCAAGGCCGGCAAGGACAACGGCAAGACCCTCAGCGGTGACCAGCGCAACCAGCTCAATGCCGAACTGGCCGCCCTCAACGCACTGATCCCGCTGCGCCGCCAGGAACTGGCCGGCAACAGCCAACTGCAAGACCTGGGCAACAGCCAGCACGACCTGGTGATGGAAAAAACCGCGCGCCTGGAACAAGAGATCCAGGACCTGCAAACCCTGATCAACCAGAAACGCCTGGCCCAGTCCCAACAAACGGTGACCCAGCAGTCCATCGAAGCGCAAAAAGCCGGCGGCAGCAGCCTGCTGGCCACGGAAAGCGCGGCCAACCTGAAGCTGTCCGACTACCTGCTCAAAAGCACCGACCGCCTCAATGACCTGACCCAGAAGAACCTGAAAACCAAGCAGCAACTCGACACGGTGACCCAGAGCGACTCGGCCCTGGACGAGCAGATCAACGTACTCAAGGGCAGCCTGTTGCTGTCCAAGATCCTCTACAAACAGAAACAAGCCTTGCCACGCCTGACCGTGGATCGCGACCTGGCGGACGACATCGCCAACATTCGCCTGTACCAGTTCGAGGTCAACCAGCAACGCGAACTGATCAGTTCGCCGAGTGCCTATGTGGATAACTTGCTGGCGAATCAAGCGCCGGAAGACGTCACCCCGCAACTGCGTCGCACCTTGCTGGAACTGGCGATTACCCGCAGCGATCTGCTGGAGCGCCTGAGCCGTGAGCTGAGCGCGCTGCTCAACGAATCCATTACCCTGCAACTGAACCAGAAACAACTGCTCAGCACCGCCACCACCCTGCGCGCGACGCTGGATGAGCAGATGTTCTGGATCCCCAGCAACAAGCCGCTGGACACCGAATGGCTGGAAACCGTGCCGGCGCACCTGAGCAAGCAAGTTGCCACCCTGCCCTGGGCGTCCAGCGTCAGCGAACTGTACGACGGCCTGACCCAGCGCCCATTGCTGTTCCTGCCCCTGCTGCTGTTGATCGGCGCGTTGCTGTGGCGTCGTAAAAACCTGTACCAGCGCCTGAACAAGGTGCACCTGGACATCGGCCACTTCAAGCGCGACAGCCAGTGGCACACGCCCCAGGCCATCCTGATCAACATCCTGCTGGCGATGCCGGTGTCCCTCGGCCTGGCGCTGTGCGGGTATGCGCTGCAAATCGACGCCCGTGGGCAAAACGCCAACCTCGGTTCAGCCCTGCTGCAGATCGCCCAGGCCTGGCTGGTGTTCTACACCGCCTATCGCATCCTGGCGCCCGGTGGCGTGGCCGAACTGCACTTCCGCTGGGAAAAACCCCAGGTCGAATTCCTGCAAGGCTGGGTACGCAAGCTCGGGTTGGTGGTACTGGCGCTGGTGGCCGTGGTGGCCATCGCTGAACACCAACCGGCGGCGCTGGCCGACGACGTGCTGGGCATCGGCGTGGTACTCACCTGCTACGCACTGATGGCCTGGCTGCTCGGCCGACTGTTGCTCAACAGCCCGACCCATGAAAAAGCCTCGCTGTTCCGCAAGGCCGTGGGCCTGTTGTTTACCGCGTTGCCGGTCGCGCTGTTTATCGCCGTGTGTTTTGGCTACTACTACACCGCACTCAAGCTCAGTGACCGCCTGATCAACACCCTGTACCTGCTGATGTTCTGGCTGGTGATCGAGGCCACTTTCGTTCGCGGCCTGGGCGTTGCCGCCCGACGCCTGGCCTATGCGCGCGCCCTGGCCAAACGCCAAGCCGCCAAGGAAGCCGGCGACGGCGAAGCAGTGATCGAAGAACCGACCCTGGACATCGAACAGGTCAACGAACAGTCCATGCGCCTGATCCGCCTGGCCTTGCTCGGCGGCTTTATAGCGGCGCTGTACTGGGTGTGGTCGGACCTGATCTCGGTGTTTTCGTACCTGGATAACGTCACGCTGTACGAATACACCAGCGGCACCGGCGCCAATATCAGCATGGTGCCGATCAGCATCGGTGACCTGCTCGGTGCGTTGATCATCATCGGCATCACTTTCGCCCTGGCGCGCAACCTGCCCGGCCTGCTCGAAGTGCTGGTGCTGTCCAAGCTGGACCTGGCCCAGGGCAGTGCCTATGCGACCACCACGTTGCTGTCGTATGTGATTGCCGGCGTCGGCTTCGTCTCCACCCTGTCCACCCTCGGCGTGAGCTGGGACAAGTTGCAATGGCTGGTGGCGGCGCTGTCGGTGGGCTTGGGCTTTGGTATGCAGGAAATCTTCGCCAACTTCATCTCCGGCATCATGATCCTGTTCGAACGCCCGGTGCGCATCGGCGACACCATCACCATCGGCAACCTGTCGGGCACCGTGAGCAAGATCCGCATCCGCGCCACCACGATCACTGACTTTGACCGCAAGGACATCATTGTCCCGAACAAAACCTTCATCACTGGGCAACTGATCAACTGGTCGCTGACCGACACCATCACCCGCGTCACCCTCAAACTCGGTGTCGACTACGGCTCCGACCTGGACCGCGTGAAGGAACTGCTGCTCAAGGCCGCCCGCGACAACCCACGGGTACTCAAGGAGCCAGAGCCCCACGTGTACTTCCTCAACTTCGGCGAAAGCACCCTCGACCACGAACTGCGCATGCACGTGCGCGACCTGGGCGACCGCAACCCGGTGATCGACGAAGTGAACCGCTTTATCAACCGCGAGTTCAAGAAAGAGAGCATCAACATTTCGTTCCGCCAGATGGAGGTCTACCTCAAGAACCTCCACGGCCAGGAATACAAGTTGGTGGAAGTCGACACCCCACCCGCCAAGCCCGCCAACGACGGCGGCGTGCAGGAACCACCGCCGAGCAAACTCGACTAACCGCGCTATCCCCAGCAGAATGCTCGGACATTCTGCTGGAGATGGCCGGTGAAAGCCCTCGACGAACTGACCTTCGACAACCGCTTCGCACGCCTGGGCGACGCGTTTTCGACCCACGTACTGCCTGAGCCCCTCGACGCGCCGCGCCTGGTCGTGGCGAGCGAGGCCGCCCTGGCCCTGCTCGACCTCGACCCCGCCGTGGCCGAAACGCCGGTATTTGCCGAACTGTTTGGCGGCCACAAATTGTGGGCCGAAGCAGAGCCTCGGGCGATGGTCTATTCCGGGCATCAGTTCGGCGGCTACACCCCGCAACTGGGCGATGGCCGTGGCTTGTTGCTGGGCGAGGTGTACAACGAAGCCGGCGAGCACTGGGACCTGCACCTCAAGGGCGCCGGGATGACGCCTTACTCACGCATGGGCGATGGTCGCGCCGTGTTGCGCTCGTCGATCCGCGAATTTCTGGCCTCCGAAGCGCTGCACGCGCTGGGCATTCCGAGCAGCCGTGCCTTGTGCGTGATCGGCTCCGACACCCCGGTGTGGCGTGAGAAGCAGGAACGTGGCGCGATGGTATTGCGCATGGCGCACAGCCATATCCGCTTCGGCCATTTCGAATACTTCTACTACACCAAAAAGCCCGAGCAGCAGGCGCTGTTGGCCGAACACGTATTGAACCTGCACTACCCCGAGTGCCGCGAACAGCCCGAGCCGTACCTGGCGATGTTCCGAGAAATCGTCGAGCGCAATGCCGAGCTGATCGCCAAATGGCAGGCTTACGGCTTCTGCCACGGCGTGATGAACACCGACAATATGTCGATCCTTGGCATCACCTTCGACTTCGGGCCGTTTGCGTTCCTGGATGACTTTGACGCGCACTTCATCTGCAACCACTCGGATCACGAAGGGCGCTATTCCTTCAGCAATCAGGTGCCGATCGGCCAGTGGAACCTCAGCGCATTGGCGCAAGCACTGACGCCGTTTATCAGCGTCGACGCCTTGAAAGAAGCCCTTGGGCTGTACCTGCCGCTGTATCAGGCGAACTACCTGGACCTGATGCGCCGCCGCCTGGGACTCACCACCGCCGAAGACGATGACCAGCACCTGGTCGAGCGGTTGTTGAAGCTGATGCAGAACAGCGGCGTGGATTACACCCTGTTCTTCCGCCGCCTGGGGGATGAGTCGGCGGCGTTGGCCGTGGCGCGGTTGCGCGATGACTTTGTCGACCTGGCCGGGTTTGATGCCTGGGCCGAGCAGTACAAGGCGCGTGTTGAACGGGATGGGGAATACAGCGAGGAACAGCGCCGTGCGCGGATGCACGCGGTGAACCCGCTGTATATCTTGCGCAACTATCTGGCGCAAAACGCCATCGAGGCCGCCGAATCCGGGGATTACAGCGAGGTGCGACGACTGCATGAGGTGCTTTCCAAGCCGTTTGAGGAGCAGCCGGGGATGGAGCAATACGCACAGCGTCCGCCGGATTGGGGGAAGCATTTGGAGATCAGTTGTTCGTCTTAAGGAGGCGTATCCAGAAGATCGCCCACCGTCTTAGTCATGATCAGATGAACATGTCCACCGGCACCTTGAAGAACTCCGCCAGCCAACGAATCTGCCGAACGTTCAGCTGGCGTTTTCCACTCAGGATTTCTGAGACAACCGATTGAGCGCCTACGCCAGGCAGATCACTTTGCGTCAAACCATGTTCCTGCATCATTGAGCGCAGTACATCAACTCCGCTCGCCTCAGGTATTGGCCAATGCTCTAAGTCGTAGGCCTCAACCCAGTCACCGATGATATCGACCAGCCCCATCAGCGGATGGGTTTCATCGTCCCCCACGATATCCAGCAATTCGTCGAGCGCCTCGACCAACAGATCGTAATCTGCCTCGGTTTTCGGCTTACGCAACAAGGGTGATACAAACTGCCAATGCTCGGCGACTTGCTCGATCAATACACTCATTTTTCCCATGACTCCTTCCACTTACCCTTGTCGTATTCACGATGGTCCAAAACATGCCGGATATAGAGACGCTGCATTCGATAGCGCACGATGGCAACAAGGCGGAGCTTGTTGCCTCCGATATTGAACACATGCAGCGCCCCAACTTTATCCACAGCAGGGAAAACGGCTCTCAACGTCGCAAAATCTTCAGGGCTGATGACTTTGACCTTACGATGCCACTCATCCAGAGCACTGGCTGAGTGAGGCCATTTTTCCTTGGCATTTCGTATTTGCTTCGCACTGATCACTCGCATGCAACATCCCTATCGCATCTTGCTATGAAGGTTAAACCCGAACGCTGACTATCGCAATTTGCTATAGAGCCGATCGGACCGGTGGTGCTTTGTCGAACACGCTTTCACAGCCTAGATAGGCACGCGCAATCGACGCGCAAAAATCTGTGAGCATATGCAACGTCGCTTAGAACTTGATAACACCTGCGCCCGACTCCACATTGAGCTCCACTGACTGCTTTCGTTGGAGCCCCACCATGTCCGAACCTCGTGTAATCCCTTGCCCCCACTGCAACGGCCTCAACCGCATCCCCGGCGAACGCCTGGGCGATGCGCCCAAATGCGGGCGCTGCAAGCAGCCGGTTTTGTTGAGCAAGCCGTTTGAGCTGAAACAAGGCGACTACGCCAGCCAGATCAAAGGCGACCTGCCGTTGCTGGTGGATGTATGGGCCGACTGGTGCGGGCCATGTAAATCGTTTGCGCCGGTGTTCGAGCAGGCGGCCGGGCAGTTGGCGGGCAAGTGCCGATTGGCCAAGCTGGATAGCGAGGCCAATCAGCAGTTGTCGGCGCAGTTGGGGATTCGCTCGATTCCCAGCTTGATTCTGTTCAAGAACGGCCGCGAAGTGGCGCGCCAGAGCGGGGCGTTTCCGTTGCCGCAGTTGATAGCCTGGCTACGCAGTCAGGGCGTGTAAATCGCCTCTAAGAACAACACCAACCTAATGTGGGAGCGGGCTTGCTCGCTCCCACATTTTTTGACCGCGTTTTAGCCTCAGGCCACCGGGGCTTCACGGTCCATCATCTGGCCGACCAGCAGTACACCTAGCTCGCTCAATTGGTGGATCGCCAGTGCCACGTCGCGGTGTTCGCCGGTGAGGTCGTTGGACAAGTTGAGCAACAGGGTGCGGACGGAGGAGAAGGTTTCGTAGCTGTTGAGGACGAGGGTTTCGGTGGGGAGGTTGGGGGTGACGGTATAAAGGTTAACCATGGATCGTCTCCGAGCAGGAGCCGCAACCGACCGCTACTAAACGGGGGTGGCAGCTGTACGCAGGTTAGTAGACCGGGAGACGCAACCGGCGCGCTCAAGAGCGCCCTCCGTACAGCCACCATCAAATTCAGGAAGGTCCTGATCGACGATTTTGCTGTACGTCTCAACACGGGCTACTAAACCCGACCACTGAGAATTCAGTGGCCCGAGAACCTTAAGAGAAGCCCATCCAGACGCACAAGCCAGCGGATTCTGGAGTACCTGTAGGCAACGTTACAAGGCTTAACCCCTATAGCCAGACCCTTCCTACACCCCCTGTAAGAAGGATCGACATCGATCACGCGTTTTCCAGCAGGTTATGCAACTCCACAAACTGCTGCGTCAGCTTATGCCGTGGGTCCAGGTGGATCAGCGGCTTGCTCTCCTGGTGTGACTCGCGCATGCGCACGGAGCTGGCCAGGTACACCGGCAATACCGGCAACCCTTCAGCAATCAATTCATCAAGCATCTGCTGCGGCAACGTCGCCCGGGCCTGGAACTGGTTGACCACAATGCCTTCCACCTCAAGGCCTTCGTTGTGGTCTTCCTTCAATTCTTCGATTTCCGCCAGCAGGCCATACAGGGCCTGACGCGAGAAGCTGTCGCAATCGAAGGGGATCAGTACGCGATCAGCGGCAATCAGCGCCGAAACGGCATAAAAATTCAGGGCTGGCGGTGTATCCAGGTAGATCCGGTCGTAATCCTCGCTCAGATCATCCAGCAGCTTTCGCAGCTTGTTGATCTTGTGCTTGGCCTCAAGCTTGGGCTGCAGGTCGGCCAACTCCGGGGTTGCGGTGATGACGTGCAGGTTGTCGAACGGGGTTTCGTAGATATCTACCTTGTTCTTCTTGGAAAACGGCCCGGAAGACAGGGTTTGCTTGAAAAAATCCGCGATCCCCATGGGGATATCGTCGCCGGTCAGCCCCGTGAGGTACTGGGTTGAGTTGGCTTGTGCATCGAGGTCCACCAACAGGGTTCGATAACCTTCGCTGGCGCTGACTGCCGCCAGGTTGCAGGCAATGCTGGACTTGCCAACGCCGCCTTTCTGATTGAACACCACACGCCGCATGGAAAAACCTCCGTGTATCAATGAATGTCCGAGTGTAGAGGGCAAAAGCGCCTGTTAGCTACCTCGTTCATCCATGCACTGCTGCATCACGGCCGATCGGCGACCTGCCTGTCATACGCAGCCGACAGATTAAAAAGAACGGTCCGACAATCCAATCAGCCCCTTGGTAAAGGACAATCTGTAAATCCTTTCCACTATTTTGTAATCAACCGTGCACAAATCTTTACCAAAGTTTGCTAGAACCCCACGGCACCGGGATAATGCGCGCCATTCGACTATTGTTCCCTGTCCCGGTATTCGGGGCCAAAAGTCGCACATGGAAGCCCGCAGGGGCGGGATAACTTCTCAGTGATCAACTTCAACATCGCCCAATGGCGCGCCTGGGCCCCTGGCCTGGAGAGTGCGGACGACTGGCACTCATGGTGCCAGGCCCCGGTGTTGCTGCCTGCCAGCGAAGCCTGCCCCGATGTGTCATTCCTGCCGGCCATGCAACGCCGCCGCCTGAGCCGCCTGGCGCGCATGGCGTTCAGCGTGGGCTGGCCACTGGCCGAGGGTTTGCAGGACCTGCCGCTGGTGTTTGTCTCCCGGCATGGCGAGACCCCGCGCACCCTCGACATTCTCAGTGACCTGGCCAACGACCAGCCGCTGTCGCCGACCCAGTTCAGCCTGTCAGTGCACAACGCGGTGATTGGCCTGTGGTCGATCCTGCGCAATGAGACCAGCGAAATGACCGCCCTCGCCGCTGCGGGTGACGGCCTGGAACACGGCATGCTCGAAGCCGCCGCGCTGCTCAACGAAGGCGCGCCGGCGGTGTTGCTGGTGATCACCGAAGAACAGCCGCCCGAGGCTTACGCCAGCTGGATTCACGACGTGCCCTTCCCCTACGCCCTTGGCCTGCTGCTGACACCGGGCGACGAGTGGCAGCTGGAACTGAACAGCGGCACTGTCCAACCCACTCAACCCCAGTGGCCCCACGCCCTGAACCTGCTGCGCACCCTGCTCACCGAACAGGTCGCCTGCCAACATGCCTGGAAGAACCGTGTATGGAACTGGCAACGCAAGCCCTGAACGAGAAACCACGGGACGCCTACTACTGGCGCCTGTTCGCCACCGCCGCCAGCTTCGCGCTGTTCGGCTTCGGCGGCCTGTGCCTGCGTTTGCTGGTGTTCCCGCTGCTCAGTTGCCTGCCAGGGGACGCTGCCAAACACCGCAGCCGCGCCCGCCACACCATCAGTTGGCTGTTCTGGTTCTTTATTCGCCTGATGCAGCGCGCCGGCGTGCTCACCTACAGTGTCGAAGGCGCGGAAAAACTCGGCCGCCCTGGCCAGATGATCATCGCCAACCACCCGTCGTTGATCGACGTGGTGTTCCTGATTGGACTGGTGCGCCAGGCCAACTGCGTGGTCAAGCAGAGCCTGTGGCAGAACCCCTTCACCCGTGGGCCGGTGCGCGACGCGGGCTATATCAGCAACGACGGCAGTGCCGAAATGCTCGATGCGGCGGCTGACGCCCTGCGCAGCGGCCAGACCCTGATCATCTTTCCCGAAGGCACCCGCACCACACCCGGCGCGGCGCCTGCCTTTCATCGCGGCGGCGCCGCCATTGCGCTGCGCGGTGCGACAATCATCACCCCCGTGGTGATCAAGGTCAGCCCCACCACGCTGACCAAGGCCGAACCCTGGTATCGCATCCCAAAATGCCGCGTGCACTTCAGTTTGCGGGTGGGTGCCGATATAGAACCACAGGCGTTCGCATCAATGGGGCCCGCGCCCCAGGCCTCACGCAAGCTCAACGATTACCTGCATCACTTTTTTATTAAGGAGCTCGCCGAAGATGAGCGACCAACACCGCCTTGAGCACGACATAAAGACGCTGATCATCGAGGCCCTGGGCCTGGAAGACATCAGTGTCGACGACATCGGCAGCGAGCAGACCCTGTTCGGCGAAGGCCTCGGCCTGGATTCGGTAGACGCCCTGGAATTGGGCCTGGCGATCCAGAAAAAGTACGGCATCAAGATCGATGCCGACGCCAAGGACACCCGCAATCACTTCACCAACGTGGCCAGCCTTGCGGCGTTCGTCACGGCCAGACAGGCAGCTTGAGACCGGACCATGCAAACTCGTGACGATATTTTCAACACCTTGCGCGACGCCTTGGTGGAACTGTTTGAACTGCCGCCGGAACGCGTCACCCTTGACGCCAACCTGTACCAGGACCTGGAAATCGACAGCATCGATGCCGTCGACTTGATCGACCATATCAAGCGCCAGACCGGCAAGAAGATCGCCGCCGAAGAATTCAAGGCCGTGCGCACCGTCAACGACGTGGTTGAGGCGGTGTACCGTCTGGTCACGCCTGCCGCATGAGCCGGCTGATCGGCCTTGGCCTGTTGTTGGCGGGGCTGCTGTACCCCTTTGCGGTGTATTACGGCACCGAACACTTCGCCCCGTGGCAATTCGGCCTGCTGCTCGGCAGTTTGTGGCTGCTGCGCGCACTGACCGGTGCGCGACGCCCCGGCAGCCGCTGGATGGCGCTGGCGGTGATCTTCTTTTGCCTGCTGCTGGCCTGGTTCGACAACCCGCACTTGCTGCGCTGGTACCCGAGCCTGGTCAGCGGGTTCATGTTGGCGTTGTTTGGCTTGAGCCTCAAATACGGCCCGCCGATGGTCGAGCGCCTGGCGCGCATGACCGACCCGGTGCTGCCCCCGCATGCCATTGTGTATACCCGCCAGGTCACCGTGGTGTGGAGCGTGTTTTTTCTGTGTAATGGCCTGCTCGCCGCCGCCCTCACCCTGTGGGCGCCGCTGAGCTGGTGGACGTTGTACAACGGCCTGATCGCCTACGGGCTGATGGGGCTGTTGTTTGCCGTGGAATGGCTGGTACGACAAAGGGTTCGAGGCCGCGTATGAATGGGTTGAAACTTGAGCACTTGTTGCTTGAGCCGCTGGAACAGCGTCCGGTCACCACCGAACCTGCAATGAATCATGCCCAGTTGTGGGCGCAGTCCCTGAGCCTGGCCGCAGGCCTGCAAGCGCGCGGTATCCAGCGCCTGGCCGTGTACCTGGAAGACGCCGGCCTGCTGGCGATTGCCCTGCTGGGCGCCTGGCGCGCCGGAGTCAGCGTGTTGTTGCCCGCCGACCTGCAACCTCAGACCCGCCAACGCTGGGACGAGGCCGTCGATGCCTGGCTGACCGAAACGACAGACCTGGACGCGCTGTACCAGGCGCCACTGAGCGCTGCGGCACTCGATCTGGACGCTTGCCAACTGAGCCTGTGCACCTCTGGTTCCAGCGGCGAGCCCAAGCGCATCGACAAGACCCTGCGCCAACTGGCCAACGAGGTCGAAGCCCTGGAAACCCTGTGGGGTCAAGACCTCAAGGACGCCTGCATCATCGGCAGCGTCGCCACTCAGCATATCTACGGCTTGTTGTTCCGCGTGCTGTGGCCGCTGTGCGCCGGCCGCACCTTCGTGCGCAAGCAACTGGCCTTCCCTGAAGACTTGCAGCGCGCCAGCCGTGAGCATGCCCGGTTCGCCTGGGTCGCCAGCCCGGCATTGCTCAAACGCATGGGCGACAACCTTGATTGGCCGGCGCTGAGCCAGGTGTCACGGGTATTTTCCTCCGGCGGCGCATTGCCGGTGGACGCCGCAGGCAGCCTGTACGACCGCTTGCAACAGTGGCCCACTGAGATCCTTGGCAGCTCGGAAACCGGTGGCATTGCCTGGCGCCAGGGTGCGCAGCCGTGGCAGCCGTTTGCAGACGTGCACCTGAGCCAGGACGCCGACGGCGCCCTGCGCATCGCTTCACCGTATTTGCCTGAAGGGCATGTCGAACAGACCGCCGACGCTGCCCGCATCCATGCCGATGGTCGCTTCGAGCTGCTGGGCCGCCTGGACCGCATCGTCAAGCTGGAAGAAAAACGCATCTCCCTGCCCATGCTGGAAAACGCGCTGATGGCCCACCCGTGGGTCGCGGAAACGCGCCTGGGCGTGGTGCAGGAAAACCGCGCGTCCCTGGGTGCCTTGGTGGTGCTGAGCGCCGAAGGCCTGCATGCCTTGCGCAATCAGGGCCGACGCACGCTCACCCAAACACTGCGCCAACATTTGAGCCAGCATTGCGAAGCCCTGGCGCTGCCGCGTCGCTGGCGTTTACTGAGACAGTTGCCGCTGAACAGCCAAGGCAAACTGCCCCAGGCGCAGGTCGAGGCGCTGTTGGTGGCACCACGACCGAAAGCCCCGGAAGTACTAGAGCAGGTCGAAGCCGATGGCGAATGGACCTTGCAACTGAGCGTCCCGCCAGACCTGGCCTATTTCAGCGGGCACTTCCCGGTCACGCCGGTGCTGCCAGGCGTGGTGCAGGTGGAATGGGCGTTCAACCTGGGCCAGCAGCTGCTGGATTTACCGCCGACCTTTGCCGGAATGGAGGTGCTCAAGTTCCAGCAATTGGTCCGCCCCGGCGACGCAATCGAGCTGCATCTGCGCTTCGACCGGGAGCGCGGCAAGTTGTACTTCGCCTACCGCAACGGCGTCGCCGCCTGCTCCAGCGGCCGGATTTTGCTGGAGGCCGCGCATGCATAACCCCTGCGCCCTGATCCCGGTCTACAACCACGAAGCCGCCGTGCCCGCCGTGGTCCAGAGTCTGTTGAACAGTGGCCTGCCCTGCCTGCTGGTGGACGATGGCAGCAGCCCGGCCTGCGCCGCCGTGCTGGCGCAACTGGCCACCCTGGAAAACGTCACCCTGCTGACCCTGCCCACCAACCAGGGCAAGGGCGGTGCCGTGATGGCCGGTTTCCGCGAGGCCGCACGCCTGGGCTTCAGCCACGCCCTACAAGTCGACGCCGACGGCCAGCATGACCTGCGCGAAGTCGAGACCTTCCTCGACACCTCCCGCCGGCACCCCGACGCGATCATCTGCGGCTACCCCGAATACGACGACAGCGTACCCAAAGGCCGCCTGTACGCGCGCTACCTGACCCACGTGTGGGTGTGGATCAACACCTTGTCGCTGCAGATCCGCGACTCCATGTGCGGCTTTCGCGTATACCCGCTGCCTCCGGTGCTGGCACTGATGGACTCGGCCTACATCGGCACACGCATGGATTTCGACTCCGACATCCTCGTGCGCCTGGCCTGGCGCAACCAGCCGATGCGCTGGCTGCCAACCCAGGTGCATTACCCGGCTGACGGCCTGTCGCACTTCCGGCTGTTCCGCGACAACGTACGCATCTCGGCCATGCACACCCGGTTGTTCTTCGGCATGTTGGTGCGCGCGCCACTGATCCTGTGGCGACGGTGGCAGGCATGAATGACAGCGGCAAACACTGGGCCGACCGCGAGGAACGCGGCAGCTATTGGCTGATGAAGCTCACGGCTTTCGCCGCCAAGGTCCTTGGCCGCCGCCTGTTGAGCCCGGTGCTGTACGGCATCGTCTTGTACTTCTTCCTGTTTGGCCGCACCGCGCGCCGCAGCGCCTGGCAGTACCAGCAGCGCCTGGCCGACTGGAGCGGGCGCGATGAACTGCGCCCCAGCCACTGGAAAGTCTTCGGCCAATTCATGGCCTTTGCCGACTCGCTGCTCGACAAGCTCGACGTGTGGAACGGCAAGCTGCGCCTGGAGCAGATCGAGATCAACGACCCGGCGCAATTGCGCGGGCAACTGCGCGGCGAGCGCGGGCAGATGCTGGTGGGCGCACACCTGGGCAACCTCGAAGTGTGCCGCGCCCTCGCCGAGATTGGCGAGCAAGTCACCATGAACGTACTGGTGCACACCAAGCACGCCGAGCAATTCAACCGCCTGCTGGGCGAAGCCGGGGCGACCCACTTGCGTCTGATCCAGGTCAGCGAGCTGGACCCGGCTACCATGTTGCTGCTCAGCCAGCGCTTGGACGACGGCGAATGGCTGGCCATTGCCGGCGACCGCGTGCCGCTGCACGGCGGGCGCACGGTGCGCGTGGATTTCCTTGGCCATGACGCGGCCTTCCCCCAGGGCCCGTGGCTGCTGGCCGGCCTGCTCAAATGCCCGGTGAACCTGCTGATGTGCCTCAAGCACACAGGCCGCTATCGCCTGAGCATTGAGCCTTTCGCTGAATTGATCGAATGGAAACGCAACACCCGCGAGCAGGTCATAGCCCTGTGGACCGCGCGCTACGCCGCACGCCTGGGCCAGTTCTGCCTGGAAGCGCCCCAACAATGGTTCAACTTTTACCCTTTCTGGAAGACCGATGACGACGCATCTTGAGCCGGTAACCTTTGGCGAACGCGCTTTGCGCATCGAAGACGTGTTGGCCCTGGCCAACCGTCAGGCGCCGACCCAATTGCAGGACGATGCCGCCTATCGCCAGCGCATTGCCAAGGGCGCGCAGTTCCTCGACTCGCTGCTGGACAAGGAAGGCGTAATCTACGGCGTGACCACCGGCTACGGCGACTCGTGCGTGGTGGCGGTGCCGTTGCAGCACGTCGAGGCGTTGCCGCGTCATCTGTACACCTTCCACGGTTGCGGCCTGGGCAAGTTGCTGGATGCGCAAGCCACCCGCGCGGTGCTGGCGGCGCGATTGCAGTCGCTGTGCCACGGCGTGTCCGGCGTGCGCGTGGAGTTGCTCGAACGCCTGCACGGTTTCCTTGAACACGACGTGCTGCCGCTGATCCCGGAAGAAGGCTCGGTGGGCGCCAGCGGCGACCTGACGCCACTGTCCTACGTGGCCGCAACCCTGTCCGGCGAACGCGAAGTGATGTTCCGTGGCGAACGTCGCCAAGCCGCCGACGTGCACCGCGAGCTGGGCTGGGAACCGCTGGTGTTGCGCCCGAAGGAAGCCCTGGCCCTGATGAACGGCACCGCCGTGATGACCGGCCTGGCCTGCCTGGCATTCGCCCGCGCCGACTACCTGCTGCAACTGGCCACGCGCATCACCGCGCTGAACGTGGTGGCGCTGCAAGGTAACCCGGAGCACTTTGACGAACGCCTGTTCGCCGCCAAGCCGCACCCTGGGCAGATGCAAGTCGCCGCCTGGCTGCGCAAGGACCTGGCGATCGACGCGCCGACCGCGCCGCTGCATCGCCTGCAGGACCGTTACTCGCTGCGCTGCGCGCCCCACGTCCTTGGCGTGCTGGCCGACAGCCTGAACTGGCTGCGCTCGTTCATCGAGATCGAGCTGAACAGCGCCAACGACAACCCTATCATCGACGCCGAAGAAGAGCGCGTGCTGCACGGTGGACATTTCTACGGCGGGCATATCGCCTTCGCCATGGACAGCCTCAAGACGCTGGTGGCTAACGTCGCTGACCTGCTCGACCGCCAGCTCGCGTTACTGGTGGACGTGCGTTACAACCACGGCCTGCCGAGCAACCTGTCCGGCGCACCGGCTGATCGCGCCATGATCAACCACGGCTTCAAGGCCGTGCAGATCGGCACCAGCGCCTGGACCGCCGAAGCGTTGAAAAATACGATGCCGGCCAGCGTGTTCTCGCGCTCCACCGAGTGCCACAACCAGGACAAAGTGAGCATGGGCACCATCGCCGCTCGCGATGCAATCCGCGTACTGGAGCTGACCGAGCAGGTCGCCGCCGCCACGCTGCTCGCCGCCAATCAGGGTGTGTGGCTGCGGGCCCAGGCCGAGGATGCACGGCCACTACCGCCGGCATTGGCGACCATGCATGAGGAACTCGGCAAAGACTTCCCACCACTGATCGAAGACCGCGCCCTCGAAGGCGAACTGCGCCTTTGCCTGCAACGCATTGCCGAGCAACACTGGAGGCTGCATGCGTAGCCAGGGCGTGCTGCATTGCGACACTGAAATCCTCGTGCCGTTTTTTGACGTCGACACCATGAACGTGGTGTGGCACGGGCATTACGTGAAGTACCTGGAAGTGGCGCGCTGTGCGTTGCTGGACAAGATCGGGCATAACTACACGGCAATGCTCGAATCCGGCTACGCCTGGCCGGTGATCGACATGCAGCTGCGTTACGTACGCGGCGCGGTGTTCGGCCAGACCCTCAACGTGCGCGCCAGCCTGGTGGAGTGGGAGAACCGTTTGAAGGTCAATTACCTGATCACTGACCTGGCCAGTGGCGAACGGCTGACCCGCGCCAGCACCGTGCAAGTGGCGGTGGAAATCGCCAGTCGCGAGATGCGGTTGGCCTCCCCCAAAGTATTCACCGACGCCGTCGAAAGGGCCCTGAAATGAGACCCCCTGTAGGAGCCGGCTTGCCGGCGAAAATCGTCAACGATAACGCGGGCTGCCTGACACTGCGCAGCGCCCTCAGGTTTTTCGCGAGCAAGCTCGCTCCTACAGGGATCGGGTTGTTGCTGAGCTTTTGTGCCCAGGCTTTTGACTTGCAGCAGTTGAGCGACCAACTGGCCAAGCCCTCAGTGATCCACGGCAACTTCACCCAGGAAAAACACCTGCGTGCCCTGCCCCAGCCGTTGATCAGCAAAGGCACCTTTGTGCTGGCGAAAGACCACGGCCTGCTGTGGCTGCTGAAAACTCCACTGCAACAGGACTACCGCATCAGCGCCCAGGGCATTGCCCGCCGCGACGCCAATGGCTGGCAACTGCTGCCGAACAAGAGCGCCGGCGCCGAGCAGAATCGCCTGTTCCTCGCCGTGCTCCAGGGCGACAGCAGCGGCTTGCAGCGTGACTTCGAATTGCAGCTGCAAGGCGAGGCGAAGCAATGGAAGCTCACGCTGATCCCGCGCTCACTGTTGCTCAAGCAGGTTTTCACCCAGATCAACATCGACGGCGGCGACTTGGTGCAGACCATCGAACTGCTGGAAACCCAAGGCGACAGCACTGTTTTGCGCATGCAGGACAGCACCGCCGGCCAACCCCTGAGCGAAGCGGAGCAACACGACTTTGCCCAGTGAGCGCCTGCTGCCGCGCCTGTTCCTGATCCTGCTGGTGGCCGTGCTGGCCCTGGCCGGCTGGCAGTGGCGCCATGGCGCGCCGTTGTCGGCCAACCTGATGGAACTGGTACCGGGCAACACTCCGGACGCCTTGGAACAGCAAGCCGAACAGCGCATGCAGGAACCGCTGAACCGCGAGATGCTGGTGCTGGTGGGCCACGCCGACCGCCAGCAAGCCGTGACAGTCGCCCAACAATTGGGCGAGCGCTGGCAGGCCAGTGGGCTGTTTGAAAAAGTGCAGTGGAACCTGCAAGCCGACTTGCCGGCGCTGCGCGAGCAACTGCTGCGCGGGCGCCTGGCGATGCTCTCGGCCAAGGACCGCGAGCAGTTGCTCGAACAGCCCGACGCGTTTATCCAGCAGCGCGTGCAAGCGCTGTTCGACCCTTTTACCGGCTTCAGCCTGGTGCCGAGCCAGGACGATTGGCTGGGCCTCACCGGGCGTATCCAGAACAGCCAGCCGCAACACGGCACGGTGCAGTTGGATATCGGCAGCGGTGCGTTGATCGCCGATGCCGATGGCAAGAGCTGGGTGCTGCTGCGTGCGCGCACCACCGGCAATGCCTTCGACATGAAACTGCCGCTGCAAGTGGCGGATTTGCTCCAGGGCAGTCGCGCGCAGGCCAGCGAACACGGCGCGCAATTACTCGCCGCCAGCGGCTTGCTCTACGCCGCCAATGGTCAGCAGCAAGCCACGCGGGAAATCACCTGGGTCGGCGGCGGCGCTACCGTCGGCATCCTGTTGTTGCTGCTGCTCGCCTTCCGCCGCTGGCGGGTGTTGCTGGCCTTTGTGCCGGTGCTGGTGGGCATGCTGTTTGGCGCGGTGGCCTGCGTGGCGCTGTTCGGCCATATGCATGTGATGACGCTGGTGCTGGGCTCCAGCCTGATCGGCGTGGCGGTGGATTACCCGCTGCATTACCTGTCGAAAAGCTGGAGCATGCAGCCGTGGCGCAGTTGGCCGGCGTTGCGCATCACCTTGCCGGGGTTGAGCCTGAGCCTGGCGACCAGTTGCATCGGCTACCTGGCGCTGGCCTGGACGCCGTTCCCGGCGTTGACGCAAATCGCCATCTTCTCCGCCGCCGGCCTGGTCGGTGCCTACCTGTCCGCCGTGTGCCTGTTGCCGGCGCTGCTCAAGGGCGTCGAGTTACGCCCGGCGCAATGGCCGCTGCGTGTCGCCGAATGCCTGTGGTTGGTGCGCGAGTCGCTGCTCAAGCGCGTGCCAAGCCCGATACTGCTGGCGCTGGTGTTGTTGTTTTGCGCCGGTGGCCTGTGGCACCTGAACAGCAAAAACGATATCCGCCAATGGATCGGCGCGCCGCCACAATTACTGCAAGAAGCGCAGGCCGTGGCGCGGATCACCGGGTTCCAGCCCACCAGCCAGTTCTTCCTGGTGCGGGCGGACAACCAGCAACAGTTGCTAGAGCGTCAGAGCGCGTTGGCGCAGCGCCTGGATCAATTGGTGAATATGGACAAGCTCCAGGGCTACCTGGCGCTCAATCAACTGGTCAGCCAGCCCGCCGAGCAACAGCAACTGCGTGATGCGCTGAACAACCTGCCGCAACACTGGCAGCCGCTGCTCGACCTCGGCGTGCCCGCCAGCGCCCTGCAAGCCGAAGTTGCGCACCTGCAAGCGCTGCCCACCCAAGACATCGACGCCGCGCTGGCCGGTCCGATGGCCGAGCCTTGGCGCACGCTGTGGCTCGGCCAGGTCGATGGCGGCGTGGCGGCCATGGTCAGCCTGCAAGGCTTGAACAACCCCGCCTTGCTGCGTGTGCAGGCGCTGGACTTGCCGGGCGTGCAACTGGTGGATCGCCTGGGCGACTTGAACCGGGTGTTCGCCGACACACAGATCAGCGCCGCTGAATTGAAGTTGATGTCTTGCGTGTTGATCGTACTGTTGCTGATCCTGCCGTTCGGTTTCGGCGGTGCCTTGCGTATCGTCGCGCTACCGCTGCTGGCGGCCCTGTGCAGCCTGGCCAGCCTTGGATGGCTGGGCCAGCCGCTGACACTGTTCAGTCTGTTCGGCCTGCTACTGGTCACGGCCATCAGCGTCGACTACGCGATCCTGATGCGCGAGCAAATCGGCGGCCCTGCGGTCAGTCTACTGGGCACATTGCTGGCGGCGCTGACGACCTGGCTGTCGTTTGGCCTGTTGGCAGTGTCCAGTACACCGGCGGTGAGCAATTTCGGCTTATCGGTCAGCCTGGGCCTGGCATTCAGCTTTATGCTGGCACCCTGGGCCGGGCAACAGAAGCACGCCTTATGAATGTGATAATCGCCAATGTGGCAAGGAGCCCTCGTGCCCACAGTTGAAATGGAACGTCGCCAGGTGGTGGTGATCGGTGCCGGTCCGTCCGGGGCTATCGCCGCCGCGCTGTTAAAGCGCAAAGGGCATGATGTATTGATCATCGAGCGCCAGCATTTCCCACGCTTCTCGATCGGCGAAAGCCTGCTGTCCCACTGCATCGACTTCATCGAAGAAGCCGGGATGCTCGACGCGGTACAGGCCGCAGGGTTCCAGGTGAAAACCGGCGCCGCGTTCGCCTGGGGCGAGCGTTACAGTGCGTTTGATTTCAGTGACACCTTCAGCAACGGCAAGCCGACCACCTTCCAGGTGCAGCGCGGCGAGTTCGACAAGTTGCTCGCGGATCAGGCCGCGCTGCAAGGCGTAGAGATTCGGTACGGCGAAACGATCGCCGGCGTGGATTTCAGCGGCGAGAGCCGCTACCTGCATGTGCGCCGTGAGAACGGCAGCGAGTACCACCTCAAGGCCAAGTTCGTACTCGACGCCAGCGGCTATGGCCGCGTGCTGCCGCGTCTGCTGGACCTGGACCTGCCGTCCGACTTCCCCGTACGCCAAGCCGTGTTCACCCACGTCGAAGACCGCATCGAACATCAAGGCTTTGATCGCACCAAGATTCTGGTGACCACCCATCCAACCCAGCGTGATATCTGGTTCTGGACCATCCCATTCAGCAACGGGCGTTGTTCGGTGGGCGTGGTCGCGGCCAAGGAGCATTTCGACGGTCGCGATGGCGACCTCGACGCCTGCCTGCGCGGCTTTATCGCCGAAACCCCGAGCCTTGCCGGCGTGCTGCAAAACGCCGTGTGGGATACGCCGGCGCGCACTCTCGGTGGCTACGCAGCCAACGTCAAAACCCTGCACGGGCCGGGCTTTGCCTTGCTGGGCAATGCGGCGGAATTCCTCGACCCGGTGTTTTCTTCCGGGGTGACCATCGCCATGCGTTCGGCGAGCATGGCGGCCGCTGTGTTGCACCGTCAGCTCAAGGGCGAAACCGTGGACTGGGAAAGCGAGTTTGCCGTGCCCTTGAAACGCGGCGTGGACACATTCCGCTGCTACGTCGAGGGCTGGTATGCCGGGACGTTCCAGGATGTGATCTATCACCCGGACAGCTCTCCGGAGATTCGCCGGATGATCTGCTCGATCCTCGCCGGCTACGCGTGGGATGAGCGCAACCCGTTTGTCAGCGAGCCCAAGCGGCGGTTGCGGATGTTGTCGGAGATTTGTGCGAGTGAGCCGGTATGAGCAGTCAGTACCTGAGTAAGAACTACGTCGAAGAAACCAGGTTCGGCTTCTGGTTCCTGCGCAGCCACACCTGGCAGCACCATGTGCTGCGCGTGGCGATCAACGACCTGCGCAGCCTGTTTACCGACCCTTTGCCAGAGGCGCCAGTGCTGCTGGACGCCGGTTGCGGCCAGGGCAAGTCGTTCCAGTATTTGCAGCAGGTGTTCGCCCCCGAGCGCCTGATCGGCCTGGACGCCGACCCGCACAGCCTGGAGCTGAGCCGTGAAGAAGCCCAGCGTCAAGGCTTGGCCATCGAGCTGATCGGCAGCGACTGCGCGACCTTGCAAGTACCGGACGCAAGCGTCGATATCCTGTTCTGCCACCAGACCTTCCACCATCTGGTCGAGCAACATCGCGCACTCAAAGAGTTCTACCGTGTGCTCAAGCCGGGCGGTTATCTGCTGTTTGCCGAATCCACCGAAGCCTATATCGACACCTGGGTGATCCGCTGGCTGTTCCGCCACCCGATGCATGTGCAGAAAAGCGCCGAGGAGTACCTGGAGATGATTCGTGACCAGGGCTTTGAATTTGGCCCGCAGAACGTCTCGTACCCGTACTTGTGGTGGAGCCGCTCCAGCGACTTCGGCCTGCTGGAACGCTGGGGCCTGCGCAAGGCGCCACCGGTGGGTCAGCGCGAAGAAACGTTGGTCAACTGCGTGGCACGCAAACCGCTGACGAGTGCTGCCCCATGATGCGCATGCTGTTGATCGGCTGCCTGTTGCTGCTGAACGCCTGCGCCAGCCAGCCGCCGGTGCCGGAGAAAACCCCAGCCCTGGCCTTGCCGCTGCAATTGCATGTGCAGCGCCTGGCCGACGGCCAGAGCCAGGACTGGCTGTTGGTGATCCAGAGCGAAAGCGGCGGCATTCGCTGGTCGATGATGGACCCGCTGGGCATTCCCCAGGCCCGACAAAAACTGATCGATGGTGCATGGCAGGCCGACGGTTTGCTGCCGCCCAATCCCCAGGCGCGCGAGCTGTTTGCCGCGTTGCTGTTTGCACTGGCGTCGGCGGATGACCTGCGCGCGCTCTACCCCAGCGCACAGGCCATGGACCTGACGCGCACCCTGCCGGGCCATTGGCAGATCGTGTATCAATCGTCCGAGGTCTTCAGCGTGAACATGACCGGCCAGCCCCTGAGCTACCGCATCACGCCGCTCGGAGCGGCCCGATGAGCGCCTACCTCAACGCCCTCGGCGTGATCTGCGCCCTCGGCCGTGGCCAGGACGAAGTCAGCCGCAGCCTGTTTGCCGGTGACTGCTCCGGCATGCGCACCGAAAGCGGCTGGGTGCCGGAACGCGTGTTGCCGGTGGCCGGAGTGCACGGCGAGTTGGCGAGCATCCCCGCCGAACTGGGCCAGCAAAGCAGCCGCAATAACCAGTTGCTGCTGGAAGCGGCATTGCAGATTGAGGGCGATATCCGCCAGGCGATCCACACCTACGGCGCATCGCGCGTCGGCGTTGTGCTCGGCACCAGCACCTCGGGCATCGACGAAGCCAGCCGCGGCATCGCGCACTTTCTGCGGGAACACCAATTCCCCGGCGACTACGACTACCAGCAGCAGGAACTCAGCGCGCCAGCAAATTTCCTCGCCGACTGGCTGCAACTGAGCGGCCCGGCCTATGTGATTTCCACCGCCTGCACCTCCAGCGCCCGTGCGTTGATGAGTGCCCAGCGCCTGCTGGACCTGGGCGTGTGCGATGCGGTGATCTGCGGCGGTGTCGACAGCCTGTGCAAGCTGACCCTCAACGGTTTCAGCTCATTGGAGGCGGTGTCGAACGAGCGCTGCAATCCGTTTTCGGTGAACCGCAATGGCATCAACATCGGCGAAGCAGCGGTGTTGTTCCTGATGAGCAAAACACCCGCGCCCATTGCCCTGCTGGGCAGTGGCGCCAGTTGCGATGCGCACCATATCTCCGCGCCAGAGCCCACCGGCAAAGGTGCCTTGCAATCCATGCGCAAGGCCTTGGCCAGCGCCCGGTTGCAGCCCGAACACATCGGCTACCTGAACCTGCACGGCACCGCCACCCACCATAACGACGCCATGGAAGGCCTGGCCGTTGCCAGCCTGTTCCCGGACGGCGTCGCCTGTTCATCGACCAAGCCCATGAGCGGCCACACCCTCGGTGCCGCCGGTGCGCTGGAAGCGGCGTTCTGCTGGTTGAGCCTGGCTCACAACCGGTTGCCACCGCACGTGTGGGACGGCCAGGCCGATCCGGCACTGCCCGCCTTGCAGTGGGTGCAAGCCGCAGAAACCTTGGAAAAACGCTGCCTGATGAGCAACTCGTTTGCCTTCGGCGGCAACAATGTCAGCCTGATTATCGGAGAGGCCCCATGATCGATTGGCCACTCGCTGAACTGCTGCCCCATGCGGGCGACATGATCCTGATCGATCAGGTGTTGTCGTTCGATGAAGAGCAGATCCACACCCGCGTCACCGTCAAGCCCGGCGGCCTGTTCAACCGCCCGGACGGCAGCCTGCCGGCCTGGGTCGGCATCGAGCTGATGGCGCAAAGCGTCGCCGCCTACGCCGGTTGCCGCGCTCGCCAGAAAGGCGAAGCGGTGGAACTGGGCTTCCTGCTCGGCACACGTAAGTTCGAGTGCAATGTGGAGCACTTCCCGGCAGGCGCCGAGCTGGCGATCCACGGCCTGCGCTCCCTGGAAGACGACAACGGCATGGGTGTGTTCGAATGCCACCTGACCGGCGACGGGATCCAGGCCAGCGCCCGCTTGAATGTATTTCGACCGCCCCAGGCGGCCAACTATTTAGATGAATCGAAGGACGTAACGCCATGACTGAATCCGTACTGGTCACCGGCTCCAGCCGTGGCATCGGCCGCGCCATCGCACTGCGCCTGGCTCAGGCCGGGCATGACATCGTGCTGCATTGCCGCAGTGGCCGTAGCGACGCCGATGCGGTGCAGGCCGAGGTTGAAGCCCTGGGCCGCAAGGCGCGGGTGCTGCAATTCGATGTGGCGGATCGCGCGGCGTGCAAGGAGATTCTGGAAGCGGATGTTGAGCAACACGGCGCCTATTACGGCGTGGTGCTCAACGCCGGCCTGACCCGTGACGGCGCCTTCCCGGCCTTGTCGGAAGACGATTGGGATGTGGTGATGCGCACCAACCTCGACGGTTTCTACAACGTGCTGCACCCGGTGATGATGCCGATGATTCGTCGTCGCGCGGCTGGCCGCATCGTGTGCATCACCTCGGTTTCCGGGCTGATCGGCAACCGTGGGCAGGTCAACTACAGCGCCTCCAAAGCCGGCTTGATAGGTGCGGCCAAGGCCCTGGCCATCGAGCTGGGCAAGCGCAAGATCACCGTCAACTGCGTCGCCCCTGGCTTGATCGACACCGCCATGCTGGACGAGAACGTGCCGGTGGAAGAACTGATGAAGATGATCCCGGCGCAGCGCATGGGCACGCCGGAAGAGGTGGCCGGCGCGGTGAATTTCCTGATGTCGGCCGAAGCCGGTTACATCACGCGCCAGGTCTTGGCCGTGAATGGAGGCCTGTGCTGATGAAACGCGTCGTAGTGACCGGCATGGCCGGCATGACTTCTCTGGGCGGCGATTGGGCGACCATTTCCGCCAACTTCCGCGCCAACCGCAGCGGCATCCGGCGCATGGATGAGTGGGACCGCTTTACCGAACTGAACACGCGCCTGGCCGGGCCGATCGACGATTTTGTCGTGCCCGCGCACTGGACGCGCAAACAACTGCGCAGCATGGGCCGGGTGTCGCGCCTGGCGGTGTGGGCGGCGGAGCAAGCGTTGCAGGACGCAGGCTTGCTCGGCGACGAATCGATCAAGGACGGGCGCATGGGCGTGGCCTGTGGCTCGTCCACCGGCAGCACCGACGAGATCAAGGCGTTCGGCAACATGCTGCTGAACTCGGTGGCCGAGGGGCTGAATGCCAACTCCTATGTGCGCATGATGCCGCACACCACGGCGGCGAATATCAGCATCTTCTTTGGCCTGACCGGACGGCTGATCCCCACGTCCAGCGCTTGCACCAGCGGCAGCCAAGGCATCGGCTATGCCTATGAAGCAATCAAGTTCGGCCGCCTGCCGTTGATGCTCGCCGGCGGCGCCGAGGAGCTGTGCCCCACCGAAGCCATGGTGTTTGACGCGCTCTACGCCACCAGCCTGAAAAACGATGCGCCGCAGACCAGCCCACGCCCCTACGACAGCGGGCGCGATGGCCTGGTGATCGGTGAAGGCGGCGGCATGCTGGTGTTGGAAGAACTGGAACACGCGTTGGCACGCGGTGCGCATATCCACGCCGAGCTGGTGGGCTTCGGCAGCAACGCCGACGGCCAGCACACCACCCGCCCAGAGCAGAAAACCATGCGCCGTGCGATGGAACTGGCCCTGGAAGATGCCGGGCTGGAGCCTTCCGCGATCGGCTACGTGAACGGTCACGGCACCGCCACCGACCAAGGCGACATCGCCGAAACACTGGCCACCAGCAGCCTGTTCGGCAGCCGCATGCCTATCAGCTCGCAGAAGAGTTTCCTCGGCCACACCTTGGGCGCATGCGGTGCGCTGGAGTCGTGGTTCAGCATCGAGATGATGAACCGCGACCAATACGTGCACACCTTCAACCTGGATTTGGTCGACCCGCAATGCGGCGAGCTGGATTACCTGCAAGGTGAATTCCGCGAGATGCACCACGACTACGTGATGAACAACAACTTTGCCTTTGGCGGCGTCAACACCTCGCTGATCTTCCGCCGCTGGTCCTGACTTTCAAATCGATTGGAGAATACGGAATGTCTTCCTTGCTACGCGTCACCTTGATCACCCTGGCCCTGCTGGTCACCGCGGGTTGCACCAGCAAGCCGATCCTCAACACCCAGCACGACCTGCCGGCCGACGCCCAGGTCAGCGAAGAAAAAATGAAAACGGTGATCGTCAACGCCCTGCAAAAACGCGAGTGGACGGTACAACGCCTGAGCCCGCAGCTGGTACAGGCCGAGATCAACGTGCGTAACCAGTATTACGCAGCCATCGACATCCGCTACACCCGCAACAGCTACGCCATCACCTACCGCGACAGCCGCGACCTGGGCTACAAGGACGGCAAGATCCATCGCAACTACAACCGTTGGGTGAACAATCTGGACAGCGACATCATGGCGGGGTTGCGCAGCAATGGCGTGAATGAGGCAGGGACGGCGGCGCAGTTGTTTGAGCAAACCGGCACCACCAAGTAAAACGAATTCAGGCTCTACAGAAACGACAAAGGGCGCCTTTCGGCGCCCTCTTCACAAACAGGTTGGCTTGTCATCGCCGCTTCCTGCCTGGCTCTGCGATTGCTGGTTGCCCAGGATCCTCAGAGTCTCACAAGCCCCTTTCGGGAACGTGGGCAGTATGCCTGAAAACAACTTTACGGCAACCTGTGGCAAAGTGCCGTTCATCCCTCAGCGCAACCCCAACGCGTTGCGCACCGCCGCCTTTATTGCTAAAAGCTGATCAGAAGTGAGCTCAGCGATTTTGTAAGTTCGTTTGCCATGACGATCTTTGCTTTTGATTCGGTCGAGCCTTCCCAAGCTGACGGTTGCCACAATGTCACATTTCGCCCAACAGATAGGGCTTGCTCCTTGAAGATGACTATCAAGCTGGCAGTGGTGATCCAGAACCGTCTGCGGCGCAGTAGTACTCAACGGCACAACCGTCACCAACAACTTATTGGTTCGGTGCTTGCGTATCACAATGACCGGGCGGATCTTTATGATTTCCGGGACCTCATAGCCTCGAAAGTCACAAATCAACACGCTGCCCTCCTTGGGCTGATAGAGAAGTGCCATCCATATCACTCGCTTGAGAAAAAACGATTCTGCGTAACTTTCCCGCGAATCGCTAAGCAGCTTGCGTTACCTGATATGTGAGCACGTCTACACCGAGGCCTTGCGCGTCAACAACTCCACAAACGCCTCTGCCATCGGCGTCTGCGCGCCCTTGCGTTGCACCAGCCACACCGCCGTCATCGCCTCCTGATCCAGCAGCGTGCGATACACCACGCCATCGATCCGAATGCGCTGGTAGGACGCCGGCAGCACCGACACGCCCAACCCCGCCGCCACCAGGCCGATGATGGTCATCGCCTCCCCGGCCTCCTGGGCAAAGTGCGGGCTGAAGCCGGCATCACGCGCCAGGTTGAGCAACTGGGCATAGAGACCACTGCCGTAGGTGCGCGGGAAAAACACAAACGGCTCCTGCGCCAGTTGCGCCAGGTGCAAGCCACGCTCACTGCCCTCCACCAAAGGATGACCGGCGTTCAACACGGCCACCAGCGGCTCACGCATCAACTCGACCACACTCAGCGAATCCGGCAGTGGCAGCGGGCGCATCAGGCCCACCTGGATAGACTCATCCACCAGCGACTCAGCCACTTCGGTGCTGCTCATCTCCTGCAGGTTCAGATGCACCGCCGGGAATGCCTGGCGAAACGCAAAGATCGCCTGGGGGATGCTGGAATTGAACGGTGCCGACGAGGTGAAGCCAATCTTCAGTTCGCCCAGCTCACCCAACTGCGCCCGGCGCGCTACGTCCGCCGCCTTGTCGACCTGTGCCAGCACCAACCGCGCCTCGTGCAGGAACAATCGCCCCGCTTCACTCAGCTCGACCCGACGATTGGTACGCTCAAACAACCGCGCCCCCACCTCCTGTTCCAGCGCCTGGATCTGCTGGCTCAGCGGCGGTTGCGAGATGCCCAGCACCTGCGCAGCCCGGCCGAAATGCAGTTCTTCGGCGACGGCGATGAAGTACCGCAAGTGACGCAATTCCATGGGAGCCTCATTAGGTCGTTAAAGCTATCAAACAGGTCGAACAATATATTGGAAAGAATCATTAGGGAGCTATATTCTTTTTTGCATTGCCTGTCCTGGCACGCTCTTCCTCCCCGAGGTCCCCTTGAAAGCTGCTGTCGCTCCACTCGCTCAAGACGTCCCGCCCACCGCCCTAGATGAGGTGGTGGCCCAGCTCAATGACGAGTTCATCGAAAAAGGCACGCCGATGTTCATGCGCACGGTGCTGGCGCTGTTTTCCGGTGGTTTCGCCACCTTTGCGCTGCTGTATTGCGTGCAGCCGATGATGCCGGCGCTGTCCCAGGAGTTTTCCATCAATGCGGCACAAAGCAGCCTGATCCTATCGGTGGCCACGGCGATGCTGGCGTTCGGTTTGCTGATCACCGGACCGATTTCCGACCGCCTGGGGCGCAAGCCGGTGATGGTCTCCGCGCTGTTCTGCGCCGCACTGGCGACCATCGCCAGTGGCTTGATGCCGACCTGGGAAGGCATCCTATTGATGCGCGCACTGGTGGGCCTGTCGCTCAGCGGCCTGGCCGCCGTGGCCATGACCTACCTGAGCGAAGAGATCCACCCGCAGCACATCGGCCTGGCTATGGGCCTGTACATCGGCGGCAACGCGATTGGCGGCATGAGCGGGCGCCTGATCATCGGCGTGTTGATCGACTTCGTCAGCTGGCACAGCGCAATGCTGATCATCGGCGCCCTGGCGCTGATCGCCGCCGCGGTGTTCTGGAAAATCCTCCCCGAATCGCGCAACTTCCGCGCCACCAGCCTCAAGCCGCGCAGTCTGGTGGATGGCTTCGTCATGCACTTCAAGGACGCCGGCCTGCCGTGGCTGTTTCTCGAAGCGTTCCTGCTGATGGGCGCGTTCGTCACGATGTTCAACTACATCGGCTATCGCCTGCTGGCCGATCCCTACGACCTGAGCCAAGCGGTGGTCGGGTTGCTTTCGCTGGTGTACCTCTCGGGTATCTACAGCTCGGCGAAAATCGGCTCACTGGCCGACCGCCTCGGCCGCCGCCGCGTGCTGTGGGGCACCATCGTATTGATGCTGGCCGGCATGGCCCTGACCTTGTTCACTCCACTGTGGCTGGTGGTACCGGGCATGCTGATCTTCACTTTCGGCTTCTTCGGCGCCCACTCGGTGGCCAGCAGTTGGATCGGCCGTCGTGCGGTGAAGGCCAAGGGGCAAGCGTCATCGCTGTACCTGTTCTGCTATTACGTGGGGTCGAGTATTGCCGGGACGGCCGGCGGGTTCTTCTGGCATTTTGCCGGGTGGAATGGGATTGGGGCGTTTATCGTGGCGCTGCTGATCGGCGCGTTGCTGGTGGCGTTGAAGTTGGCGAAGTTGCCGCCGTTGGGGCAAGCGAAGGCCTGAGTTTCTCTGGCTTTGATGTGGGAGGGGCAAGCCCCCTCCCACATTTGTTTTGCGTGTTATTCGTGATACTGCGCTGACAACTCATGCACCGCGCGCAGGAACGCGCCAGCATGTTCCGGATTCACTTCCGGGGTAATGCCATGCCCAAGGTTGAACACGTGCCCACTGCCTTTGCCGTAGCTGGCGAGGATGCGGCCAACTTCGGTGCGGATGGCTTCCGGCTTGGCGTAAAGCACGGTCGGGTCCATGTTGCCTTGCAGCGCGACGCGGTTGCCCACGCGCTGACGGGCTTCGCCGAGGTCGCAGGTCCAGTCCAGGCCCAGGGCGTCGGCACCGGCGTCGGCAATGCTTTCCAGCCACAGGCCGCCACCCTTGGTGAACATGATGACCGGCACTTTGCGGCCTTCGTGTTCGCGGATCAGGCCGCTGACGATTTTGCGCATGTAGGCCAGGGAGAACTCCTGGTACGCCGCCGCCGACAGGTTGCCGCCCCAGGTGTCGAAGATCTGCACGGCTTGCGCGCCGGCCATGATCTGGCCGTTGAGGTAGGACGTGACCGACTGCGCCAGCTTGTCCAGCAGCAGGTGCATGGCCTGTGGGTTGTCGTAGAGCATGGCCTTGGTCTTGCGGAAGTCTTTCGACGAGCCGCCTTCAACCATGTAGGTGGCCAGAGTCCAGGGGCTGCCGGAGAAGCCGATCAGCGGCACGCGGCCATTGAGCTCGCGGCGGATGGTGCTGACGGCGTCCATCACGTAACCGAGATCTTTGTGCGGATCCGGGATCGGCAGCGCTTCGATGTCGGCCAGGGTGCTGACGACCTTCTTGAAACGCGGGCCTTCGCCGGTTTCGAAGTACAGGCCTTGGCCCATGGCGTCAGGGATGGTGAGGATGTCGGAGAAAAGGATGGCCGCGTCCAGTTGTGGGTAGCGGTCCAGCGGCTGCATCGTGACTTCGCAGGCGAACTCCGGGTTCATGCACAGGCTCATGAAGTCGCCGGCGTTGGCGCGACTGGCGCGGTATTCCGGCAGGTAGCGACCGGCCTGGCGCATCATCCACACAGGGGTGACGTCCACGGGTTGCTTGAGCAGGGCACGAAGGAAACGGTCGTTCTTGAGGGCAGTCATGTCGGCATCCGCAAAAAAAGTGCGGGCATTTTCTCAGAGCCGGACGCAAAAGGCACGGGATGAGCCGTGCCTTTTGTCTATCGGGTCAATTTGTCGCGGAGAACGGAGTAACCCCCGACCTGTAGGAGCCGGCTTGCCGGCGATGGCGTCCTCAAGATCGCCATCGCCGGCAAGCCGGCTCCTACAGGGGCTGCGGTGATCAGACTTGCAGGTAATCCATAATCCCTTCGGCAGCGTTACGCCCTTCGAAGATCGCAGTTACCACCAAATCAGAACCGCGCACCATGTCGCCACCGGCGAAGATCTTCGGGTTGCTGGTCTGGTGCTTGTACTGGCCTTGTTCCGGGGCCACGACGCGGCCCTGGCTGTCGGTCTGGATCTGGAACTGCTCGAACCACGGCGCCGGGCTTGGGCGGAAACCGAAGGCGATGACCACGGCGTCAGCCGGGATGATCTCTTCGGAACCCGGGATCGGCTCGGGGCTGCGGCGGCCACGGGCGTCCGGTTCGCCGAGACGGGTCTCGACCACCTTCACGCCTTCGACGCGGTCTTCACCGACAATCGCGATCGGCTGGCGGTTGTAGAGGAATTTCACACCTTCTTCCTTGGCGTTCTTCACCTCTTTGCGCGAGCCGGGCATGTTGGCTTCGTCACGACGATAGGCACAAGTCACCGATTTGGCGCCCTGGCGGATCGAGGTGCGGTTGCAGTCCATCGCGGTGTCACCACCGCCCAGCACCACAACCTTCTTGCCCTTCATGTCGACGAAATCTTCCGGCGACTTTTCAAAGCCCAGGTTGCGATTGACGTTGGCGATCAGGAAATCCAGCGCGTCGTAAACGCCCGGCAGGTCCTCACCGGCAAAACCGCCCTTCATGTAGGTGTAGGTGCCCATGCCCATGAACACGGCATCGTATTCTTCGAGCAATTGCTCCATGGTCACGTCTTTGCCGATCTCGGTGTTCAGGCGGAACTCGATGCCCATGCCGGTGAACACTTCACGACGGTTGCTCAGTACGGTTTTTTCCAGCTTGAACTCGGGGATACCGAAGGTCAGCAAGCCGCCGATTTCCGGGTTCTTGTCGAACACCACCGGGGTCACGCCGCCGCGCACCAATACGTCGGCGCAGCCCAGGCCGGCTGGGCCGGCGCCGATGATGGCGACGCGCTTGCCAGTCGGCTTGACCTTGGACATGTCGGGACGCCAGCCCATGGCGAACGCGGTGTCGGTGATGTACTTCTCCACCGAACCGATGGTCACCGCGCCAAAGCCGTCGTTAAGGGTGCAGGCACCCTCGCACAGACGGTCCTGCGGGCACACCCGGCCGCACACTTCCGGCAGGGTGTTGGTCTGGTGCGACAGTTCGGCAGCGGCGAGAATGTTGCCCTCGGCCACCAGCTTCAGCCAGTTGGGAATGAAGTTGTGCACCGGGCACTTCCATTCGCAATACGGGTTACCGCACCCCAGGCAACGGTGGGCCTGGTCGGCCGAGTGCTGGGGTTTGAAGGGTTCGTAGATTTCCACGAACTCTTTCTTGCGTTGACGCAACAGTTTCTTCTTCGGATCTTTGCGCCCGACATCGATGAACTGGAAGTCGTTATTCAGACGTTCAGCCATGTTAAAACCTCATCAAACTCTTCAGGCGCATATCACTGCGGGTTGGCACGGATGCTGGAAAGCAACGATTTCAGGTTGGCAGCCTTGGGCTTGACCAGCCAGAAACGACGCAGGTAATCATCGAGGTTTTCGGCGAGGTTGCGACCCCATTCGCTGCCGGTCTCCTCGACGTACTCGTCCAGCACGTGCTGCAAGTGGTTCCGGTAGGACTCCATGGCTTCGCCGCTGATCCGCTGGATCTCGACCAACTCATGGTTGACCTTGTCGACAAAGGTGTTGTCCTGGTCGAGCACGTAGGCGAAACCGCCGGTCATGCCCGAACCGAAGTTGTAACCGGTCTTGCCCAATACCGCGACAAAGCCCCCGGTCATGTACTCGCAGCAGTGATCGCCAGTGCCTTCCACCACGGTGTGGGCACCGGAGTTACGCACGGCGAAACGCTCACCGGCAGTACCGGCGGCGAACAGCTTGCCACCGGTGGCGCCGTACAAGCAGGTGTTGCCGATGATGGCACTGTCCTGGGTCTTGTAGACGCTGCCTTTCGGCGGAACGATCACCAGCTTGCCGCCGGTCATGCCCTTGCCCACGTAGTCGTTGGCGTCGCCTTCCAGGTACATGTGCAGGCCGCCGGCGTTCCACACGCCAAAGCTCTGGCCCGCAGTGCCCTTGAAGCGGAAGGTGATCGGCGCTTTCGCCATGCCCTGGTTGCCGTGCTTGCGCGCGATTTCGCCGGAGATGCGGGCGCCAATCGAACGGTCGCAGTTGCAGATATCCAGGGCGAATTCACCACCGCTGGCATCGTTGATCGACGAACCGGCGATTTCCACCATCTTCTCGGCCAGCAGGCCTTTGTCGAACGGCGGGTTGCGCTCGACGCCGCAGAACTGCGGTTTGTCGGCCGGAATGTGATCGCTGCCCAACAGCGGCGTCAGGTCCAGGTGATGTTGCTTGGCGGTCTGGCCTTCGAGGATTTCCAACAGGTCGGTGCGACCGATCAGCTCTTCGAGAGAACGCACGCCCAGCTTGGCCAGCCACTCACGGGTTTCTTCGGCGACGTAGGTGAAGAAGTTCACCACCATGTCGACGGTGCCGATGTAGTGATCCTTGCGCAGCTTCTCGTTCTGAGTGGCGACGCCGGTGGCGCAGTTGTTCAGGTGGCAGATGCGCAGGTATTTGCAGCCCAGGGCGATCATTGGCGCCGTCCCGAAGCCGAAGCTTTCGGCGCCGAGGATCGCGGCCTTGATCACGTCGAGGCCGGTTTTCAGGCCGCCGTCGGTCTGTACACGCACCTTGCCGCGCAGGTCGTTGCCGCGCAGGGTCTGGTGGGTTTCAGCCAGGCCGAGTTCCCACGGTGCGCCGGCGTACTTGATGGAGGTCAGCGGCGAAGCGCCGGTGCCACCGTCGTAGCCGGAGATGGTGATCAGGTCGGCATAGGCCTTGGCCACGCCAGCGGCAATGGTGCCCACGCCAGCTTCAGCTACCAGTTTCACCGAAACCAGCGCCTGCGGGTTGACTTGTTTCAGGTCGAAAATCAGCTGCGACAAGTCTTCAATCGAGTAGATGTCGTGGTGCGGCGGAGGCGAGATCAGCGTCACACCCGGCACTGCGTAACGCAGCTTGGCGATCAGACCGTTGACCTTACCGCCTGGCAGTTGACCGCCTTCGCCAGGCTTGGCGCCCTGGGCCACCTTGATCTGCAGCACTTCGGCGTTGACCAGGTATTCCGGCGTCACGCCGAAACGGCCAGTCGCGACCTGCTTGATTTTCGAGCTCTTGATGGTGCCGTAGCGCGCCGGGTCTTCACCGCCTTCGCCGGAGTTGGAACGCGCACCCAGGCGGTTCATGGCTTCGGCCAGGGCTTCGTGAGCCTCAGGCGACAAGGCGCCCAAGGAGATACCGGCGGAGTCAAAGCGCTTGAGGATCGACTCCAGCGGCTCGACTTCGCTGATGTCCATCGGCGTGTCCAGGGTCTTCACCTTGAACAAATCGCGGATCATCGACACCGGGCGGTTGTCCACCAGCGAGGTGTATTCCTTGAACTTGGCGTAGTCGCCCTGCTGCACGGCGGCTTGCAGGGTGTTGACCACATCCGGGTTGTAGGCGTGGTATTCGCCACCGTGCACGAACTTGAGCAGGCCGCCTTGCTGGATCGGCTTGCGCGCGCTCCAGGCTTCGGCTGCGAGGGCTTTTTGCTCGGCTTCGATGTCGACGAAACGCGCGCCCTTGATACGGCTCGGCACACCACGGAAGCTCAGGTCGCAGACTTCTTCAGACAGACCGATGGCTTCGAACAATTGAGCGCCACGGTACGAGGTGACGGTGGAGATGCCCATCTTCGACAGGATCTTCAGCAAGCCCTTGGTGATGCCCTTACGGTAGTTCTTGAACACCTCGTAGAGGTCGCCCAGCACTTCACCGGTACGGATCAGGTCACCCAGCACTTCGTACGCGAGGAACGGGTATACCGCCGAGGCGCCGAAACCGATCAGCACCGCAAAGTGGTGCGGGTCGCGGGCGGTGGCGGTTTCCACGAGGATGTTGGAGTCGCAGCGCAGGCCTTTTTCGGTCAGGCGGTGGTGCACTGCGCCGGTTGCCAAGGAAGCGTGGATCGGCAGCTTGCCTGGGGCGATATGACGGTCGGTCAACACGATTTGGGTACGACCGGCGCGCACAGCTTCTTCGGCCTGGTCAGCGACGTTGCGCACAGCGGCTTCAAGGCCGAGGCTCTCATCGTAGTTCAGGTCGATGATCTGACGGTCGAAGCCTGGGCGGTCCAGGGTCATCAACGAACGCCACTTGGCCGGGGAAATAACCGGCGAGCTGAGGATCACACGGGAAGCATGCTCAGGCGATTCCTGGAAGATGTTGCGCTCGGCACCGAGACACACTTCCAGGGACATCACGATGGCTTCGCGCAGCGGGTCGATCGGTGGGTTGGTCACCTGGGCGAACTGCTGGCGGAAATAGTCGTACGGTGTGCGCACGCGCTGGGACAGCACGGCCATCGGCGTGTCATCGCCCATGGAACCGACCGCCTCGTAGCCTTGCTCGCCGAGCGGACGCAGCACCTGGTCGCGCTCTTCGAACGTGACCTGGTACATCTTCATGTATTGCTTGAGCTGGTCGACATCGTAGAAAGCCGAACCGTGGTCGTTGTCTTCCATGGTCGCCTGGATGCGCAGGGCGTTCTTGCGCAGCCATTGCTTGTACGGGTGACGGGATTTCAAACGGTTGTCGATGGCGTCGGTGTCGAGGATCTGCCCGGTTTCGGTGTCCACGGCCAAGATCTGGCCAGGGCCAACGCGGCCTTTGGCAATCACGTCTTCGGGCTTGTAGTTCCACACGCCGATTTCCGACGCAAGGGTGATGAAACCGTTGGTGGTGGTGACCCAACGCGCCGGGCGCAGACCGTTACGGTCGAGCAGGCAGACTGCGTAGCGACCGTCGGTCATGACCACGCCGGCCGGGCCGTCCCACGGCTCCATGTGCATCGAGTTGTACTCGTAGAATGCACGCAGGTCCGGGTCCATGGTTTCGACGTTCTGCCACGCTGGCGGGATGATCATGCGCACGCCACGGAACAGGTCGATGCCGCCGGTGACCATCAATTCGAGCATGTTGTCCATGCTGGAAGAGTCGGAGCCCACGCGGTTGACCAGCGGGCCAAGCTCTTCCAGATCCATCAGGTCGTTGGCGAACTTGGTGCGACGGGCCACGGCCCAGTTGCGGTTGCCGGTGATGGTGTTGATCTCGCCGTTGTGGGCGAGGAAGCGGAATGGCTGGGCCAGCGGCCATTTCGGCAGGGTGTTGGTGGAGAAGCGCTGGTGGAACACGCAGATTGCGGTTTGCAGGCGCTCATCGCTCAGGTCTGGATAGAAGGCGGTGAGGTCCGCCGGCATCATCAGGCCTTTATAAATGATGGTCTTGTGGGAAAAGCTGCAGATGTAGTGGTCGGTGTCGGCGGCATTGGACACCGACGAACGACGACGCGAGGTGAACAGCTTGATCGCCATGTCCTGGTCGCTCAGGCCTTCGCCGGCGATGAACACTTGTTCGATCTGCGGCAGGCGCTCGTTGGCCAGGCGGCCAAGTACGCTGGTGTCGATCGGCACTTTGCGCCAGCCGACAAGTTGCAGGCCGGCGGCCAGGATCTCGCGGTTCATGTTCTCGCGAGCGGCTTCGGCTTTGACCGGGTCCTGGTTGAAAAACACCATGCCCACGGCGTACTGCTTGGGCAGGTCGACCGCAAATTGCTCTTTTGCGACAGCGCGCAGGAACTGGTCGGGCTTTTGAATCAGCAAGCCACAACCGTCACCGGTCTTGCCGTCGGCGTTGATCCCACCGCGGTGGGTCATGCAGGTCAGGGCCTCGATGGCCGTTTGCAAAAGGGTATGACTGGGCTCGCCCTGCATATGGGCTATCAGGCCGAAACCGCAGTTATCCTTGAATTCATCGGGTTGGTACAGACCTGCTTTCATAGACACTTTCTCACCAGGCTGCCTCTTATATCGAGGCAAATTTCTTTTCAATTCAACCGGTTACCTTCCACGCCGAACGTACGCCGGCTTAGCGGGGGCAAAAGGGAGGTCATTGTACACACCGACACAGACGCTCACAAATTTAGCGACGAAATGTCGCAAATCTATGTCGCATTTATGAAAGGTTTAAAGCGATATGCTGTGCTAGTCAAAACTTTTTTAATTCTGACCGCTACGACTCAAAAGCTACTGTGACGCAGACACCACAAAGCGCGCGGTCTCTAGAGACTGCACGCACTTGCGGTTATTTTTTGAGGTGCCGGGAGGGCGGCCTGGGTAAGGCCGCCGGACCTTCAGCGAGTTGTTGCGAGTTCTTGTTGAACGCTGGCAACAGTGCGAGGCCAAGGTTTACCAGCCTGGACCTTCGCTGGCAAGGTTTTGATCGCAGAATCGGCGGCTGCACGGCTGGAGAAGTTGCCGTAGGTGATCACGTAGAGAGGCTTGCCGTTGAGCACTTTCTTGAAATAACGGTACTCGCCGCCCTGCTCTTTCACGAACGCCTGGGCGTTGGCTTCGGAGCTGGTGCCGAGGATCTGCACCACGAAGTTGCCGGTTGGCTGGCTGGCGTACCAGCTGCTGCCAGCGGCGCCGGCCTTGGCAACGCTGGCGGCCGGTTTTTCAGCCGGTTTGGCCGCTGGAGCCGGGGCTGGCTTGGCGACTGGCGCAGGCGCGACCGGCTTGGTCACAGGCGCAGGCTTGGCAGTGGCTACAGTCGGTGCCGGGGTCGGCTTGGCAACCGCAGCCGGCTGACCGGCTGGCACGCCCGCAGGCGGCGCAGTGGTGGTCACGGTTGGTGGAGTGGCGCTGGAGCCTTCCACCGGCACGCCGTCGTCGCCTTCGGAGATGCCACCGGCTTCTTCGGCAAGCGGACCGCGCATCACCGGCTGGCCGACCATCGGCAGGTTGGTCGGCTGGCCGGAGTTGGCGAACTCGACGTTTGGCGTGGGTTTGCCCAGTGGCAACTGCGCCTGTTCGGTTGGCGCGCCGGCAGTCGTCGGTGCCTTGCTGCGGCCTGGGATCAACCAGGCGGCGGCAACAGCGACCACGACAACGGCGGAAATAGCCAATACGTGTTTCTTAGGCATAGTGAACCCCATCTTTGGACGCTTTACCGCAGTGCGGCTGGCAATCATGGCTTCGATCATCGCATCGCGGGCAACCTGGTTGATGGTGCCAGGCCAGCCGTCGGAGCTTTCGTGAATATCAGAGATCTGCTGAGCGGAGAAAAGTTCGATACCGGCCCCTGCGCCTTCCAGGCGTTGAGCCAGGTATTCGCGAGTTTCTTCCTCTTCGTAAGGCTGCAGCTCGATGACGTGGAACAGCTCCTGGTCACCGCTGATCTGCTCCAGCTCGGCGATCAGCGACGACTCACCGAACAGGAACACGTGCGGGCGACCTTCCGGCGTACCCGCTGCCAGCGCCAGCAGCGCTTCCAGGGCGGATTCGTCGAGCTGCTCGGCGTCATCCACCAGCAGGTAGACTTCCTGGCCGGTCAGGCCCAGTTGCACCACTTGCTTGAGGATCGCGTTCGGCTCGGCATTGGTCACGTCCAACGCCTGCGCCACCTGGCGCAACACGCCCGCCGCATCACCGGCACCACGGGCCGACACCACCACGCTCTGTACCGACTGCTTGTTGGTACTGGCCACCAGGGCCTGGCGCAGCAGGGTCTTGCCGCTGCCCAACGGGCCGGTCACCACCAGCAATAGCTGGCTGTAGCGCGCCAAGTGGTGCAACTGACCGAGCACTGGCTTGCGCTGGGCCGGGAAAAATTTGAAGCCAGGCACCCGTGGAGCAAAAGGGTCGTGGCTTAACTGGTAATGGCCGAGGAACGCCTCGTCGGCATGCAAACTAGTCATCGGGATCTTATTAACCTTTAAGCTGGGCCAGGGCGCGGTAATCCGCTCCCAGCGTGGCCTGTAAAATCTCTTTCGGATAATCGTCGGTCACCACCGCTTCACCCATATGGCGCAGCAGAACGAGTCGCAGTCGACCGTCGATCACTTTCTTGTCTATTGCCATATGTTCGAGGAAATCCGCCTCGGTCATCTCCTCCGGCGGAATGACCGGCAAGCCGGCGCGCTGGAACAAGCGGATGCCACGATCACGCTCCTGGGCGCTGATCCAGCCCAGGCGCTGCGACATCTCCAGTGCCATCACCGTGCCAGCCGCTACGGCCTCCCCATGCAACCACACACCATAGCCCATGTGGGTTTCGATCGCATGGCCGAAGGTATGGCCCAGGTTCAAGGTGGCCCGTACACCGGACTCCCGTTCGTCGGCATTCACCACCAGCGCCTTGGCGGCGCAGGAGCGGGAAATCGCTTCGGTGAGTGCCGCCTGGTCGAGGTTGCGCAGGGCATCCACGTGTTCTTCCAGCCAGGTCAGGAACGGCTCGTCGCAGATCAACCCGTACTTGATGACTTCCGCCAGGCCCGCCGACAACTCTCGCGGCGGCAAGGTGTTGAGGGTCGCGGTGTCGATCAGCACGGCTTGAGGCTGGTAGAACGCGCCCACCATGTTTTTGCCCAGCGGGTGGTTGATGCCAGTCTTGCCGCCCACCGACGAATCGACCTGGGAGAGCAAGGTGGTCGGCACCTGGATAAAGTCCACGCCACGCTGGTAGCAGGCCGCTGCAAAGCCGGCCATGTCGCCGATCACACCGCCGCCCAAGGCGATCACTGTGGTGCGGCGGTCATGACGTGCGGTCAGCAGGCCATCAAAGATCAGTTGCAGGGTTTCCCAGTTCTTGTGGGCTTCGCCGTCGGGCAGGATCACGGAGATCACCGAATAAGCCGACAGACTGCGGCTCAGACGCTCAAGATACAGCGGCGCGACCGTTTCGTTGGAGATGATCGCCACCTGCCGCCCGGCAATATGCGGTGCGAGCAACTCTGGCTGGTCCAGCAGGCCTTCGCCAATATGGATCGGGTAGCTGCGCTCGCCTAGATCGACCTTAAGTGTCTGCATGTGTCCCCGCGTTAGAGATGGTGTGACGACCGATGACGTCACGTTCTGACGTCACCTGATGGCTCTACGCCACACCCCACAGGGTGATAGCGCGCCGCCGAGAATAGCGCATTTCGAGCCGGGCTTTAACGGGGTGGCAGCCGTTGCAGGCGCTCAAGAATGTCGAGGACCACCATCCGAGGTGGCCGCTCATCGGTTTCTACCACCAGGTCGGCGATTTCCCGATACAGGGGATCGCGCAGCGTGAGCAGGTCCCGCAGGGTTTTTTCCGGGTTGGCCGTGCGCAGCAACGGGCGATTGCGATCGCGGGCAGTGCGGCCCACCTGCTGCTCGACCGACGCATGCAGATAGACCACCCGACCACCGGCATGCAACGCGCGGCGGTTTTCTTCGCGCATCACTGCGCCGCCGCCGGTGGCCAATACCACGCCGTCGAGGCCGCACAGTTCGGCGATCATCGCCTGCTCGCGGTCACGAAAGCCCAGTTCGCCTTCCTTATCGAAGATCCATGGGATATTGGCACCCGTGCGCAATTCAATTTCCTTGTCGGAATCTTTGAACGGCAGGCGCAGCTCTTTGGCCAGCAAACGGCCGATGGTGCTTTTTCCAGCGCCCATCGGTCCTACAAGAATCAAATTTCGCACAGAATCAACGACTCACAGCAATCGCCTGGTTATTCATAATACGCGGAGTCAGGAATACCAGCAGCTCGGATTTTTTCTCCGCCAGCACATCGCGCCGGAAAAGGCGGCCAAGATACGGCACATCGCCCAAAAATGGCACTTTATCTACCACTTTGCTTTGGGTATTGGAGAAAACCCCGCCGATAACGATGGTCTCGCCATCCTTGACCAACACCTTGGCGTTGACCTCGTTCTTCTTGATCGGCGGCACGTCGTTGAGTTTGTTCAGGTAGTCGGGTTCATCCTTGGTGACCTTGACCTCCATGATCACGTGGCCGTCAGGGGTGATTTGCGGGGTGACCTCCAGGGACAGCGAGGCCTCCTTGAACGACACCGAGGTGGCACCGCTGGAGCTGGATTCCTGGTAGGGGATCTCGGTGCCCTTGAGGATCCGTGCGGTTTCCTTGTCGGACGTGACCACCTTGGGTTGCGAGACGATTTCGCCGTTGCCGGTTTTCTCCATGGCAGTGAGCTCCAGGTCCAGCAGCAGGTTGTCGGTGATGTAGGCGATGCCCAGGCCCGAGGTGCCTGTGAGTGATCCCAGGTCCACAAAGGGTGAACTGGGTGGGTTTTCCGGCGGTTCCGCGCCTTCAGGCTGAGGTTTCGGAATGCCTCCCGCGCCCCAGTTGCCGCGATTGAGCCGCCCACCCCAGCGCGCGCCCAGGCTTTTGTCGTAATCGACATTGGCCTCGACGATCCGCGCCTCGATCATCACCTGACGCACCGGAATATCCAGTTGCGCCACGATCCGCCGCAGTTCCTCCAACCGCTCCCCGGTCTGGTAGGCGATGATGTTGTTGGTGCGATCATCCACCGCCACCGAACCGCGCTCATCCGTCACGCCTTCAAGGCCGGTGACAGACTGAAATAGCTTGGCCAGGTCCGCCGCCTTGGCGTAATTGACTTGCAGCAGCTCCCGGCGCAACGGCGCCAACTCAGCCATCTGTTTGCGCGATTCCAGCGTGAGCAGCTCACGCGCGGCCAGTTCCTCGGCCGGCGCCACCAGCAACACGCCAGCCTTTAGCCGCTTATCCAAGCCCTTGGATTGCAGCACCAGGTCCAGCGCCTGATCCCAGGGAACATCCTTGAGACGCAGAGTGATCGAGCCCTGCACATCGTCACTGGCAACCAGGTTGAGGCCCGCCACATCGGCAATTTGTTGCAATGCCGTGCGCAACTCGATGCTCTGGAAGTTGAGGGTGAGCTTGTCGCCTGTGTAGGCGCTCAGTGTGGCAACGCCGGGAGGCGGCAACTGGATCAGATCCACACGATTGGGCACAGCAGCAGCCATCGGTGCCGTGAACGCTATCCATAGCGCCACACCGAAGGACGAGAAAGTCCTTTTCATTGTTCGATTCCGTTATGAGTTGATGTTTAACAACAGGGTTCGCGGGCGTTCCAGCCATGCCCCCTGACCATCGGGAAACAGTTCTACCAGTTCTATGGCGCGCTCATGGATGACCGTGACCCGCCCATGGTCCGGCCCCAGGTAGTCCCCGACCGCCAGGCGATGCACCTTGGAGGCAGCACGTAGCAGGGCAAAAACCTGCCCGCCGCGGGACAGCGTGCCGACCATTTCGAACTGGCCCACCGCGAGGCTCTCCAGAACGCCACGTGGTCGTGCGAGGTCCGGCGCAGGTGCCGGTCGCCCCTTCAGGGGGGCAACCTGTACCGCGAACAGTTGAAATGGATCACGCACCCCGGACGAGTCGTAGACAAAAGACTGCCTCTGTACAGCTCGCCCACCGCCCTGCGCATGCCAGTAAGTCTTGGCCAACAGGTCAAGGCGCAACAGCCCGCCATCACGCCGCAGGGCCAAATCGTGCACCGTGGCGATGCGCGACAGGCTGCCCAGGCCCGCCAGGAACATGGCCAGGTCGTGATAAGCGCCCATGACGCCGACTTGCACGGGTTGTTCGCGAAAGAACGGTCGAGACTGCTCATCCAATGGCGTGACACTCTCGACCAGCAAGCCATTGGCCAGTGCCAGAGACGCGATGTCCTCCAGCAAGCCAGGCATTCCGGACTCGCCAGGCAACGCCCGCAAAAGTTCATCGACCTTCACTTGCATCCGTTGAAGCTGCCGCGTGCGCGCTTCAAGGCTGGCGGCCTGGCCAGTCTTGTGCGCGATTTGCTGTTGCTGGGCCACTTCCCGCGCCTCGACCTGACGCAACCGCTCCCGCGAAGGGCTCAGGTACACAAGGTCGCCCACCACAAACACCACGCCCGCCAGCGCACAGCCCAACAGGGCCTTGCCAGGTAGGGGCCATTTTGCGGTGTTGTGAGTGAGAGCGGAAAGATTGAGCCTTGGCAGGCTCAAGGTTGAGCCTCGGAGGACTCTCCCTGACGCACCATCATCTGGAATTCATTGTTGCCGCGCGCGCCATCCGTTCGCACATGCTGCAGACGCGTGGAATGCGCACCTTCCGTCGCTTCCAGGCGACGCATCAACTGGGCGATGTCCTGGCTGGACTCAGCGCTGCCACTGATACTGACCGTATCGCCCTTGGCCACCACTTCATGCAGGTGTACACCGTCGGGTACCGCCCGTGCCAGTTGGTCCAACAACTGAGCACCGGACGAGCGGGCATCATGCAGGTCTTGCACGACCTTCATGCGTTGCGCCAGTTGCTGGCTTTGCTCCTGCAGATCATCGATGGTCCTGATGCTTGAATCCAGGCGGGCGACTTCCCTGCCCAAATGGTCATTGCGGGTCACTTGACGATCGATGGCTTGGTCGATGACCTGGTCCGCCAGCCACACGGCCGCGAGCGCCGCACAGGCGAACGCCAGCAAGCACGCCAGCAAGTACTTGCGGCGCCGTTCTGCCAGCGCCTGGCGCCAAGGCAGTAAGTTGATTCGTGTCTTCAAGCGAAACTCCTCAGGGCCAACCCGCAAGCAATTCCCATCCCCTCGGCATCCACGGCCCATTGTGCACCATCGACGCGATGGCTCGGCGTGAAGCTGGCGAAATCCTGACGGCAAGCGCGCGCCAATGCAAACGCTTCGATATCGATCACCTTCGGCACCAGCCCCGCCAGGGCCAAAACTGCCTCGCGGGCTTCTACGTGCTCCTTCAAGCATGCGGCCAGCAATACCTCGACCCGATTCGGATCCAGGGCCGTCGGCCCGCGTACTTGAAAGTCGATAGCCACGTCATCCAGCGGATAGGGAATGTACTGGTCCGCCTCCATCTGGATCATCCAGGTCATCTCATCATCTGAGAGCCCAGCGTCCATCTCGATCATCCGCGTGATCACCGAGGGCCCGGAAACGGCGGCGACAGCACCACGAACCGATGTCGACAACCGCAACCACGCACTGCGCAGGGCGCGCCCTACGCCCTCAAGATCAAGGAGTGTGCCGTCGACTACCGCTTGCGCTGGCAGTGTCTGCGTCACGTAGCCCTGAACGTTGTAGCCTGAAGCTGAACGACCCAGTTCGATCAAGCGAATGGCCGTGTCATTGATGTCGACACCCAGCAAGGTGCCGGCTTTTCCCGTGAAAAATCCCTTTCCCATAAAACTCCCTAAAGCTTTGCCTGTCATACCGCCTGATTGCCGCTGGGCGCCATGCACTCGGTCGACTTGTTGAACAGGTGCGAATGACGTCCCAAGTCGAAAAATGCTTTAATGCCCAGCGTTTTTTTCCGCTTTTTATCTGCAGCTCGGGTCGATCCATCGTTTGCCATGCATGCCCCGACGCCTAACTCATTCTTTTCTCTGGAAATCCAAAAGCCTTGATTCGTCTGCTGAAGTTTTTCGGGTACTCCATTGTCGCCATCGTTTGCGGGCTGCTGCTCGTGCTCAGCGGGGCCTACCTCTACCTTAGTCCGGGTTTGCCCTCGGTAGAGGCCCTCAGAAGTATCCAGTTGCAGATTCCTTTGCGGGTCTACAGCAGCGATGAAAAACTGATCGCGGAGTTCGGCGAAATGCGCCGCACACCGATCCGTTTTGCCGATATTCCACCCAATTTCATCAGCGCCCTGCTGTCGGCCGAAGACGATAATTTTGCCAACCACTATGGCGTCGACCCCAGCAGCCTGGTGCGTGCGGCGACACAACTGGTAAAAAGCGGACACATTCAGTCCGGCGGCAGCACCATCACCATGCAGGTGGCGAAGAACTTCTTCCTTACCAGCGAGCGCAGCTTTTCGCGTAAAGCCACCGAGATCCTCCTGGCGCTGCAGATCGAACGCCAGTTGACCAAGGACGAGATCCTTGAGCTGTACGTCAACAAGATCTACCTGGGCAACCGTGCCTACGGCATCGAGGCGGCTTCGCAGGTCTACTACGGCAAGTCCATCCGTGACGCCAGCCTGGCGCAGATGGCGATGATTGCCGGCCTGCCCAAGGCGCCTTCGCGCTTCAACCCCCTGGCCAACCCGGCGCGCAGCAAAGAACGCCGCGACTGGATCCTGGGCCGCATGTACAAGCTGGGCAAAATCGATCAGGCCGCTTACGAAAGCGCCATTGCCGAGCCGCTGAACGCCAGCTACCACGTGCCGACGCCAGAAGTGAGCGCTCCTTATATCGCCGAAATGGCGCGCGCCGAGATGGTCGGCCGCTACGGCAGCGAGGCCTACACCGAAGGTTTCCGGGTGACCACCACGGTGCCGAGCAACCTGCAGGAAATCGCCAATGACTCGGTACATTCCGGCTTGATCACCTACGACCAGCGCCACGGCTATCGCGGCCCTGAGTCGCGGCTACCGGGCAAGACCCTGAGCGCGTGGACCACCGAGCTGGGCAAGCAACGTGCAATCAGCGGCCTGGAACCGGCCATCGTCACCCAGGTGAAGAAAGACGGCGTGCAGGTACTAACCCGCACCGGCGAAGCCCATGTGGCATGGGACAGCATGAAATGGGCACGCCCGTTCCTGAACACCAACAGCATGGGCGCGCTGCCCAAGCAGCCGTCTGACGTGGCCCAGGTGGGTGACTTGATCCGCGTGCAACGCCAGAAAGACGACAGCCTCAAGTTCAGCCAAGTGCCGCTGGCCCAAGGCGCCCTGGTGTCCCTGGACCCGCAGAACGGTGCGATCCGCGCGCTGGTCGGCGGCTTCGCCTTCGAGCAGAGCAACTACAACCGCGCCACCCAGGCCAAGCGCCAGCCGGGTTCGAGCTTCAAGCCGTTCATCTACAGCGCCGCGCTGGACAATGGCTACACCGCCGCCAGCCTGGTCAACGATGCGCCGATCGTATTTGTCGACGAGTACCTGGACAAGGTCTGGCGCCCAAAGAACGACACCAACACCTTCCTCGGCCCGATCCGTATCCGCGAGGCGCTGTACAAGTCGCGTAACCTGGTATCGATCCGCTTGCTGCAGGCCATGGGCGTCGGCAAGACCATCGACTACATGACGCGCTTTGGCTTCAACAAGTCGGACCTGCCGCCAAACCTGTCCCTGGCACTGGGCACCGCGACCCTCACGCCGATGGAAATCGCCACCGGCTGGAGCACCTTTGCCAACGGCGGCTACAAGATCGCGCCGTACCTGATCGACAAGATTGAAAGCCGTAACGGCGACACCCTGTTCACCGCCAACCCGCCGCGAGTGCCGGGTGATGTGGTCAACGGCGTGGCGGCGACGGATGGCCTGGCGGCACCGAGCAATGGCGGTATCACCATCGAGCCGACGCCAGGTGCTGCACCTGCCGCCAACGCTGCCGCCACCGAACCGCAGGCGCCTGCCGTGGCCGAGCGCATCGTGGATGGCCGTACCACCTACATCCTCAACAGCATCCTGGAAGACGTGATCAAGAAGGGCACCGGCCGCCGCGCCCTGGCCCTGGGCCGTCCGGATATTGCGGGCAAGACCGGTACCACCAACGAATCCAAGGATGCCTGGTTCTCCGGTTACAACGCCGATTACGTGACCACCGTGTGGACCGGCTATGACCAGCCTGAAAGCCTGGGTCGCCGTGAGTTTGGTGGCACTGTCGCGCTGCCGATCTGGATGAGCTACATGGGCGCGGCACTGAAGGACAAGCCACCGCACACCCAGCCGGAGCCGGAAGGTATCCTCAGCCTGCGCATCGACCCGGTGAGTGGTCGTGCAGCGTCGCCAAGCACGCCGAATGCGTACTTCGAACTGTTCAAGAGCGAAGACACGCCGCCGTCGGTCAACGAGCTGGGCAATGGCGTTGTGCCAGGCAGTCCGTTGCCGGCGGATGAGGCTGCGCCGATAGATCTCTTCTAACGCGAGAACGCTGTGAGGGAGGGACTGCTGTGGTGAGCCGGCTCACCACAAGAGCCTGCCCAGCACAAAATGATTCGCCACAAAAAAGCCCCGACTCGCGAGAGCCGGGGCTTTTTGTTGGTGCGCTACAACGGCTTAGCCGTTGAACACATCATCCACGCTTTGCAGCGGGTAGTGCTTCGGATACGGCAGGGTCGCAACGCCGGTCTCGATGGCGGCTTTGGCCACGGCATCGGAGATCAGGGTGATCAGGCGCTTGTCCATTGGTTTCGGAATGATGTACTCACGACCGAATTCCAGCTTGATACCGCCGTAGGCGTCGCACACTTCCTGAGGGACCGGCAGCTTGGCCAGTTCACGCAGGGCGTTGGCGGCAGCCACTTTCATCTCTTCGTTGATGCGCTTGGCGCGAACGTCCAGGGCGCCACGGAAGATGAACGGGAAGCCCAGTACGTTGTTGACCTGGTTCGGGTAGTCCGAACGACCGGTCGCCATGATCACGTCGCTACGGGTGGCGTGCGCCAGTTCCGGAGAGATTTCTGGATCAGGGTTGGAGCAGGCGAATACGATCGGGTTGGCCGCCATGGATTTGAGGCCTTCAGCGCTCAGCAGGTTCGGGCCGGACAGGCCAACGAACACGTCTGCACCGTCGAGGGCGTCAGCCAGGGTGCGCTTGTCGGTCGCGTGGGCAAACATCGCCTTGTACTGGTTCAGGTCGGTACGCTCGGACTGGACCACGCCCTTGCTGTCGACCATGAAGATGTTTTCCAGCTTGGCGCCCATGCTCACCAGCAACTTCATGCAGGAGATGGCCGCAGCGCCGGCGCCCAGGCAGACGATCTGTGCGTCAGCCAGGGTTTTGCCAGCGATTTCCAGGGCGTTGATCATGCCGGCCGCGGTAACGATCGCGGTGCCGTGCTGGTCATCGTGGAATACCGGAATGTCGCACTGTTCGATCAGGGCCTTTTCGATCTCGAAGCACTCAGGCGCCTTGATGTCTTCCAGGTTGATGCCACCGAAGGTGATGGAAATGCGCTTGACCGTGTCGATGAAAGCCTGCGGGCTTTCGGAATCGACTTCGATGTCGAAAACGTCGATGCCGGCAAAGCGCTTGAACAGCACGCCTTTACCTTCCATGACTGGCTTGGAAGCCAATGGGCCGAGGTTGCCCAGGCCCAGAATCGCGGTGCCATCGGAAATCACTGCAACCAGGTTGCCTTTGCCGGTGTACTTGTACGCCAGTTCAGGGTCGCGGGCGATTTCACGTACGGGCTCGGCAACACCAGGGCTGTAGGCCAGCGACAGATCGCGAGCGGTGGCAGTGGCTTTGGTGAGCTCTACACTCAGCTTTCCTGGACGAGGATGGGCATGATATTCGAGAGCGGCAGTTTTCAAATCAGACATATCGGCATTCCGCTTTTACTGTTGGTCGACGGACCGCCGAGGATACGCGTGTCGCAAAGTCCCTACAAGACTGGGCAGTCACAGGTGTCAAGGGCCCTGCGCTACGACTTTCGGCCAAGAGCCACGGGATACAAGGGCTCAACTGTTCACAATCGATTAAAAAAATGTCTACAATTTTTTCTTAATCAATCGATTTGAGCATGCCGGGGTCGGTCACTGGCAGCATCCAGCGTGCCTGGCCGTTTTTCAGGCCGCCGCGCTTGGCGCGATCCAGCACCCAGCCACGGGCCTCGATTGTCTTGCCTTGCAGACCACTGAGCATTGCAGAGTCGAATTGTTTGACGAGGTCGGGCGCAATGCGTAATACCACTGCCCCCTGAACTTCGATCCAGATTCCGCCGCGATTGCGTTTGATCTTGCTCACTTGGCCACTGACCAGAGCAAAGCCAGACTGCTTGAGCTGCGCCGCATTTTGTACCGGCGATTGCCGCCAAAGGCCCAACCGCGCATCACGTGCGGTGTTTTCAGCGGCCTGCTGACAGGCGACAAGATCGGTATTGGGCGCAACTCCAACCTGAAACCCCAGGCCTTCAGCCAGCAATTGCGCCTCAAGATTCTCGCCGTCCGCGCCATAGAGGTGGGCCAACGTGCGGCCGTAGCGGTCCTTGCTCTCGCGCCCAGGCACCAAGCCGACGCGGCCTTCGCTCGCGTCGACCAATGCCCGTAAACGCTGGCGGGCGGCGACTGCGTAAGGCTCGTCGGGGCGACCCTTCTTGCCGGTTTCCGGGGCATTGAGGCCGATCATCCGCACACTGCGGCCGTCCTTCAGACGCACGGTGTCGCCATCCACCACGCGCAGCACCTCCACGCGGGCCAACGTGGTCGGCGCGGGGCAGAACCCCTCAGCCTGGGCAACCGAGAGCCAAATGCCAGGCACAAAAAAGGCGCCCACAAGGGACGCCTTTTTCATCAGCATGGAAAAACCGTAACGGCCTCCCAAGTTGATCGGCCTTAGGCCTTTTTGGCACCGAAAGCACCGAAACGGTCAGCAAAGCGCTGTACACGGCCGCCGGTGTCCAGAGTTTTCTGCTTACCGGTGTAGAACGGGTGGCACTCGTTGCATACGTCAGTACCCAGTGGCTTGCACAGGTTCGAACGGGTTTCGAACTTGTTGCCGCAGCTGCAGGTGACTTCGATGGTTTCGTACGCTGGATGGATATCGGCTTTCATGGCACTTCCTCGGGCTAGCGTGCCGCCACTCGACACTATTGTCGAATACCGCACGTAATTAGGCCGCGGATTCTACCAGACCTTTTTAATCGCGCAAGCCGCGTATCCGGCTGAAAACCTCCTTTCATCAGAAAACCGTGGCATACCCAAGCCCTCCCCTGTCTGCTAGGCTCCCGCCCCTGCGCCACCGCCTGCCTTTATATGAGACCCCCCGCGTGCCCGACGCCATTTTGCGCCTCGCCCTGCCCTCGCCCCTGCGCCGCCTGTTCGATTACCGGGCCCCGGCCGGCGTGCTGCGGGCGCAGTTGCAACCCGGCATGCGCGTGCGGGTGCCCTTTGGTCGGAGGGAAATGATCGGCATATTGGTAGAGGTCGCCGATCACAGCGAAGTCCCTGCGGAAAAACTCAAGCCCGCGCTGGCCATGCTCGACGCCACCCCGCCACTGCCGCCGGCGTTGTTCAAGCTGTGCCTGTGGACCGCCCAGTACTATCAGCACAGCCTTGGCGACACGTTGAGCTGGGCGCTGCCGGTACTGTTGCGCCAGGGCGAACTGGCCGAAGCGCGTCAGGAACGTTTCTGGTCGATGACACCCGGCGCACGTCTCGACGACCCGCGCATCGCCCGCGCCCCGCGCCAGCGTGAAGCCCTGGCGACACTGGCCCAGCATCCCCATGGCGTGGCGCATCAGCTATTAAGCAAGCTGATGCTGAGCAAAGACAGCCTCGACCTGTTGCTCGCCAAGGGCCTGGTGCAGGTGGAAATCCGCAAGCACGCCCCCGATGCCCGCCACGAACACTGGCTGGCCCAACCGGAATTGCCGCTGAACCCCGAGCAGCGCGCCGCCTATGAAGCGATTCGCGCCGGCTTCGATAGTTTCCATGCCTTCCTGCTGGCCGGCGTCACCGGCAGCGGCAAGACCGAAGTCTATCTGCAGTTGATCCGCGAGACCCTACAGGCCGGCAAACAGGCGCTGGTGCTGATCCCCGAGATCAACCTGGGCCCGCAGACCCTGGCGCGCTTCGAACAGCGCTTCAATGCGCGCATCGCCCTGGTGCACTCCGCCGTCAACGACCGTGAGCGCCTGGAATCCTGGCTGGCCGCACGGGATGGCGAGGCCGACATTATTATCGGCACCCGCTCGGCGCTGTTCACCCCGATGAAGAATCCCGGGCTGATCATCATCGACGAGGAGCACGACGGCTCCTATAAACAGCAGGAAGGCTTGCGTTACCACGCCCGCGACCTGGCACTGGTGCGTGCGCGCCAGGAAGACATCCCGATTGTGCTGGGCTCGGCCACGCCATCACTCGAGAGCTTGCACAACGCCTACACGGGGCGTTACGGCCTCCTACGCCTCAATGAGCGTGCAGGCGGCGCCAAGCAACCAAAATTCCTGCGCCTGGACGTTAAAAGCCGCCCGCTGGACAGCGGGATTTCCGGGCCGATGCAACAAGCCATCGGCCAGACCCTCGCCGCTGGCCAACAGGTCTTGGTGTTTCTCAACCGCCGCGGCTTTGCACCGACACTGCTGTGCCACGACTGCGGCTGGATGTCCGAGTGTGAGCGTTGCGACGCGCGCATGACCGTGCACCAGCGCTACGGCGAACTGCGCTGCCATCACTGCGGCCATGTGGAACGCGTACCGCGCCACTGCCCACAGTGCGGCAAAGTCGACCTACGACCGGTGGGCGCTGGCACCGAACGGGCTGAAGAGCGCCTGGGCATTCTGTTCCCGGATTACCCGGTTTTGCGGGTCGACCGCGACAGCACCTCGCGCAAAGATGCGATGAACCAGCTGTTCGCCACCATCCAGAAAGGCCACCCGTGCATCCTGATCGGCACGCAGATGCTTGCCAAAGGGCACCACTTTCCACGGGTGACCCTGGTGTCGATCCTGGATGCCGACGGCGGGCTGTTCTCCGGGGATTTCCGCGCCAGCGAGCGCATGGCGCAGTTGATCGTGCAGGTCGCTGGCCGCGCAGGGCGTGCCGAAGAGCCCGGCCGGGTGATCATCCAGACTCACCTGGCCGACCATCCGCTGCTGATCCAACTGACCGAACAAGGCTATTTTGCCTTCGCCGAACAGGCGCTGAGTGAACGTCGCGCCGCCGGCCTGCCGCCTTTTTCCCATTTGGCCCTGTTGCGCGCCGAAGCCCACAAACCGGGGCAGGCCGAAGGTTTCCTGGATGAAGCCTGCAGCGCCGCCGAACGTTTACTCGGCGAACTGGGTCTGAGCGGCATCGAACTGCTCGGCCCGGTACCCGCCCCGATGGAGCGCCGCGCCGGACGTTATCGCGCTCAGCTACTCTTGCAGGCAACCTCGCGCGCCCCCCTGCATCGGCTATTAAGTAGCTGGTTGCTTGCCCTGGAGCAAATGCCCAGCGGCCGGCAAGTGCGATGGTCATTGGATGTAGACCCGGTAGATTTGTATTAAGCCTGGCCATAGGTCCCGCGAAGGTTGGCAAGCCCGCCCTCGCCACGGATAATGCCCAGTTTTTCCACCTGCGCATCGCGCGCCGCCGCTTGCGGTCGAAAGAGAACACCATGAAAGACACCATTCGCCAGCTGATCCAACAAGCCCTCACCCAACTCGTCAACGAAGGTGTGTTGCCTGAAGGCCTGACGCCGGCGATCCAGGTGGAAAACACCCGCGACAAGACCCACGGCGACTTCGCCAGCAACATCGCAATGATGCTGTCCAAGCCTGCGGGCATGAAGCCGCGCGACCTGGCAGAGAAAATCATCGCCGCGCTGCCTGCCGACGAAAGCGTGACCAAGGCTGAAATCGCCGGCCCTGGCTTCATCAACTTCTTCCAGAACACCCAGGCCCTGGCTTCGCGCCTGGACGCTGCCCTGGCCGACGCCAAGATCGGCGTGCGCAAGGCCGGCCCGCTGCAACGCGTGGCGATTGACCTGTCGGCACCGAACCTGGCCAAAGAGATGCACGTGGGCCACCTGCGCTCCACCATCATCGGCGACGGCGTGGCACGGGTGCTTGAATTCCTCGGTGACACCGTGATCCGCCAGAACCACGTGGGCGACTGGGGCACCCAGTTCGGCATGCTGATGGCCTACCTGCAGGAAAACCCGATCACCAGCAACGAGCTGTCGGATCTGGAAAACTTCTATCGCGCCGCCAAGAAGCGCTTCGACGAATCCGAAGAGTTCGCCGACCGCGCCCGTGGCCTGGTGGTCAAGCTGCAAGCCGGTGACGAGGAATGCCTGGCGCTGTGGAACCGCTTCCGTGAGATTTCCCTGTCCCACTGCCAGGAAATCTACGAGCTGCTCAACGTCAAATTGACCATGGCCGACGTGATGGGCGAAAGCGCCTACAACGACGACCTGATCAACGTGGTCAACGACCTCAAGGCCAAGGGCCTGCTGGTGGAGAGCAACGGCGCACAGTGCGTGTTCCTCGAAGAGTTCAAGACTGCTGACGGCGAGCCGCTGCCGGTGATCATCGTCAAGGCCGATGGCGGCTACCTCTACGCCACCACCGACCTGGCGGCCGTGCGCTACCGCAGCGGCGTGCTCAAGGCCGATCGCGCGCTGTACTTCGTCGACCAGCGCCAGGCCCTGCACTTCCAGCAGGTGTTCGAAGTGGCGCGTCGCGCAGGCTTCGTCACTCACCCGATGCACATGGAACACATGGGCTTCGGCACCATGAACGGCGCCGATGGCCGCCCGTTCAAGACCCGCGACGGCGGCACCGTGAAGCTGATCGACCTGCTGACCGAAGCCCAGGAACGTGCCTACAACCTGGTGAAGGAAAAGAACCCGGAGCTGGCCGAGGCCGACCTGCGCAACATCGCCCGCGTGGTGGGGATTGGCGCGGTGAAATACGCCGACCTGTCCAAGCACCGCACCAGCGACTACAGCTTCAACTTCGAGCTGATGCTCAACTTCGAAGGCAACACCGCGCCGTACCTGTTATACGCCTACACCCGTGTGGCCGGCGTGTTCCGCAAGCTGGGCAAGGATTTCAGCGAAGTTGAAGGCCAGATCGTGCTGGACGCCCCGCACGAACAGGAACTGGCCGCCAAACTGGCGCAATTCGGCGAAGTGCTGAACAGCGTCGGCGAGAAAGGCACGCCGCACATCCTGTGCACTTACCTGTACGAAGTCGCCGGCCTGTTCTCCAGTTTCTACGAGAACTGCCCGATCCTGACCGCCGACGACGAAGCCCAGAAGCAAAGCCGTCTGCGCCTCGCCGCCCTGGCTGGACGGACCCTCAAGCAAGGCCTGGAACTGTTGGGCCTGGAAACTCTGGAGCGTATGTAAGTTGGCTGCCAAGAAAAAACCTGCACCCAAGCGCGGCGCCAGCCGCTACCAGGCCCCGGCGAAGAAGCCGATCCCGGGCTGGTTGTGGATGGCGATCGGCCTCACCGTCGGCGCGTTTATCGTGTTCCTGATGAAGCTCGATCCGGGCAAGGGCGATGACGTCAAGCGGGTCAAGCAGGAGCAGCAGAAGGCCACGAAAATGGCCGAAGCCAACAAGACGGCGCCAAGCCCGACGGCACCGGTGAAGCCGAAGTACGACTTCTACACGCTGCTGCCAGAATCGGAAGTGATCGTGCCGCCTGACGCCGTGCCGGAGAAAACCCTGCCGACGCCACAGGTGCCGACCACGCCAGTCACCCCGGCGGAAGCGGCGAAAATCGACACGGCGCGCGCCCAAGCCGCGCTGGCCGGGATCACGCCACCACCCGCACCACCGGTTGCCGCGACCAAAGCCGCGCCGGTGACCAAGTTCTTCCTGCAAGCGGGCTCGTTCCCGAAACAGGCGGATGCGGACCGCGTGCGAGCGCAGATCATTCTGCTGGGCCAGTCGGTGACGGTGGAGTCCGGCACAGTGAAGGATGCGACCTGGTATCGCGTGCTGGTGGGGCCGTTCAGCAACCGTGAACAGCTGACCGTGGCGCAGAAACAACTGGCTGGCGCGGGCTTTAGCAACCTGTTGTTACAACAACGCCAGAGCCGCTGAATACGCAGCCCTGTAGGAGCGAGCTTGCTCGCGAAGCACTCAAAATCACCGCGGGGCACCAGGTTCCCCGCGTCATCGTTGACGACCTTCGCGAGCAAGCTCGCTCCTACAGTGACCTTCTGCCACTCGTCTGCACACCCTTCCTACGGTTGAAATCCCCCCCGCCACCCCCATATGAGTTTTCATCAGGGCATTTTCGCCCCGCTGCGTGGAGACTCTCCCCTTGACCACCATCGTTTCAGTACGTCGCCACGGCATAGTCGTCATGGGCGGCGACGGCCAGGTTTCCCTGGGTAATACCGTGATGAAAGGCAACGCCAAGAAAGTGCGTCGCCTGTACCACGGCCAGGTTCTCGCGGGCTTTGCCGGCGCTACCGCCGACGCCTTCACCCTTTTCGAACGTTTCGAAGGCCAACTTGAGAAACACCAGGGTCACCTGGTGCGCGCTGCGGTTGAACTCGCCAAAGAATGGCGCACCGACCGCTCCCTCAGCCGCCTGGAAGCCATGCTGGCCGTCGCCAACAAAGACGCCTCATTGATCATCACCGGCAACGGTGATGTGGTTGAGCCTGAACATGGCCTGATCGCCATGGGTTCCGGTGGTGGTTATGCCCAAGCGGCAGCCAGCGCACTGTTGAAGAAAACCGATCTGTCGGCTCGCGAAATCGTCGAGACCGCGCTGGGTATCGCCGGTGATATCTGCGTGTTCACCAACCACAACCAGACCATTGAGGAGCAGGACCTCGCCGAGTAAGCCGTAGGCTTATTCCGCTTGAGGCCGCCAAACACTATGTCCATGACTCCCCGCGAAATCGTCCATGAACTCAACCGCCATATCATCGGCCAGGACGATGCCAAGCGCGCCGTAGCCATTGCGCTGCGTAACCGCTGGCGCCGGATGCAACTGCCCGAAGAACTGCGCGTTGAAGTAACACCCAAGAACATCCTGATGATCGGTCCTACAGGCGTCGGTAAAACCGAAATCGCCCGTCGCCTGGCCAAGCTGGCCAATGCGCCGTTCATCAAGGTCGAAGCCACCAAGTTCACCGAAGTGGGCTACGTGGGCCGCGACGTCGAGTCGATCATCCGTGACCTGGCCGACGCCGCCCTGAAAATGCTGCGCGAACAGGAAGTGACCAAGGTCAGCCACCGCGCCGAAGACGCCGCCGAAGAACGCATCCTCGACGCCCTGCTGCCACCGGCACGCATGGGTTTCAACGAAGACGCCGCGCCGGCCTCGGACTCCAACACCCGCCAGCTGTTCCGCAAGCGCCTGCGTGAAGGTCAGTTGGACGACAAGGAAATCGAGATCGAAATCGCTGAAGTCTCCGGCGTCGACATCTCCGCTCCGCCTGGCATGGAAGAAATGACCAGCCAGTTGCAGAACCTGTTCGCCAACATGGGCAAGGGCAAGAAGAAAAGCCGCAAGCTCAAGGTGAAGGACGCACTGAAGCTGGTCCGCGATGAAGAAGCCGGGCGCCTGGTGAATGAGGAAGAACTCAAGGCCAAGGCCCTGGAAGCGGTCGAGCAGCACGGCATCGTGTTTATCGACGAGATCGACAAGGTCGCCAAGCGCGGCAATTCCGGCGGCGTCGATGTGTCCCGCGAAGGCGTACAGCGCGACCTGCTGCCGCTGATCGAAGGCTGCACCGTGAACACCAAGCTGGGCATGGTCAAGACCGACCACATCCTGTTTATCGCCTCCGGTGCGTTCCACCTGAGCAAGCCAAGCGACCTGGTGCCGGAGCTGCAAGGCCGCCTGCCGATCCGCGTGGAACTCAAGGCGCTGACCCCAGGCGACTTCGAACGCATCCTCAGCGAGCCACACGCTTCGCTCACCGAGCAGTACCGTGAGCTGTTGAAAACCGAAGGCTTGGGTATCGAGTTCCAAGCGGACGGCATCAAGCGTCTGGCGGAGATCGCCTGGCAGGTCAACGAAAAGACCGAGAACATCGGTGCCCGTCGTTTGCACACCTTGCTGGAGCGTCTGCTGGAGGAAGTGTCCTTCAGTGCGGGCGACCTGGCTGGCGCGCAGAATGGCGAGGTGATCAAGATCGACGCTGAATACGTCAACAGCCACTTGGGCGAATTGGCGCAGAACGAAGACTTGTCTCGTTATATCCTGTAAGCCTCACGCAGGACCGCTTTGCTTTATTGTGGGAGCGGGCTTGCTCGCGAATGCGGTGTATCAGTCAATACTTGTGTGACTGGCACACCGCATTCGCGAGCAAGCCCGCTCCCACATTTTTGAGCCGGTTTCTTCAGGATCATTTCCTATGACCAAATTCCCCACTGCCGTAAACCTGCACAAAACCTCCAACACCCTCGGCCTCACCTACGGGCCCGACGAGGTGTACCAACTCCCCGCCGAACTGCTGCGCACCCACTCGCCTTCCGCCGAGGTCCAGGGGCATGGCAAACCCATCCTGCAATTCGGCAAGCTCAACGTGAAGTTGATCAAGGTAGAACCGGCCGGCCAGTACGCACTGAAATTGACCTTCGACGACGGCCATGACAGCGGATTGTTCACCTGGGACTACCTCTATCAACTGGCCGTGCGTCAGGACGCGTTGTGGGCCGATTATCTGGCCGAACTCAAAGCAGCCGGCAAAACCCGCGATCCGGATCAATCGGTCGTGCGGCTGATGCTCTAGCCCAAGCCTCTTGCTCTTTAGAGGGCATTTTCTAATTTCATCTGCTTGAATGCCCTGTCGCGTGACCAACGATTGGTCCGCTTGCGAAAAAAATTAAACTCGGGTAACCAATGGAACTGGCAAGTTCCCTGCATTTGACGATGCGGTATCAACGGTCACCCGAGTCGCAGTACCAGGCTTGTGTTGTGTATCGAAACTGGGTGCGCAGCGGTCCCCGGTACTCGTCTTTCGGACAATGGAGCGTCGTAGATGAGTAACAAGAACAACGATGACTTGAAACGCCAGGCCTCGGAAAACACCCTGGGGCTCAACCCGATCATCGCGTTACGTAAAAAGGATTTACTCGCCTCGGCGAAGATGGTGCTGACCCAAGCCATCAAACAACCGCTGCACAGCGTCAAGCACGTCGCGCATTTTGGCGTCGAGTTGAAGAACGTGATGTTCGGCAAATCCGCGTTGGTACCCGAGAGCGACGACCGTCGTTTCCAGGACCCGGCCTGGAGCCAGAACCCGCTCTACAAACGCTATCTGCAAACCTACCTGGCGTGGCGCAAGGAACTGCACGACTGGATCGGCGACAGCAATCTGTCGGAACAAGACATCAGCCGCGGCCACTTCGTGATCAACCTGATGACCGAAGCCATGGCCCCCACCAACAGCGCGGCCAACCCGGCGGCGGTCAAACGTTTCTTTGAAACTGGCGGCAAGAGCCTGCTCGATGGCCTGTCCCACCTGGCCAAGGACATGGTGCATAACGGCGGCATGCCGAGCCAGGTCAACATGGGTGCCTTTGAAGTGGGCAAGACCCTGGGCACCACCGAAGGCGCCGTGGTGTTTCGCAACGACGTGCTGGAGCTGATCCAGTACAAGCCGATCACCGAACAGGTGCACGAACGCCCGCTGCTGGTGGTGCCGCCGCAGATCAACAAGTTCTATGTATTCGACCTGAGCCCGGAGAAGAGCCTGGCGCGCTTCTGCCTGCGCAATAACCAGCAGACTTTTATCGTCAGTTGGCGCAACCCAACCAAGGCTCAGCGCGAGTGGGGCCTGTCGACCTATATCGAGGCGCTCAAGGAAGCGGTGGATGTAGTCACGGCGATTACCGGCAGCAAAGATGTGAACATGCTCGGCGCCTGTTCCGGCGGCATCACCTGCACCGCCCTGCTTGGCCACTACGCGGCGCTGGGGGAGAAAAAGGTCAACGCCCTGACCCTGCTGGTGAGTGTGCTGGATACCACGCTGGATACCCAGGTAGCGCTGTTCGTTGACGAACAGACCCTGGAAGCGGCCAAGCGCCATTCCTACCAGGCCGGCGTGCTGGAAGGCCGCGACATGGCCAAGGTGTTCGCCTGGATGCGTCCCAACGACCTGATCTGGAACTACTGGGTCAATAACTACCTGCTGGGCAACGAGCCGCCGGTATTCGACATCCTGTTCTGGAACAACGACACCACACGTTTGCCGGCGGCCTTCCACGGCGATCTGATCGAGCTGTTCAAGAACAACCCATTGGTGCGAGCCAACGCCCTGGAAGTGTGCGGCACGCCCATCGACCTCAAGCAGGTCACCGCCGATATCTATTCGTTGGCCGGCACTAATGACCACATCACACCATGGCAGTCGTGCTACAAGTCGGCGCAGTTGTTCGGTGGCAAGGTCGAGTTCGTGCTGTCCAGCAGCGGGCATATCCAAAGCATCCTCAACCCGCCGGGCAACCCCAAGGCGCGTTACCAGACCAGCGACAGCCTGACGGCGAAACCGCTGGACTGGCAGGAGAATGCCACCAAGCACACCGATTCGTGGTGGCTGCATTGGCAGGCGTGGCAGGCGGAGCGGGCGGGGAAGTTGAAGAAAGCGCCTACGGCGCTGGGTAATAAAACGTACGCCGCAGCCGAAGCAGCACCGGGCACATACGTACATGAACGCTAGATTGAAATGAGATCCAAATGTGGGAGCGGGCTTGCTCGCGAACGCGGTCCATCAGTATCAAATGTGCTGACTGACACACTGCTTTCGCGAGCAAGCCCGCTCCCACATTTAGACCGCATTCCGGCTGTCACACTTCACAGGGCTTGAGCATGCCGCAACCGTTCATCTTCCGCACCATCGACCTGGATGGCCAGACCATCCGCACGGCGGTGCGCCCGGGCAAGCCTCACTTGACGCCGCTGCTGATCTTCAATGGCATCGGCGCCAACCTTGAGTTGGTGTTTCCGTTCGTCCAGGCGCTGGACCCGGACCTGGAAGTGATCGCGTTCGATGTGCCCGGAGTGGGCGGTTCATCTACGCCCAATCGGCCATACCGCTTTCCCGGCCTGGCCAAGCTCACTGCACGCATGCTCGATTATCTGGACTATGGCCAAGTGAACGCGGTGGGCGTGTCCTGGGGCGGCGCGTTGGCGCAGCAGTTTGCCTACGATTACCCGGAACGCTGCAAGAAGCTGATCCTGGCGGCCACGGCGGCAGGTGCGGTGATGGTGCCGGGCAAACCGAAAGTGTTGTGGCTGATGGCAAGTCCGCGCCGTTACATTCAACCGTCCCATGTGGTGCGCATTGCACCGATGATCTACGGCGGTTCGTTCCGCCGCGACTCGAAACTGGCCGCCGAACACGCGAGCAAAGTGCGCTCGGCCGGCAAGCTGGGTTACTACTGGCAGCTGTTCGCCGGGTTGGGCTGGACCAGCATCCACTGGCTACACAAGATCCGCCAACCCACCCTGGTGCTGGCGGGGGACGACGACCCGCTGATCCCGCTGATCAACATGCGCATGCTGGCCTGGCGCATTCCCAACGCACAGTTGCACATCATCGATGACGGCCACCTGTTCCTGATCACCCGGGCGGAGGCCGTGGCGCCGATCATCATGAAGTTTCTGGAAGAGGAGCGCATGCGCGCGGTGATCCATCCGCGACCGGCCGTGTAAGGACCACACCGCCGCGCAACTTGCCAGGAACCGGCTATGGTTCTGAATTGGCGTGCCTGTTTGATGGCTTGACGAAGGAGTGTTGGCTCATGCGAGAAAGACCCGTGACGAACCCGGCGCCCACCCCTGCCGCGTTCATCAATGCGCAAAATGCGATCACCGGCCTGCGCGGTCGGGACCTGCTGTCGACCCTGCGCAGCGTGGCCGCCCATGGCTTGCGCAACCCGGTGCATACCGTTCGGCATGCCTGGGCGTTGAGCGGTCAACTGGGTCGCGTGCTGCTCGGTGAAACCGTGCACGAACCCAACCCCAACGACGGCCGCTTCACCGACCCCACTTGGAAGCTCAACCCACTGTACCGACGCAGCCTGCAAGCCTATCTGAGCTGGCAGAAGCAGACCCGTCACTGGATCGATGACAGCAACCTGAGCGCCGATGACCGCGCCCGTGCGCATTTTGCTTTCTCGTTGATCAACGATGCGGTCTCCCCTTCCAACACCCTGCTCAACCCGCTGGCGATCAAGGAGCTGCTCAACTCCGGCGGCAACAGCGTGGTGCGCGGCGTGACCAACCTGTTCGAAGACCTTCTGCACAACAACGGCCTGCCGCGCCAGGTGAGCAAGCACGCCTTCGAGGTGGGCAAGACGGTCGCCACCACCCCCGGCTCCGTGGTGTTTCGCAACGAGCTGCTGGAGCTGATCCAGTACAAGCCCATGAGCGAAAAGCAGTACGCCAAGCCGCTGCTGATCGTGCCGCCACAAATCAACAAGTACTATATTTTCGACCTGAGCCCGGCCAACAGTTTTGTGCAGTACGCCCTGAAAAACGGCTTGCAAACCTTTATGGTCAGCTGGCGCAACCCGGACGTGCGCCATCGCGAATGGGGCTTGTCCACCTACGTCGCTGCGTTGGAGGAAGCACTCAACGTGTGCCGCGCGATCACCGGCGCCCGTGAGGTCAACCTGATGGGCGCCTGCGCCGGCGGCCTGACCATCGCCGCGCTGCAAGGTCACCTGCAGGCCAAGCGCCAGTTGCGCCGCATCTCCAGCGCCAGTTACCTGGTGAGCCTGCTGGACAGCCAGATCGACAGCCCCGCCACCCTGTTCGCCGACGAGCAGACCCTGGAAGCCGCCAAGCGCCGCTCCTATCAGCAAGGCGTGCTGGACGGCCGCGACATGGCCAAGGTGTTCGCCTGGATGCGCCCCAATGACCTGATCTGGAACTACTGGATCAACAACTACCTGCTGGGCAAGGAACCGCCGGCCTTCGACATCCTGTACTGGAACAACGACAACACGCGCCTGCCCGCCGCGCTGCACGGCGACCTGCTGGACTTCTTCAAGCACAACCCGCTCAGCCATCCCGGTGGCCTGGAAGTGTGTGGCACGCCGATCGATTTGCAGAAGGTCACGGTGGACAGCTTCAGTGTGGCGGGCATCAACGACCACATTACGCCGTGGGACGCGGTGTATCGCTCCACCCAATTGCTCGGCGGCGAGCGGCGCTTCGTGCTGTCCAACAGCGGGCATATCCAGAGCATCCTCAACCCGCCGGGCAACCCCAAGGCCAACTACGTCGAAAACCCCAAGCTGAGCAGCGACCCGCGTGCCTGGTACTACGACGCCAACCACGTCGAAGGCAGTTGGTGGCCGCAGTGGCTGGCGTGGATCCAGCAGCGCTCCGGCGTGCAACGGGAAACCCTCACCGCCCTGGGCAACCAGAATTACCCACCGATGGAAGCGGCACCCGGCACCTATGTGCGCGTGCGCTGAGCTCAACGATCACATTAAGAAGACTGGATGAAGACCCGCGACCGTATCCTTGAATGTGCCCTGCAGTTGTTCAACCAGAAGGGCGAGCCGAACGTGTCGACCATGGAGGTGGCCAACGAAATGGGGATCAGCCCCGGCAACCTCTACTACCACTTTCATGGCAAGGAGCCGTTGGTACTCGGGTTGTTCGAGCGCTTCCAGAATGAGCTGGCGCCCCTGCTCGACCCACCGGCGGACGCGCAACTGGAAGCCGAGGATTACTGGCTGTTCCTGCACCTGATCGTCGAGCGCATGGCGCATTACCGGTTCTTGTTCCAGGACTTGTCAAACCTGGCGGGGCGTTTGCCGAAGCTGGCCAAGGGGATTCGCAACCTGCTGACAGCACTCAAGCGGACCCTGGCGTCTTTGCTGGCGCGACTGAAGGCGGCGGGGCAGTTGGTCAGCAGCACCCAGGCCCTGGGGCAACTGGTGGAGCAGATCACCATGACCTTGCTGTTTTCGTTGGATTACCAGCGGATTCTTGACCGCGAAGGTGAGGTGCAGGTGGTGGTTTACCAGATCATGATGCTGGTGGCGCCGCATTTGCTGCCGCCGGCGCGGCAGGCGACTGAGCGCTTTGCCCTCAAGTATGTAGATCACACCCCATAAAAAATGCCCGACCTTTGCAGGCCGGGCATTTTTTGTATCCTGAGAAAAATCAGGACTGACTGGATGGCGTCGGGGTTGCCGGCGTTGCAGTCGGGGTCACAGCAGCAGGAGTCGGTGCGGACACCGAGTTGGCTGTGGAAGCGGTTGGCGCAGTAGCAGGCTTGGCCGCAACAGCAGGCTTGGGCGCTGCTGGTTTTTTCGCTACCGCTGGCTTCTTCGCGGCGGCGGGTTTTGCCGCTGGCTTGGCTGCAGCAGGTTTGGCTGCTGGTTTCGCGGCCGCCGGCTTGGCTGCAGGTTTCGCTGCGGCGGGTTTGGCAGCGGGTTTTGCTGCAGCAGTTTTGGCCACAGGCTTGGCGGCTGGTTTGGCAGCGGCCTTGGCTGCAGGTTTTGCGGCTGGCTTAGGCTTGGCAGCGGCTTTAGCGGCCACTGGTTTAGCAGCGGGTTTGGCGGCCGGTTTGGCGGCAGCGGTTTTGGCCGCTGGCTTGGCGGCTGGTTTAGCAGCAGCCTTGGCAGCAGGTTTTGCAGCCGGCTTGGCGGCAGCTCTTACCAGAGGCTTGGCCGCAGGTTTCGCAGCCGGTTTGGCCGCTGCGGTTTTAGCCGCTGGCTTGGCCGCCGGTTTTGCAGCAGCCGTTTTCGCGGGTGCCACTTTAGCGCCGGTGAGTTTTTCGATTTGCTTGGTCAAGGTATCGACCTTGCTGTGCAGCGTCTTCAGCTCTGCCTTACTTGGTACGCCCAGTCGCGAAATGGCACTGTTGAGGCGTTTGTCGAAAGTTTCTTCCAACTTGCCCCACGTGTCAGAAATGCTCGACTTGGCTGAACCGGCAGTTGCCTTGGCGGCTTCAACTTTTTTACCCACTGTGGTTTTGGTCAACTTCTCGGCCTTTTCGCCGTCCTTGACCAAAGTCTCGAAGTATTTGCCGCCGTCACTGCTAACCTTCGAGTACACGCCTAAACCAGCAAGCCAGATCTTACGGGAATATTTTTCAACTTCCCCGACCCACGAGCTGCCTTCTTTCTGAGTAGTCTTTTTAACAGCCATCCCGATGTCTCCTTAGTGTTTACGCGCGACACGTTCTAGCAATGTCGTCAGCTCTTCGAGCTTAGCAGAGAGTGTCTCAACGTCATGTTTAGACGCAATGCCGATTCGATTCAAGGCACTGGCCACACGAGTGTCAAAAGCTTTTTCAACTTTATCAAGCTGAACTTCTACCAGACCTTTGACGGCGGAGACATTACTCTTTACTTGGTCAATCTGACTGTTGGCGGCTTCAAGTTGTTCAACTGCAACTTTTTTACCTTTACTTTCAACATGTTGACCGGTCTTAACCAGCTCTTTGAAGTACTCGCTGCCCTCGCTTCCGACCTTGGCATAAGCGCCAAGTCCTGCCAGCCAGATCTTGCGGGCGTAGGATTTAACCTCGCTAAGGGTAGTGATCTGGGCGTCGATTTTTTTCTTCAGGATAACTTTGGCCATGGTGCACCTCACGCAGAATAGGGTGGAGGAACGGCCCACAGGAGTTGAGGGCTTGGGCACAAAGTAGGCTGGAAAATTAGAATCGGCACCCTAAGAACAGGCGGATCACGCCAACGCCTTATCCAAGGCTTTTTCGATTTCGGACTTGATGGTGCCACTCATGGCCGACATCAACAGGCCCAGTTCCACATCGATGCGTAACGAATCATCGGCGACGACTACTGTGCCCTTAACCCCCGAACGCTTGAGGTTCAAGGTGTCGCCGGACCACGACGGCTCCAGGCCATATTGTTCTTTGAGTTTGTGCGCCAACTTGTCGGCCTTTGCCCGTGCGCCTTCTTTACCCAGGGAATGTGCACGCTCAACGGTTATACGGGCCATTGCAATGACTCCTCTTTATAGGGATGGAGATACCTTCGATGCGGCAAAAGGTCTCGGTGACCACCCATCTTACCTGCAGCCTTGCCAAGACAAAGCAGGCCTTGGGGATTATCATGTCCCGCATTCTCTTTTGGTGACAGCGATATGACTGATCAGCGCAAAGGCAACGATGCCGAACCCACCACTCACTTCGGCTTCAAGAACGTCCCGGAAAGCCAGAAAGCGGAAAAAGTCGCTGAGGTGTTCCACTCCGTCGCGGCCAAGTACGACCTGATGAACGACGTACTGTCGGGCGGCATGCACCGCCTGTGGAAGCGTTTCACCATCGAGTTGTCGGGTGTTCGCCCTGGCAACCGTGTGCTGGACATCGCCGGCGGCACGGGTGACCTGGCGGCCAAGTTCTCCAAGTTGGTGGGCCCGACTGGCCAAGTAGTACTGGCCGACATCAACAGCTCGATGCTCAAGGTCGGGCGCGATCGCCTGCTGGATAAAGGCGTGGCCGGCAATATCGAGTTCGTCCAGGCCGACGCAGAGAAGCTGCCGTTCCCGGACAACCACTTCGACTGCGTGACCATCGCCTTCGGCTTGCGCAACGTCACCCACAAGGAAGACGCGATCCGTTCGATGCTGCGCGTGCTCAAGCCGGGTGGCCGTTTGCTGGTGCTGGAGTTCTCCAAGCCGACCAACGCGGTGATGTCCAAGGTCTACGACACTTACTCCTTCGCCTTCATGCCGCTGGTGGGCAAGCTGGTGCTCAACGACCCGGACAGCTATCGCTACTTGGCCGAATCGATCCGCATGCACCCCGACCAGGAAACCCTGAAGTCGATGATGGTAGAGGCCGGTTTCGACCGCGTGACCTACCACAACATGACCTCGGGTATCGTTGCCCTGCACCGCGGCATCAAGCCCTGATGCTGCTCAACGGCCTTCTCGCCAGCGTTGAACACGGTCTCAACCGTGTGCTGCGCCTGGACAGCACCGCCCTGGCGCGGCTTGCGCACCTCAATGGCAAAGTCATTGCCGTCGACTGCCGCAGCCCCGCCTTGCAGCTGTTTATCCTGCCCAGCGATGAAGGCCTGATGCTCGCGGCCCAATGGGCCGCCGACGCCGATTGCACCCTGCGTGCGCCGGCGTCGAGCCTGTTGCACCTGGCCCTAAGCCGCAACAAGACCGCCATCCTGCACAGCGCTGAAGTGGCGCTGGAAGGCGACAGCTCGGTGCTGATGGACCTGGCTGCCGTGCTGCAGGACCTGGAACTGGACTGGGAATATGAGCTGTCACGCTGGATCGGCCCGGTGGCCACCCAGTTGATCAGCGGGCACCTGCGCAGCCGTTCGCGCTGGTACCAGCAGGGGTTCGCCAGCCTCAACCAGAACCTCGCCGAATACCTGAGCGAAGAATCGCGCACCCTGGTCGGAGAACGTGAGGCGCAAGCGCGCTTTCGTGAGCTCGACAAGGCCAAAATCGACCTGGAACGCCTTGAGGCCCGCTTCGAGCGCCTGAGCCGTTCCCTTGATCCAAGCGATAACGCATGAAGCTGCTCGCCGTCCGCCGTTTGTTTCGTATCCAGCGCGTCGTAATCCGCTACCAACTCGATGACCTGCTGTTCGCCCTGCCCCTGCCGTGGTTCCTGCTGGCAGTACGCTATGTGCTGCCGTGGCGCTGGTTCCCGCGCAAGAAGCTGGAGCTCAGCCGTGGCGCGCGCCTGCGCCTGGCGTTGCAGGACCTGGGGCCGATCTTCATCAAGTTCGGGCAGATCCTCTCGACCCGCCGCGACTTGCTACCCGAAGACATCGCCAACGAGCTGATGCTGCTGCAGGACCGCGTGCCTCCGTTCGACTCCCAACAGTCGATGGCGTTGATCGAAGAGCAACTGGGCAAAAAGATCAGCGAAGTCTTCAGCCGCTTTGACGTCGAGCCTCTCGCGTCGGCCTCCGTCGCCCAAGTGCACGCGGCGCAGCTCAAGACCGGCGAAGAGGTGGTGGTTAAGGTGATCCGCCCCGGCCTCAAGCCGATCATCGGCCAGGACCTGGCGTGGCTGTTCATCCTCGCCCGTGCCGCCGAGCGTTTCTCGGCCGATGCGCGCCTGCTGCACCCGGTGGACGTGGTCGCCGACTACGAAAAAACTATCTACGACGAACTCGACCTGCTGCGCGAAGCCGCCAATGCCAGCCAGCTCAAGCGCAACTTCGAAGGTTCGCCCCTGCTGTACGTGCCCCAAGTGTATTGGGACTGGTGCCGCCCCAAAGTGCTGGTGATGGAGCGCATCTACGGCGTGCAGGTCACCGACCTCGCGACCCTGGCCGACCAGCGCACCAACATGAAGATGCTCGCCGAGCGCGGCGTGGAGATCTTCTTCACTCAGGTGTTCCGCGACAGTTTCTTCCACGCCGACATGCACCCCGGCAACATCTTCGTCAGCACCGTGAACCCCTGGAGCCCGCAGTACATTGCGATCGACTGCGGCATCGTCGGCAGCCTGACCCCGGAAGACCAGGACTACCTGGCCCGCAACCTGTTCGCCTTCTTCAAGCGCGACTATCGCCGTGTGGCGCAGTTGCACATTGATTCAGGCTGGGTGCCGGCGGAAACCAAGCTCAACGAATTCGAAGCGGCGATCCGCACCGTGTGCGAGCCAATCTTCGAAAAACCGTTAAAAGATATTTCATTCGGCCAAGTGCTGATGCGCCTGTTCCAGACCGCGCGACGCTTCAATATGGAAGTGCAGCCACAGCTGGTATTGCTGCAAAAAACCCTGTTGAACATCGAAGGCCTGGGCCGCCAGCTGTACCCGGACCTCGATCTGTGGAACACCGCCCAGCCGTTCCTGGAACGCTGGATGCGCGAACGCATGAGCCCGAAAACCGTGCTGGGCAACCTGCATAGCCAGATGGAACAACTGCCGCACCTGGCCAACATGACCCGCGACCTGTTGGAGCGTATGTCCCAGCCCCACGCCAAGGACCCGGCGCCGCCCTGGAAGCAGCGCAAGGACGACTGGTTCCTGCGCCTGCTGGGCGCTGCGCACCTGGTCGGCGGGGTGATGCTGGCCATCGGTGGCCCGCTGAACCAACTGGGCCACTGGCCGGCTGGCATCATGGTCGCCGTGGGTGTTTATCTGATCGTGCGTCGATAGCCAATCCGGTTATACACTGTCGCAAATTGCCGGAGCCGAACATGAAAGACTGGCTGGACGAGATCAAGTGGGACAGTGACGGCCTGGTGCCGGCCATTGCCCAGGACTATAAGACCGGGCGCGTGCTGATGATGGCCTGGATGAACCGCGAGGCCCTGGGCCTCACCGCCACTGAGCAGCGCGCCATCTATTGGTCACGCTCGCGTGGCAAACTGTGGCGCAAGGGCGAAGAGTCCGGGCACGTGCAGACCCTGCACGAGATGCGCATCGACTGCGACGCCGACGTGGTGATCCTCAAGGTCGAGCAGATCGGCGACATCGCCTGCCACACCGGCCGTCACAGTTGCTTCTATCGCGTGTTCGAGAACGGCGAATGGAAAGTGGTGGAGCCGGTGCTCAAAGACCCGCACGCCATCTACTCGGCAGGACACTAGACATGAGCGATACCCTGAACCGCGTGGCCCAGGTACTGGAAGACCGCAAAGGCGCGGACGCCGACAGTTCCTACGTCGCCAGCCTGTACCACAAGGGCTTGAACAAGATCCTGGAAAAGCTCGGCGAAGAATCCGTCGAGACCATCATTGCGGCCAAGGACGCGCAAATCAGCGGTGATTACAGCGATGTAATCTATGAGACCGCTGACTTGTGGTTCCATAGCCTGGTCATGCTTGCCCAACTGGGGCAGCATCCGCAGGCTGTGCTGGATGAACTGGACCGACGCTTCGGCTTGTCCGGGCATGCCGAGAAAGCCTCGCGCCCGTCCGCCTGAATAACTAAGACTTGAGGATTTGCAGCATGGGCATTTTTGACTGGAAACACTGGATCGTCATTCTGGTGGTGGTGGTACTGGTGTTCGGCACCAAGAAACTCAAGAACCTGGGCACCGACGTGGGCGAGTCGATCAAGGGCTTCCGCAAAGCCATGAATGACGACGAGAAACCCGCCGACCAAGCCGCCAACCCGGTGCCACCGGCGCAGCCTGTGCACCCGCAGGCCACCCAGCCGATCACCGAGCGTCGCACCTTCGACGTGCAGGCTGAGAAAGTCGAAGAGCCGACCCGCAAAGACTCGTGAGCACTGACTAATGTTTGGTATCAGCTTCTCTGAACTGCTGCTCGTCGGCCTCGTGGCCCTGCTGGTACTGGGGCCGGAACGCCTGCCCGGTGCCGCACGCACGGCCGGCCTGTGGATCGGGCGCCTGAAACGCAGTTTCAACGCCATCAAACAGGAAGTTGAACGGGAAATCGGCGCCGACGAGATCCGCCGGCAACTGCACAACGAGCACATCCTGTCGTTGGAGCAAGAAGCCCGCAAAATTCTGTCGCCGCTGCAGGAACCCGCCAAACCCGCGGCGCCTGTGGCTGAAAACAGCATCGCGCCTGTTGTCGATGCAGCCCCCGTGGCACCGATCGCGCCCACCGAGCCTGCGCCGACGCCCATCGCGTCGCCCGCGCCCCATGACCCTACATTGCCGCCGCGAGCCCCATGAGCGCTGATAAACCGGAAAACGACCAGCATATGCCGCTGGTCTCGCACCTCACCGAGCTGCGTACCCGCCTGCTGCGTTGCGTAGCGGCCATTTTCATCATCTTTGCCGGGTTGTTCGCCTTTACCCAGCAGATCTACACCTTCGTCTCCACGCCGCTGCGCCAGTACCTGCCGGCCGGCGCGACGATGATCGCCACCGACGTGTCGTCGCCGTTCCTCACGCCGTTGAAGCTGACCATGATGGTCTCGCTGTTCCTGGCGATCCCGGTGATCCTGCACCAGATCTGGGGCTTTATCGCGCCGGGCCTGTACAAGCATGAGAAGCGCATCGCCGTGCCGTTGCTGGTGTCGAGCATCCTGCTGTTCTACACCGGCATGGCGTTCGCCTACTTCCTGGTGTTCCCGCTGATCTTCAAATTCTTCGCCGCCGCCACCCCGGCCGGTGTAGAAATGATGACCGACATCACCAGCTACCTCGACTTTGTGATGACGCTGTTCTTCGCCTTTGGCGTGGCCTTCGAAATCCCGGTGGCCGTGGTGCTGCTGGTATGGATCGGCGTGGTCAACGTGGCGTACCTGAAGAAGATCCGCCCGTACGTGATCATCGGCTGCTTCGTGGTCGGCATGATCCTTACGCCACCGGACATCTTCTCCCAGACCCTGCTGGCCGTGCCGATGTGGATGCTGTTCGAGATCGGCATCCTGTTCAGCGGCTTGATCAGCAAGCGCGGCGAACACCCGGATGACCAGCCCGACGACGACCAGCCGCCAGCGACCCAGCCGTGAACCTGCTGCTCCTTGAAGAGGCCGACTTCATCGCGGCCGACCGTGTGGTGCTGCGTGATCGACGCCTGGTGCACATGCAGGAAGTCCACCGCGCCGCCGTCGGCGACAGCCTGCGCGTCGGCCGCATCGGCGGGCAAATGGGCAATGCCCAGCTGCTGCGCCTGGAAGCGGCTGAAGCCGAACTGCACGTCAGCTTCGACCAACCGCCGCCGGCCAAACTGCCGCTGACCCTGCTGCTGGCGCTGCCGCGCCCGAAGATGCTACGTCGGGTGCTGCAGACCGTGGCCGCCATGGGCGTGCCCAAGGTGGTGCTGCTCAACAGCTACCGCGTCGAAAAGAGCTTCTGGCAAACCCCGTTCCTGGAACCCGAAGCGATTCGCGAACAACTGATCCTCGGCCTGGAACAGGCGCGGGACACGGTGTTGCCCGAGATCATCATCGAAAAACGCTTCAAACCCTTCGTCGAAGACCGCCTGCCAGCCATGACGGCGGGCACCCTGGGCCTGATCGGTCATCCCGGTGATTACCCGGCCTGCCCGCGCGGGCTCGATGAGCCGGTGACCCTGGCGATCGGCCCGGAAGGCGGCTGGATTCCGTATGAAGTGGACCTGCTGACAAAGGCTGGCTTGCAACCCGTTCAACTGGGCGCGCGCATCCTGCGCGTCGAAACCGCCGTCACCGCCCTGCTCGCCAGGCTCTTCTAACGGGGCCCGCCCTCCTGTAGGAGCGAGCTTGCTCGCGAAGGTCGTTAACGATTACACGTCCATCCTAGATGAACACGTCGTCCTTACGTTTTTCGCGAGCAAGCTCGCTCCTACAGAAAAGTCTGTAACCGCCGATAACCTTTGAATAAGTCCAAGCCTTGTTCCAGGGGAGTTCGCAGCATGTATCGTTGGTTAGCCGAGAAACTGGGGAATGTGGGTGTCAATCGCAAGCTGGGCGTAGGCTTTGGCTTAGTGTTGATCCTGACGTTGTTGATTACCTTCACCGGCTGGACCGGCCTGGGCGATGTGATCAGTCGCGGTGACAAGCTGGGCTATATCTCCAGCCTCAACGGCCTGACCAAGGACTTGCGCCTGGCGCGCCTGGACTTCGAAATGCGGCGCGGCGAACAAGGCACCGACGCGGTCAACAACCTGATCACCAAACTGGACAGTGGCCTGAAAACCGCCGCCGACCTGATCGAGCAACCCGACGACAAGGCCTTGGTCGAACAGCAACAAGACGCCTTGAACCAATACAAAAAGGCCTTTGCCGCCATGGTCCAGGCCGGCCTGAAGCGTGAAGGTGCCCGCAGCAAACTGGGCGACACCGCCGACAACGCCGTGGCAAAGGTCAGCGAGGTCGAAAAAAGCCTGCTGCAAGGCGACAGCGTCACCCAATTCAACAGCGTGGTCGACCTGAGCAAACTGATTCAGCAAGCGCGCTTCCAGGTGCGTGGCTACACCTACAGCGCCAAGGTCGAGGCTGAACAGCCGGCCCTCGATGCCATTGAAAACGCCATCAAGAAGATCACCGAACTGGAAGGCCAACTGCCCGCGCAGTACCAGGCCAACCTGCAGCAGGCCAGCACCTCGCTGCAGGCCTACCGCGCGGCCGTCAGCCAGTACCGTGACTCCCAGACCGCCGCCGCCGAAGCACTGAAGATCATGAGCGCTCAGGGCGACCTTCTCCAGGCCCACAGCGAAAAACTCACCACCTCGCAAACCGTGGTGCGCGACACCGACGCCGCGCAGGCCAAACAACTCTTGCTGCTGGCGACCGTGCTGGCGCTGATCTTCGGCCTGGTGGCCGCCTGGGCAATCACACGCCAGATCGTCATCCCGCTGAATCAGACCCTCAAGGTGGCCGAGCGCGTCGCCTCCGGCGACCTGAGCCACAACCTGACCTCCACGCGCCAGGACGAACTGGGCCAGCTGCAACGCGCCATGCAAAGCATGACCGTCGGCCTGCGCGAGCTGATCGGTGGTATCAGCGATGGCGTCACCCAGATCGCCAGCGCCGCCGAGCAACTGTCGGCCGTGACCGAGCAGACCAGTGCCGGGGTCAACAGCCAGAAGGTCGAGACCGACCAGGTCGCCACCGCCATGAACGAAATGGCCGCCACTGTGCAGGAAGTCGCGCGCAACGCCGAGGAAGCCTCTGAAGCCGCCGTGGCGGCTGACCAACAGGCCCGAGAAGGCGACAAGGTGGTCGGCGAAGCCATCGCCCAGATCGAACGCCTGGCCACCGAGGTGGGCCACTCCACGGTCGCCATGGGCGATCTGAAGCGCGAAAGCGACAAGATCGGCAGCGTGCTCGATGTGATCAAGTCCGTGGCCCAGCAAACCAACCTGCTGGCCCTCAACGCCGCGATTGAAGCCGCGCGCGCCGGTGAGGCCGGGCGTGGCTTCGCCGTGGTGGCGGACGAAGTGCGCAGCCTGGCCCAGCGCACGCAGAAGTCTACCGAAGAGATCGAAGAGCTGATCGTCGGCCTGCAAAGCGGCACGCAGCAAGTGGCGACCATCATGGACAACAGCCGCGGGCTGACTGACAGCAGCGTCGAACTGACCCGCCGTGCCGGCAGCGCCCTGGCGAGCATCACCCGGACAGTCTCGACCATCCAGGCGATGAACTCGCAGATCGCCACCGCCGCCGAGCAGCAAAGCGCCGTGGCTGAAGAGATCAACCGCAGCGTGCTGAACGTGCGCGATGTGTCGGAACAGACCTCTTCGGCCAGTGAAGAGACCGCCGCATCCAGTGCCGAGTTGGCCCGCCTGGGTATTTACCTGCAAACGCTGGTGGGGCGCTTTCGGATCTAACTCACACTTTATGAAACGTCCTACGTAGTTATCAGCCCAGCATTACGCCGAATCGAATTAGCGTTTCCTTAGTTGCGAAACGCTTCTTCAGATTCGGAGGTTCATCATGTTTTCTCGGCTGACCCGCTTGCTGGTCAATGCCAGCGTCCGTCTCAAGCTCGCCCTGGGTTTTGGACAGGTGCTGATACTCAGCTTCATCATTGCCATGACCGGCTGGCAAGCACTGAACACCGTGCTGTTCCGCTCAAGCAATCTGACGGCCTTGAACCAACTGGCGGTTGTTTCTGAGGCCCTGCGCGCGGACCGTATCGTTTATCGAACGCTTGCGGACACCGCAAGCCTGGGCAAAATGAAGCTGCAGATTGCACAAATCGATCAACACCTCAGCTACCTGGCGACCCACCTGAAAGATCCCGCTGACCTACAACACATCGTGCAAGCGCAGCGCTTGGTGACCCGCTTCAAAGCCGTCCTGGTGGAACTGCCACCGTTGCTCGAACAGCGCGAAAAAACCCGCCCCCCACTCCATTCGGCAGCACTGCAAGCCAGTGACACGCTCACACAGCTGGCCAGCGACTTGCCTGACCAGCAAGACGAGCAGGCGCTGGATGCCATTGAGAACCTGCGCCAGGCCATGGAGCGAGCCGAGGATCGTGCCCAGAGCCCCGCCTGGGCGGCCGAGTCACTGCAAGCCTATGCCGAAGCTCTCGGCAAAGCACTCGACGCCCTGGACATCGCCCAGGCCGCCGTGACTAGCCTGCCAGTGAATTCCAGCCTGCTTAAAACCGATCTGGCGAACTATCGCATACAGTTGATAAAGCTCAAGGACGCTCAACTCACCACCGAAACTGCACAGAACCAGTTCGAACAGCAGCTCAACCAGTTGCTCGAACACAGCGATTCCGTCAGCCAAGGCCAGACACTCAAACGCGACACCGAAGCGGACCACACTCGGACGCTGCTCATCAGCGTCACGGTGGCTGCGTTGCTATTCGGCGCCCTGGCTGCCTGGTGGATCGCCCGGCAGATCGCGCTGCCGCTGCGCCAAGTGCTGACATCCGCCAACCGCATCGCCCAGGGCGATCTCAGTCACGACACCCAGGTGGAACGCCGCGATGAGTTGGGTCAACTGCAACAGGCCATGGGCGACATGACCAGCAACCTGCGCAGCCTGATCAGCGGCATTGGTGACAGCGCCCGGCAGATCGCCAGTGCCGCTACACAGCTGTCGGCGGTGACGGAGCAAACCCGTGCAGGCATCAACAACCAGAAGGACGAGACCGACCAAGTCGCCACCGCGATGAATGAAATGCTCGCCACCGCCCAGGAAGTTGCGCGACATGCCGAACAAGCCTCGGCGGCGGCCAATGAGGCCGATGAACAAGCCACTGCCGGGGACAAGGTTGTCGGGCAGGCCGTGGAGCAGATTGGCCATCTGGCCCACGAAATGGCGCGCGCCGGCCAGGCGATGATTGCCTTGCAACAGGAGAGCCAAAAGATCGGGGGGGTGCTGGACGTCATCAAGTCCGTGTCGCAGCAGACCAACCTGCTCGCCCTGAATGCCGCGATTGAAGCCGCGCGTGCTGGCTCGGCAGGCGAAGGCTTCGCCGTGGTCGCCGATGAAGTGCGCAGCCTGGCTTTACGCACGCAAGAATCCGCTGAAGAGATCGAGGGGCTGATACTCGGCTTGCACACCGGCACCCAGCAGGTGGCCGATATCATGGACGGCAGCCGCGCGCTGACTGACTACAGCGTCGACCTGAGCCGCGACGCGGGCGATGCCTTGGCGGCGATTATCCGCACCGTCTCGATCATCCAGGAAATGAACCCGCAGATCGCCGCTGCCGCCGAGGAGCAAAGCGCGGTGGCGGAGGAGATCAATCGCAGTGTGCTGAAGGTGCGCGATGTATCCGAACAAACCGCCGCAGCCAGTGAGGAGACGGCGGCGGCGAGTGTTCAGTTGACCCGGTTGAGCCTGGATCTACAGGCGCTGGTGGGCAAATTCAGGCTATAGGACCTGACGCAGGAAGGCCTGGGCCCGCGGGTCTTTCGGCGCATCAAAGAATTCGGCCGGGGCGGCATCTTCCAGCAACTTGCCATGGTCGAAGAACAGCACCCGGTCGGCCACTTCACGGGCAAAGCCCATTTCGTGGGTGACACAAACCATGGTCATGCCTTCCAGGGCCAGGGTCTTCATCACGTCCAGCACTTCGCCGACCATTTCCGGGTCGAGTGCCGAAGTGGGCTCGTCGAACAGCATGACCTTGGGGTCCATCGCCAGGGCCCGGGCAATCGCGACGCGCTGCTGCTGCCCCCCGGACAAGCGTGATGGAAACTCGTTGGCCTTCTGCGCAATTCCGACCTTTTCCAGCAACGCCAGGGCCTTGGCCTCGCGTTCCTTCTTGCTGCGCTTGCGCACGACTTTTTGCGCCAGGCACAGGTTTTCCAGCACCGTCATGTGGGGGAACAGGTTGAAGTGCTGGAACACCATGCCGACTTCGCGGCGATAGGCGTTCACGTCGGTCTTCGGGTCAGCCAGTTGCAGGCCATCGATGCTCACCGAACCCGAGTCGAATTCTTCCAGGCCATTGAGGCAACGCAGGAAGGTGGACTTGCCGGAGCCGGAAGGGCCGATTACCACCAGCACTTCGCCTTTGGCCACCTGGGTGGTCACGTTGTCGACCGCACGGACCACATGGCCGCGGGTGTCGAAGACTTTTACCAGATCGCGGACTTCAATCACTTTGCGCGAGCCTCCGCTCAAGCCGGCTGGCCATTTTCGACAGCGGCAGGTTGATCAGCAGGTACAGGCCTGCGACGCAGAACAGGATTTCAAACGGCGAGAACGAGGTGGTGATCACTTCGCGGCCGCTTTTGAGCAGTTCGGTAATCGCAATCACCGAGACCAGCGAAGTGTCTTTCACCAGGCTGATAAATTGCCCGGCCAACGGCGGGAGCACGCGCTTGAACGCTTGCGGCAGTACCACATGGCGCATCGACTGGCTCGCGCTCAGACCCAAAGACCGCGCGGCTTCGTTCTGGCCACGGGTGATGGACTGCACGCCAGCACGCACGATTTCCGCCACGTAAGCGCCGGTGAACAGCGACAGCGCGGCGATCCCGGCAAATTCCCGGGACAGGTTGAGCACCGTGCCGATAAAGAAGTAGAAAATGAAGATCTGCACCAATAGCGGCGTGCCGCGCACCAGTTCGACGTAGATCGTCGACAGATCCCGCAAGGTCGGGTTGCTGGACAACCGGCACAAGCCGGTCGCCAAACCGATCGCCAGGCCCAGGATGCCCGACACCACCGACAGCCACAGCGTTGTCCACAACCCCCACATCAACGGGCCCAACGCCCAATGGCGGGTCACGCCGACCACGTCGCCTTCGGCCACATCGTCGCCACGCGCCACTTGCAAGCTGTTGTCGGCAACGGTCAGCTTTTGCTCGGCACCCGCGTCGTTGCGCAGGGTCACTTCGGCGACATCGCCTTTGCGTACCAACTCGACAACCGTGGAGATGTCAGCGGCGCGCTGGGACGTTTCAGCCTGGTAGGCGAAGTATTGCGGCACGCGGTTCCAGCGCCACTCGTAGGACATCAACGAGGTGGCGTAGTACAAGGCGCCAGCCAGGCCGACCAGCACGACCACGGTCAGCAGGTGCCAGGGCCATTGGGCTTTTTTCTGTTTCATTTCACTTTCCGCGATTTGTGTTGCCTGTGAGGCCGCCATCGCGGGCAAGCCCGCTCCCACATTTTGATTTGTGAACACCGTCAAAGGTGGGAGCTGGCTTGCCTGCGATACAGGCAACTCGGTCTAAAGCCTTACTCCATGTCCTTGAGCCACTCGGAGCTCTTGAACCACTTGTCATGGATGCGATCGTAGGTGCCGTCGTTGCGGATCTGGTGCAGGAAGTTGTTGATGAAGTTGATGCTGTCGTAGTCGCCTTTCTTCAGGCCGAACGCCAGGGGTTCGAAGGTGAAGGGTTCTTCGAGGTACACCAGCTTGCCGTTACCGACTTTCTTCTCGGCCACCACGTTGTACGGCGCGTCATACACAAAGGCATCGGCCTTGCCGTTGACCACGTCCAGCACGCCTTCCTGCTCGTTGTCGTAGCCGTGGTACTTGGCCTTGGAGATCAGCTTCTTGGCGACCATCTCACCGGTGGTGCCGAGCTTGGAGGTCAGGCGATATTTCTCGTCGTTCAGGTCTTTGTAGGACTTGATGGTGCCTTCCAGCTCCTTGCGGATCAGCAGGGTCTGGCCGACGACGATGAAGGGTTCGCTGAAGTTCAGGCGCAGGTTGCGTTCCTGGGTCAGGGTCATGCCGCTGCCGATCATGTCGAACTTGTTGGTCAGCAGGGCCGGGATGATGCCGTCGTAGCCGGTAGAGATCGGCTCGAACTTGACGCCCATGGACTTTGCCATGGCCTTGAGGATGTCCACTTCGAAACCGATGATTTCGCCGCGCTTGTTGGTCATCTGGAACGGCATGTAGGTCGGGTCCATGCCGACTTTCAGCGTGCCGCGCTTGACCGCATCATCGATGGCGCCGGCCTGGGCCGCATTGACCGCGACCAGCGCGGTGACGCCTAGCAGCAGCATCGAAAGATACTTTTTCATCATCAAGTCCCCTGAACGATTCTTATAAGGTCGGCGCGCAAACGGCTGCACCATTTCGGGGTGCGATCCTAACCCACTCGCCTGCTGTCACAAAGGTTTCACGGCTATTTGTTGTCGGCGTATGTCGGAAAAGCCCCACAACCGTGCAGCAGAGGGCAGACGTAGACGCGCGCGTTGAGGGCAGTGGCAACAGATTGATGTGTAAGCAGTTATGACTTTCAGTCGATTTCCGACAACCACTCGGTGTCCCTGAACCACTTATCGTGAAGACGATCGTAGGTCCCATCCTGGGCAATCTGGTTGAGGAAGTGATTGATCCAGTTAAGGCTGTCGAAATCGCCTTTTTTCAAACCAAACGCCAGAGGTTCAAATGTGAAAGGCTGCTCAAGCGCCAGTAGAGTGCCGTTCTCCGGGCGGCTCAAGGCGATCAGGTTGTAGGGCGCGTCATGAATAAAGGCATCGGCCTTGCCTTGTACCACTTGGCGTACCCCTTCCTCCGGTGTTGAGAAACTGCTGAGTCGGGCTGCTCCTAGAAACCGTCGCGCCGCCGCTTCGCCAGTAGTGCCTTGCGTGGCAGCGATCCGGTAGCTAGCGTCGTCCAGGTCTTCCACACTGCTGACCTTGCCCGCCAGGCTTGGGTGTAACAGCACGGACTGGCCGACCACGATGAACGAGTCGCTGAAGTTCAGCTTGAGGTTGCGCTCCTGGGTGACGGTCATGCCGCTGCCGATCAGGTCGAATTTCTTCGCCTGTAACCCCGCCACCAACTCGGTGTAGGGCACTGCGACCAACTCAAGTTCCACGCCCAGCGCTTGACTCATGACGTTGAGCAGGTCGATTTCAAAACCGACGATACGCCCCTGTTTGTCGGTCATTTCGAAGGGCACATAGGTGGGCGTGGTGCCGACTTTCAATACGCCGCGTCGAACGGCATCATCAACCGCGCCGGCCTGCGCCAGCCCCATGTGAATCAATGCGACAGCGCTTAGCAGCAGCGCCGAACAATAGCCTTTGCTCATGAATACCCCAGTGGCAAGTCCAAATCCGGGGCGATGCTAACTCAGTCACAGGCACGGCAATACGCCTCGAACAAGGGTCTTTTGTTTCGAAAAAACAAGGGCTTGGCGCAAGGGAGGAAGAAGGGGAAAACGCTGTAGGATTAGCGCTTGGAACGCCCCCGAGGAGAACCCTCGGGGGCGTCTGAATCAGGCCGTTTGGGCCTGGGACGACAGCGGTTGCAGCGGCAGCAACGGCGCGTGCGGATCAGCCTTGATCGAGTCACGCCAGGCGGCGAGCCACTCTGCATGGCCTTCGTTCCAGACGTGCTCATGCAGGCGCGCCAGGGCGACCGGGTCGCTCAACAGAGCCAGGCGTTCACCGTTGTTGAGGCCGGCCGGGCCGACTTTCAACGCGTGACGCACACGTTCGGTGCGCAGGTACTCGATCGGCTCCGCTTCACGGTGACGCGAAGTCGCCAAGGCGCAGGCCAGGGCGTTCTGCTGCGGGTCGACCACCGAGCGCACGAAGCCATCGTTCAGCGCGTGCCAACGGTTTTCGTGGGTGTACAACTCGGTCGACAGCAAGGCCTGCGGCGGATTGTATTCCTCGGGGATCAGGAACAGGCTCTCGTCGCGGGACTTGAGGCCCAGTCCGACACGGCTGGAGATCACCGACACCGGGATCGACAGCATCAGCGACCCCACGATCGGTACCAACCACCACAGGAAGCTCGGGTTCAACCACACCACCAGCAGGGCCCACAGGAAGCCCAGCACGGTTTGCGGACCGTGGCGCTTGACCGCTTCGCTCCATGGGGTGGAGTCGTCGTCACGCTGCGGTGAGTTCCAGGTCGCGGCCCAGCCGAGGAACGCGGCGAGCACGAAGCGGGTGTGGAAGATCATCCGCACCGGCGCCAGCAGCATGGAGAACAGCATCTCCAGCAGCATCGACAAGGTCACCTTGAACTTGCCGCCGAACTCTTTCGCGCCCTTGGCCCAGATCAGGATGATGCTCAGCAGTTTCGGCAGGAACAGCAGCACGATGGTGGTGGAGAACAGCGCCACCGCCTTGTCCGGATGCCATTGCGGCCACAGCGGGTACAACTGGCGTGGTGCCATGAAGTACTGCGGCTCCATCAGCGTGTTCACCGCCAGCAACGCCGTGGACAACACCAGGAACAGGAACCACAACGGCGCCGACAGGTAGGACATCACGCCGGTCAGGAACACCGCACGGTGCACCGGGTGCATGCCCTTCACCAGGAACAGGCGGAAGTTCATCAGGTTGCCGTGGCACCAGCGACGGTCACGCTTGAGTTCGTCCAGCAGGTTCGGCGGTAGCTCTTCGTAGCTGCCCGGCAAGTCGTAGGCAATCCACACGCCCCAGCCGGCACGGCGCATCAGCGCCGCTTCAACGAAGTCGTGGGACAGGATGGAACCGGCGAACGCGCCTTTGCCCGGCAACGGCGCCAGGGCGCAGTGCTCGATGAACGGCTTCATGCGGATGATTGCGTTGTGACCCCAGTAGTGGGATTCACCCAGCTGCCAGAAGTGCAGGCCGGCGGTGAACAGCGGGCCGTACACGCGGGTAGCGAACTGCTGCATGCGCGCATACAGGGTGTCCATGCCCGACGCACGCGGCGCGGTCTGGATAATCCCGGCATCCGGCGTGGCTTCCATCAGGCGTACCAGGCTGGTCAGGCATTCGCCACTCATCACGCTGTCGGCGTCGAGCACGACCATGTACTTGTAGTCACCGCCCCAGCGACGGCAGAAGTCGTCGAGGTTGCCGCTCTTGCGCTTTACGCGACGGCGGCGACGGCGATAGAAGATCTTGCCGAAGCCACCGGCTTCGCGGCACACGTCAAGCCAGGCTTGCTGTTCGGCGATGCAGATGTCGGCGTCATTACTGTCGCTGAGCACGAAAAAATCGAAACGGTCCAAGTCACCGGTGGCGGCGACCGACTCGAAGGTGGCACGCAAACCGGCGAATACCCGAGGCACGTCTTCGTTGCAGATCGGCATCACCAGCGCGGTACGGGCGTCTTTCGGAATCGGCTCGTCACCGGCACTTTTACCGGAGATCCGGTATTTATCGTGACCGGTGAGCAACTCCAGAAAGCCCATCAACGCGGTCCAGAAGCCGGCCGACACCCAGCAGAACAGGATCCCGAACATGATCAGGATGCTGGTTTGCAGGGCGTAAGGCAGTACCTGGGTAGCGGTTTGCAGCAGGGTCTGGTTGCGGATTTCGTCGAAGTCGACCAGCGACCAACCCTGGTACGGCATGATGCCTTTCATGTACCAACCGGCAACGATGGTCTGGCCGAGCATCAGCACCAGCAGGATATAACGACGGATCGAACCGACGGTACGCCAGCGCGCGGCCGGCAATACACGCTCATCCTTCGGCGGCGCCGGAGGATTGCTGCGCCCGGTGATACGGCGCCAGCCGCGCACCAGGATATTCGTGCGCCACGGCTCCGGCACCACGCGGGTACGACGGATCGGCGGCGTGGCCTTCAGGCACACGCGACCGGCGGCGTCGACCGCCAGCATTTCGGCGTCTTGCAGCTCTTCGGCCGTGTTGAGGGTCAACCGCGTGCCAACCGACGCCTGGGCGGCATCGACCGGTGCGTCGAAGGTGGACGACGACAAGCGTTCGTGCAACTCGGTGAAGGATGTGCAGCCCGCCAGTTCGGCGCGCTGCTCAGCGGTCATCGGTAGATGCGCCAGATACTCCTGCAGAGTTTCTGGCTGGACTTGAGAATTACTCATCGGCAGGCAACTGATAGCTCCAGGTTTCGGTCAGGACTTGCTCGGTCTTGATCGGCTCCGGTGTGGCTGGGGCAGCTTCTGGCTGCTTGGCTTCCTTGTCTTTCGCATCTTTCTTGGCCTGTTTCTCGTGCTGCTTGGCCAGGACCTTGTCAGCCTTGAGCACGTGGCTCGAGTCCTGCTCAGGAGCGGGTGGCGGAACGTCCTGCACCAGCGCGGCGCGCATTTCGGTCGGTTTGCCTGCGTCCTTGATCTTCATGCGCAGGGTCAGGCGCCAGCCTTTGGTGTGTTCGTTGTAACGCACACTGTTTTCAACCAGTTCGGCGTTGTCGCTGACACTCACTTGGCTGCGCACCGGGGCATCCGATGGCAGGGCCTTGAGGGATGGGCCCTCGAAGTCCACCAGGTAGGCCACGCTACCGTCAGGCTGGCGGATCAGGTTGGATTGCTTCACGTCACCGGTAGAACGCAGGGTTTGCTTGACCCACGCGCTGTCGCTCGGGTGCAGGGACTTCTCGTCCATGGTCCAGTGCAGGCGGTAGGAAACGTCCAGTGGCTTGCCGACTTCAGGCAGCTCGGCCGGGCTCCAGAACGCAACGATGTTGTCGTTGGTTTCGTCGGCGGTCGGGATTTCCACCAGGTTGACGGTGCCTTTGCCCCAGTCGCCCTCAGGCTCGATCCAGGCGCTTGGGCGCTTGTCGTAGTTGTCGTCAAGGTCTTCGTAGTGACTGAAGTCGCGACCGCGTTGCAGCAGGCCGAAACCTTTCGGGTTCTCGACGGTGAAGTTGCTGACCGACAGGTGTTTCGGGTTGTTCAGTGGGCGCCAGATCCACTCGCCGTTGCCGGCATGGATCGACAGACCGCTGGAGTCGTGCAGTTCACGACGGTAGTTCAGCACTTTGGACGGTTGGTTCGCGCCGAACAGGTACATGCTGGTCAACGGGGCAACGCCCAGTTTGCTGACCTTGTCGCGCAGGAACATCTGGGATTTCACGTCGACAATGGTGTCGGTGCCCGGACGCAGGATCAGGCGATACGCGCCGGTAGCCCGTGGGGAGTCCAGCAGGGCAAAGATCACCAGTTGTTTCTCACCCGGCTTTGGACGCTCGATCCAGAACTCGGTGAACCGCGGGAATTCTTCGCCGGACGGCAACGCGGTGTCGATCGCCATGCCACGGGCAGACAGGCCATACGCCTGGCCCTTGCCAACCACGCGGAAGTAGCTCGCGCCCAGCATGGTCATGATTTCGTCTTGCTTGTCGGCCTTGTTGATCGGGTAAAGCACACGGAAGCCGGCATAACCCAGCTGTTCGGTAGCTTTGGGATCAAACTTCACGTCGCCGAAATCGAAGCGCGTCGGGTCGTACTTGATTTCCTGGACGCTGTCGGCGGTGACTTCGTTGATTTTCACCGGTGTATCGAAGTGCATACCCTGGTGATAGAAGGACAGCTTGAACGGGGTGTTCTGATCGGCCCACTCGGCTTTTTCGTTGCGGAAACGAATCTTCTGGTAGTCCGCGAACTTCATTTCACGGAATTCGTTCGGCAGATTGCTGCGCGGAGCTTCGTATTTCTGCCCGGCCAGCTCTTTTGCCTTGGCCGACACATCATCCAGACTGAATGCCCACAGTTGACCCGCGCCGAACAGGCAAAACAGGGCGGAGCCCGTCACCAGTGCGTTTCGTAACCGTTTGGCAGACAATTTTGGTGCATTACAGGGACTAACAATCACGAGCAACCCTCGCCGAAAACAGATCAAAAAACCAACGGCCAGCTATCTATATGCCAGGTTGGCGAGCATTGTTCCGACTCCCCTGGGGCAAAATGATTCCCCATTGGTTGTCGGACAAGTCTCTACCTAAGTCAAAAATGGACCAAACAACGCTGATCCCCGTAGCGCGCGATTATCTAGTAGCCCGCGAAACAACGCATCAGGGATAACGAAGTATTTGTAGCGAAACCCTGCGTTTTTAGGCATTAAAAGTCGTTTTTAATACATTCACGTCTGCAAGAGGAAGGTCACAGGGCCATCATTGACCAAATGCACCTGCATATCGGCGCCAAAACGCCCTGACGCCACCTTGCCATGCAATTGTTGCGCTTGTAACAGCAAGTGATCAAAAAGCGCTGCTCCCAGGGCCGGCGGAGCCGCTGTTGAGAAGCTCGGCCGCAGCCCGCTCTTGGTATCGGCCGCCAGGGTAAACTGCGACACCAGCAGCAAACCGCCGTCGATATCCTTCAACGACAGGTTCATCTTGCCTTCATCGTCGCTGAACACCCGATAGTTCAACAGCTTGTGTAACAGCTTATCGGCACTCTCCGGCGTATCCGCAGGCTCGACGGCCACCAGCACCAGCAAACCCTGGTCGATGGCGCCGACGATTTCGCCCGCCACCTCGACCTGGGCGCCGCGCACCCGTTGCAGCAGGCCCTTCATGCTTCTTCGGGCGGCAGGTCGAGCAAGCGACGTGCCATCTGGCTGGTCGCCCGCACCAAGGCATCGGTGATGCCGGGCTCGGACGCGGCATGGCCGGCCTCGCGAATCACCTGCAACTCACTGTTGGGCCACGCCTGGTGCAACTCCCAAGCGTTATCCAAAGGGCAAATCATATCGTAGCGCCCGTGGATGATTACGCCAGGCAGATGGGCGATCTTGTGCATATCGCGGATCAGCTGGTTGGGCTCCAGGAAAGAGTTGTTGGTGAAGTAGTGGCACTCGATCCGCGCGATGGACAGGGCGCGTTGCGGCTCGGAAAACCGCTCCACATGCTGCGGGCTCGGGCACAGGCCGAGCATGCGCCCTTCCCAGCCGGACCAGGCCTTGGCCGCATGCATCTGGGCGATCTGATCATTGCCGGTGAGGCGCTTGTGGTAGGCCGCGATCATGTCGTGGCGCTCTTCTGGCGGGATCGGCGCGAGGTAGTCCTGCCAGTAATCCGGGAACAGGCGGCTCGCCCCTTCCTGATAGAACCAGTGAATGTCCTGCGGGCGTGCCAGGAAAATGCCGCGAACGATCAGGCCGTGTACACGCTCCGGGTGGGTTTGCGCGTAGGCCAGGGCCAGGGTCGAGCCCCAGGAGCCGCCGAACAGCACCCATTTGTCGATGCCCAGATGCTCGCGGATGCGCTCAAGGTCGGCGACCAGGTCCCAGGTGGTGTTGTTCTCCAGGCTGGCGCGCGGGGTAGAGCGGCCGCAGCCACGCTGGTCGAAGGTGACGATGCGGTACAGGTTCGGGTCGAAATAGCAGCGGCTCTGGGCATCACAACCGGCACCAGGGCCACCATGGATGAAGACAACGGGCAAACCTTCGGGGGAGCCACTTTCGTCGACGTACAGTGTGTGGGTGTCATCGACAGCCAGATCGTGCCGGGCGTGGGGTTTGATCTGCGGGAACCAAGTCTGCATTGCGCGCTCCGTAAGGGGTCGGGTTCATCCCTGGGGGGACGTCTTTTATTTTGCCGTCTGGCACTATAAACCCGAATTGTGCAATGAGCATGTCCTAGAGCACTTAGACCTGTGTCAGCGCTTCGCTCCCCAGGTAGTCCAGCAAGTACTCGTAGAGCCGATCCACTTCCGGCACCTGCCGCCGCGCCCGCAGGCAGCCGTGCACCAGGCCTTTGCCGGGATACAGCACGGTGGCTACGCCCGCCGCTTGCAGGCGTTCAGCGTAAAGCATGCCGTCGTCGCGCAACGGGTCGAACTGGGCCACGGCGATGAAGGCCTTGGGCAAACCGCTGAAGTCTGCGGCCAGCAGCGGCATGGCGTAGGGCGACGGTTTGCCGCTGCCCTGCAGGTACAGCGCCAGGTAGCAGTCGGTGTCGGCGCTGCTGAGCAGGGGCGCGTCCATGCAGTCACCCCGCGATGGCAAGTCGGAGGGGCCGCCCAACCCCGGATAAATCAAGACCTGGGCTCGCGGCAACGGTTGCCCGTCGTCACGCAACCCCGTACACAATGCTGCCGCCAGGTTGCCGCCCGCACTGTCGCCCATGACCACCAAACGCTGCACGTCGATGGCATGCGGCACCTGCCCTGTCAGGATTGCTTGCCACACGGTACGACAATCCTCGTAGGCGGCCGGGAACGGGTGTTCAGGCGCCAGCCGATAATCGATGGCGATCACCAAGACTTGCAAGACCGTGGCCAGTTCGAAGCAGATGAAATCGTGGGAATCCAGGTCGCCGACCACCCAGCCGCCGCCGTGCATATAAAGGAGGCATGGCCAACCGTCAGGAGGCATCGGCGCGGCCGGCAGATAACTGCGCACGCCTACGCCGGCCAAGGCGAAGTCCTCGACCTGCAAGTTTTCTGGTTTCGGCGGGGTGAATGCCCGGCACATGCGGTCATAGTTTCGGCGCAACCCCGCCAGCGACGAGTCGTCGCTGGTGAAGGACTCCGTCTTCTCCACGAACGCTGCCAGCTCAGGCGAAATAGGGTATCGACTCATTTCAGGCTCGCCTGCACCGCCGCCGCCCCATCGCTGCCATCAAGCGCCTTGACCCCAGCCAGCCAGCGCTGCAAATCCTCGGGATGGTCACGCAACCATTGCTTGGCCACATCCTGCGGCGACTTTCGCTCCATGATCGGCACCATCAACTGGCTTTCCTGGGCGGCGGTGAAGGTGAGGTTCTCCAACAAGCGATTCGCGTTGGGGCAGCGTTCGGCAAAATCCGGCGCGGTGACGGTGGAGACGGTGGCGCGGCCTTCGTCGGGGCCGAACACGTCTTCACTGCCGGTGAGGTAGGCCATCTTCATATTGATGTTCATCGGGTGCGGGGTCCAACCGACGAACACCACAAACTCCTTGCGATTCACCGCCCGCTGCACCGCCGCCAGCATCCCCGCTTCACCGGAGGCCACCAGCTTGAAGCCGCCAAGGCCGAAGCGGTTGGTGTCGATCATTTTCTGGATATCGGTGTTCGCGCCGCTGCCTGGCTCGATACCATAGATCTTGCCGCCCAGCTTGTCCTTGAAGCGGGCGATGTCGGCGAAAGTCTTCAAGCCCGCGTCGGCCACGTATTGCGGCACGGCCAGGGTGGCCTGGGCGTCGGCGAGGCTGGGCGTATCGAACACCTTGACCTGCTTGGCCGCCAGGAACGGCGCGATATTGTTGTCCATCGCCGGCTTCCAGTAACCGAGGAAAATATCCAGGCGCTTGTCGCGGATGCCAGCAAAGATGATCTGCTGCACGGCGCTGGTCTGTTTGCTGTCGTAGCCGAGGCCATTGAGCAACACGTCGGCCATGCCGGAAGTGGCGACCACGTCGGTCCAACTGACCACGCCCATGCGGATGTTCTTGCAGGAGGCCGGTTCGGCGGCCATGACGTTGGCGCTGAGCAACGCGGCGCCGGTGAGGGTCAACAACAGTTTTTTCATGGAAGAGGTCTCACTCGGCAGCTTTATTGTAGGAGTGGCGTCTGACGCGCCGTATCCACAACCTTACCCAGCGAGACCTCGATAAAAGCGACCTGTGGCGACCGGGTTTTGCACCCAGGCGACAGACGGTCAGCCGTAGCGCTTCTGCCCCCACGCCAACAAACCTTGCAACAATTGCTTCAACACCACCCTCGTCGGCTCGGCCAGATCCGGTCGATAACGGAACGGCTCGAACTCTTCCATATAGGCGCTCTGGCACAACTCCAGCTGCACCGCGTGGATATCCTGGGCCGGGTCACCGTAATGCCGGGTGATATGGCCACCCTTGAAACGCCCGTTCAGCACATGGCTGTACTGCGGGTGTGCCGCGCAAATGGCCTCCAGTTGGCTGGCCAACTCCGGATCACAGGCGGCGCCATTGAAAGTGCCGAGGTTGAAGTCCGGCAGCTTGCCTTCAAACAGGTGCGGGATTACCGAGCGGATCGAGTGCGCATCGAACAGCAAGGCGTAGCCGAACTCGGCCTTGAGCCGCGCCAGCTCTTCTTGAAGCGTGCGGTGATACGGGCCCCAGACCTTTTGCAAGTAGCTGGCGCGTTCGGTCTCGCTGGGTTCCAGGCCTTCCTGGAACAACGGCACGCCGTCGAACAACGTGGCCGGGTACAGGCCGGTGGTGGCGCCCGCGTACAGCGGCTTGTCGTCGGAGGGGCGGTTAAGGTCGATGACGAACCGCGAGTACTCGGCCGCCAAGGTGCTGGCACCCAGCTCTTCGGCAAAGTCATACAACGTGGGGATGTGCCAGTCGGTGTCCGGCAGGCTTTGCGCCTCGGGGATCAACCCCGCCTCGACCGCAGGCGTCAGGCGCAGACCGGCGTGGGGCATGCTGATCAGCAGCGGCACACGGCCTTGTTTGAAGTTCAGAACCTTATCCACGAACAGTACTCCTCAAACAGTGACATCGACGCCATGGCGTACGACGCGTTTATCCAGCTCGCCGCCCAGCCAATAGGCCAGGTCGGCAGGACGATCAATCTGCCAGGCGACGAAGTCCGCAACCTTGCCCACTTCCAGGGAGCCGTGGCTGTCGCCCATGCCCAGTGCGGTCGCCGCATGTTGAGTGGCGCCCGCCAAAGCCTCTTCCGGGGTCATGCGGAACAGCGTGCAAGCCATGTTCAGCATCAGGCGCACCGACAGCGCCGGCGAGGTGCCGGGGTTGAGGTCGCTGGCGATGGCGATCTTCACGCGATGCTTGCGCAGGGCGTCCATCGGCGGCAACTGGGTTTCGCGCAGGAAGTAGAACGCGCCCGGCAGCAGCACCGCGACGGTACCGGAGGCGGCCATGGCGATGGCGTCTTCTTCGGTCATGAACTCCAGGTGGTCCGCCGACAGCGCCTGGTAACGCGCCGCCAGGCTGGAGCCGTGCAGCGACGAGAGTTGCTCGGCATGCAGCTTCACCGGCAGGCCGAGTTGCTGGGCAACTTTGAACACGCGCTCCACCTGTTCGGTGGAAAACGCCAGGTATTCGCAGAAGGCATCCACCGCGTCCACCAGCCCTTCCGCCGCCAAGGCCGGCAGCATTTCGGCGCAGATGTGCTCGATGTAGTCGTCGGCGCGGTCCTTGTATTCCGGCGGCAACGCGTGGGCCGCCAGGCACGTGGCGCGCACGCTGACCGGCAGTGCTTCGCCGAGGCGACGGGCGACGCGCAGCATCTTGCGTTCGTTGGCCAAGTCCAGGCCGTAGCCGGACTTGATCTCCACGGTGGTCACGCCATCACGTAGCAGACTGCGCAGGCGTTTTTCAGCGCTGGCAAACAGTTCATCTTCCGTCGCCGCACGGGTGGCACGCACAGTGCTGGCAATACCGCCGCCCTTGGCCGCGATCTCGGCGTAGCTCACGCCTTCGAGGCGCTGCTCGAATTCGCCGCTGCGGTTGCCGCCGAACACCGTGTGGGTGTGGCAGTCGATCAGCCCGGGGGTGACCCACGCGCCTTGCAGGTCATGCACCTGGGCGTAATCTGCCGTGGGTGCCTGGCTGCGGGGGCCGATCCACTCGATGAGCGAACCGACGGTCACCATGGCGGCATCCTCGATGATCGAGTATTTGCCCTGTGCCATGGTTGCGACGTGGCAGTGTTGCCAAAGCGTTTTCATCAACGCCTCCCTAGATTAACGATGAGACAAAGCCGGGTCGTAATGGACCTTGGCCGCTTGCCCGGCAGCGGGCTTGACCCACAGCAGGTAAGCCACCACCAGCAGAACGATCCACACAGCACCGACCAGCAAAGCGGCCTGGGTGTCCGGGAAGTAACCCAGCACGCCAAACACGAACAGCATGAACACAATGGCGGCCGCCGGCGCGTAGGGCCAGAACGGCACGGGGAATTTCAGTTCGGCCACCTGCTCTTTAGTCATAGAACGACGCATGGCGACCTGGGTGAACAGGATCATCAGCCACACCCACACGGTGGCGAAGGTGGCAATCGAGGCGATCAACAGGAACACGTTTTCCGGGATCAGGTAGTTGAGCACTACGCCGCCGAGCAGCGCTGCGCCCATCACCACCACAGTCATCCACGGCACGCCGTGTTTGGACAATTGCGCAAAGCCTTTAGGCGCCTGCCCTTGCTGGGCCAGGCCGTACATCATGCGGCCGGCGCCGAAGATGTCACTGTTGATCGCCGAAACGGCCGCCGAGATCACCACGATATTGAGAATGGTCGCCGCCGAGCCGATGCCCAAGTTGCTGAAGATCTGCACGAACGGGCTGCCCTGGCTGCCGATCTGCGGCCACGGATAGATGGCCATCAGCACAAACAGGGTTAGCACGTAGAACAACAGGATGCGCAGCGGCACCGCGTTGATCGCCTTGGGGATCACGCGTTGGGGGTCCTTGGCTTCACCGGCGGTGATGCCGATGATTTCGATGCCGCCAAAGGCAAACATCACCACCGCGAACGAGGCGATCAGGCCGCCGATGCCATTAGGCATGAAGCCGCCGTGGGCCCACAGGTTGCTGAGCCCACTGGCCTGGGTTTCACCGGCAGAATGAATACCGAACAACATGATGCCAAACCCGCCGAGGATCATCGCCACGATGGCGCCGACCTTGAGCAGCGACAGCCAGAACTCCATTTCGCCAAACACTTTGACGTTGCACAGGTTCAGGCCGCCGATCAAAAACACAATGCCGAGCACCCAGACCCAACGTGCGACTTCGGGAAACCAGAAGCCCATGTAGATGCCGAAGGCGGTCACGTCGGCCAGGCAGACGATGATCATTTCAAACGCGTAGGTCCACCCGAGGACAAACCCGGCCATAGGGCCAAGGTAAGTGCTGGCGTACTGGCCGAAGGAGCCGGAAACCAGATTGTGCACGGCCATTTCGCCGAGGGCGCGCATCACCATGAACACGGCGGCGCCGCCGATCAGGTAAGCCAGCAGCACGGCGGGGCCGGCCATCTGGATGGCGGAGGCAGAGCCATAGAACAGCCCGGTGCCGATCGCGGAACCGAGTGCCATGAAGCGAATATGTCGGGCGCTGAGCCCGCGTTTCAAACCCTTTTCTTGCTGGTGCATTTCTCTTCCCTAATTATTCTTATCCTGAGAAAAACGGGATGCCTCTGTAGGAGCGAGCTTGCTCGCGAAGAACCTGAGAACGCCAAGGGGTGCAAGGCTACCCGCGTCATCGTTGGCGATTTTCGCGAGCAAGCTCGCTCCTACAGTGGAAGCGGTGTTGCGGTTACAGGCTTGGCAGCAGCTTGGCCGGCACCAGCTCATTCAGGCAGCGGCTGGCCAACAACTCGCTGGCGGCGTTGATGTCCGGTGCGAAGAATCGGTCCTTTTCATAGAACGCCACTTTGTCGCGCAGAATCCCGCGCGCTTTTTCCAGCGCAGGCGAGGTTTTCAGGCCTTCGCGCAGGTCCAGGCCCTGGCACGCGGCCAGCCATTCCACGGCGAGAACGCCACGGGTGTTCTCGGCCATTTCCCACAGGCGCTTGCCCGCAGCGGGGGCCATCGAAACGTGGTCTTCCTGGTTGGCCGAAGTCGGCAAGCTGTCGACGCTATGGGGATGGGCCAACGCCTTGTTTTCGCTGGCGAGCGCGGCGGCGGTCACCTGGGCGATCATGAAGCCGGAGTTCACACCGCCATTGCCCACCAGGAACGGCGGCAGTTGCGACATGTGCTTGTCCATCATCAGCGAGATACGGCGCTCGCTGAGCGAGCCGATTTCAGCGATGGCCAGCGCCATGTTGTCGGCGGCCATGGCCACTGGTTCGGCGTGGAAGTTGCCGCCGGAAATCACGTCGCCTTCGGCGGCAAAGACCAGCGGGTTATCCGACACGGCGTTGGCTTCTACCACCAGCACCTCGGCGGCCTGGCGGAACTGGGTCAGGCACGCGCCCATGACTTGTGGCTGGCAGCGCAGCGAGTATGGATCCTGCACCTTGTCGCAGTTCTGGTGCGACTGCGACACCTGGCTGCTTTCACCCAGCAGGTGACGATAGGCCGCCGCCGAATCGATCTGCCCACGCTGGCCGCGTGCGGCATGAATGCGTGCGTCGAACGGTGAGCGCGAACCCAGCACCGCTTCCACGGTGAGTGCGCCACACGCCAGGGCGCCGGCGAACAGGTCTTCGCCTTCGAACAGGCCACGCAGGGCGTACGCGGTGGACACTTGGGTGCCGTTGAGCAGCGCCAGGCCTTCTTTAGCGGCGAGGGTCAACGGCGTCAGGCCGGCGACTTTCAGCGCCTCGGTGGCTTCCAGCCATTCGCCCTTGTAGCGCGCCTTGCCTTCGCCCAGCAGCACCAGGGACATGTGCGCCAATGGCGCCAAGTCACCGGAAGCACCGACCGAACCTTTCAACGGGATATGCGGGTACACCTCGGCGTTGATCAGCGCGATCAGCGCGTCGATTACCTGGCGGCGGATTCCGGAGAACCCACGGCTGAGGCTGTTGACCTTGAGCACCATGACCAGCCGCACCAGCGCATCGCTGATCGGCTCACCGACGCCGGCGGCGTGGGACAGCACCAGGGAACGCTGGAGGTTTTCCAGGTCTTCGCTGGCGATGCGGGTCGAGGCCAGCAGGCCGAAACCAGTGTTGATGCCATAGGCGGTGCGGTTCTCGGCGAGAATCTGCTCCACGCAGGCAACACTGGCTTCGATCTGCGCCGTGGCGCTGTCATCCAGACTGAGGGTTACCGGCTGCTGGTAGATGGCTCGCAGTTGGGCAAGGCTCAGTTGGCCTGGAATCAGGTTTAGCGCAGTCACATTCATACTCCTTTTGAATTGTTCTTTTGAATAAGTCTTCAGTGCAAATTCGGTAAGTCGGTTTCTTTGAGCAGTTGGGCAGCGGCCGCAATGTCCGGCGCCAGCCAGCGGTCCTGCTCGTAGGCCGGGACCACTTCACGCAACAGGCGCCAGGCACGGTCAGTGCCGGCGCCAAAGCGTTGGTCCTTGAGGAACTCGAACGCCTGGGCCGCCAGCAAGTACTCGATAGCGAGGATCTGCGTCACGTTGGCCAACACCTGGTGCAGCTTGAGCGCGGCATTGGTGCCCATGCTCAGGTGGTCTTCCTGCAGGCCCGAGGTGACGAAGTTGTCGAGCACCGCCGGTTGCGCCAACTGGCGGTTTTGCCCACACAGCGAGGCGGCGACGTACTGCACGATCATCATCCCGGAGTTGACCCCAGGGTTGCTCACCAGGAACGCCGGCAAGCCGCTGACGTGCGGGTTGATCAGGCGGTCCAGGCGACGCTCGGCCACCGAGCCGATTTCGGCCATGGCAATCGCCAGCATGTCCGCCGCCAGAGCCACGGATTGTCCGTGGGGGTTGGCCTGGGACACCACGCGGTAATGGTCCGGCGTGCCGAGTACCAGCGGGTTGTCGGTGGCGCTGTTGAGTTCGGTCTCGATCTGACGCGTGGCGTGTTCCACCTGGTCGCGGGCCGCGCCGTGGATCTGCGGGATCGAACGGATACTCAGCGCGTCCTGGGTGCGGAGGCCTTTGCTGCTGGCGATCACTTCGCTGCCATCGAGCAAGGCACGCAGGTTGATGCCGACTTGCTGCATGCCTGGATGAGGTTTGAGGGCGATGATTTCCTCGTCAAACGCGTCGATCTGCCCGCGCTGTGCCTCGAAGCTCATGGCGCCGATCACGTCGGCCCATTGCAGCAAGTGATGGGCGTCAGCCAGGGCCAGGCAGCTCAGGCCGGTCATGCACGGCGTGCCGTTGACCAGGCACAGGCCGTCTTTGGCGCCGAGCACGACCGGATGCAAACCTTCCGCGCTTAACGCCTCTTGAGCCGGAACGATGCGGCCTCGGTAACTCACATTGCCCACGCCCAACAAGGCCACGCCCACATGAGCCATGTGGGTCAGGTAACCCACCGAGCCCTGGGACGGCACTTGCGGTGTGATGCCGTGGTTGAGCAGCGCCAGCAACGAATGCACCACCTGCGGATGCAAGCCAGATTTGCCGTGGCTGTAGTTGATGATCGCCGCGCAGATGATCGCGCGGGTCTGCTCGTCGCTCAGCGCCGGGCCGACGCCGCAGGCATGACTCAGTAAGGTGTTACGCGACAGCTGGCTGAGTTGTTCGCCCTTGAGCGACACATTGCACAGCGCGCCCAGGCCGGTGTTCACGCCATAGGCGCGCTCACCGCTGGTGACGATGCGTTGCACGATGGCCTGGGCATTGTCGATGCGCCCCCAGGCCTGGCCCGAGAGTTCAAGCACCGCGCCGTGGCGGGCCACGGCGACGACGTCCTGCCAGCGCAGCGGGGCGTCGGCAATGATGATTTTTGCTGCCTGGGACATCTTCATACCTTCTTCAATTCTTGTGCAGCCTTGCC